>JAQGKS010000152.1 GCA_028289965.1 Sphingomonas bacterium
CCTTGGCCACCATCAGCCGCCGCTTCATCCCGCCGGACAGGGTCCGGGCATAAGCGTCGCGCTTGTCCTCGAGGTGGACGGCGCGCAGCAGCGCATAGGATCGCCGCGCGGCCTTGGGCACGCCATAGATCCCGGCCTGGATCTCCAGCGTCTCGAACGGCGTGAAATAGGGATCGAACAGGATCTCCTGGTTGACGATGCCGATCGATGCCTTCGCGTTGCGGGTCTCGCGATCGATGTCGAAGCCCCAGATCGTGGCGCTGCCCGAGGTCTTGTTGACCAGCCCGGCGAGGATGTTGATCAGCGTCGATTTGCCCGCGCCATTGGGCCCGAGCAGGCCGAATATCTCGCCCCGGGGGACATCGAAGCTGATGCCAGCCAGCGCCTGCTTGCCGCCGGCATAGACTTTGGTGAGGTTGTCGATGGATATTGCGGCTTCGGTCATGCCCCGGGCATAGCGGGCCGCAGCCGACATCGTAAAGCCGCGATCCATCCGCCCGATGTTCGCCGCGCCACAGGGACAACGTCAAATGGCGGGCCGGCGCTTGAACAGCGCGGCCCGGCTGCGCTAGGGCAACAAGCCATGCAGCCCGCCCCCGAGATCATCCGCACCAACGTCAGCCGCGTCGCCTGCGACGGCTCCAGCGACAGTCCCGGCGGCGCCGCGCTCGGCCACCCGCGCGTGTTTCTCGAGATCGACGAGAAGGGCTATGTCGACTGCGGCTATTGCGACCGCCGTTTCGTTCTGGCGGGCGGCCCCGCCGACGGGGATGCAAAGCACGGCTGACCCGCTTATATCGGGCGAATGAGCAGCTTTTCCGATCCCCGCCGTTTCCTGTATCGCGACAATGCCCTCGATCCGGAGGGTGCGCTGCGCCTGACCGCCGAGGCGCTGCGCGGCTGCGACGATGGCGAGCTGTACCTCCAATATATGGCCGCCGAGAGCTTCGGCTTCGACGACGGCCGGCTGAAGACCGCCGACTTCAACACCCATGCCGGCTTCGGCCTGCGCGGCGTATCGGGCGAGACGACCGCCTTCGCCCACGCCAACGACCTGAGCGAGGCCGCGATCCGGCGCGCGGCGGAAACGATGACGCTGCTCGATCCCGCCCGCAACCCAATCGCCGCGCCGCCCCGGCGGACCAACGCCAGCCTCTACACCGATCAGGATCCGCTCGGCCTGGTGCCGTTCGCCCGCAAGGTCGAGCTGTGCCAGACGATCGATGCCGCCGCACGTGCGCGCGATCCGCGCGTCGCCCAGGTGTCGGTCAGCCTGCTCGGTTCGTGGAGCGTGATCGAGATCGTCCGGCCCGACGGCTTCGTCGCGTTCGACGTGCGTCCGCTGGTGCGGCTCAACGTCTCGATCGTGGTCGAGCAGAATGGCCGGCGCGAGAGCGGCTATTCGGGCACCGGCGGTCGCTTCCTCTATGACGGGCTGTTCGATCCGGCGCGCTGGAACCATGTGCTCGATCAGGCGCTCGCCAACGCCTTGGTCAATCTCGATTCGGTGGCGGCCCCGGCCGGGGAGATGACGGTGGTGCTCGGGCCCGGCTGGCCCGGCGTGCTGCTGCACGAGGCGATCGGCCATGGGCTGGAGGGCGATTTCAACCGCAAGGGCACGTCGGCCTTCTCCGGCCGGATCGGCGAGCGCGTCGCCGCCCCCGGCGTGACCGTGGTCGACGACGGATCGATCGGCGGGCGCCGCGGATCGCTGACCATCGATGACGAAGGCACGCCGACCCAGGCCAACATCCTGATCGAGGACGGCATCCTCAAGGGCTATTTGCAGGATCGGCTGAATGCCCGCCTGATGGGCGTGCCGGCGACCGGCAATGGCCGCCGCGAAAGCTTCGCCCACGCGCCGATGCCGCGGATGACCAACACCTTCATGCATGCCGGCAATGACGATCCGGGCGAGATCCTCGCCCGGGCGAAGAACGGCATCTACGCCAAGAATTTCGGCGGCGGGCAGGTCGACATCACCAGCGGCAAGTTCGTCTTCTCCTGCACCGAGGCCTATCGGATCGAGAATGGCCGGATCGGTGCGCCGATCAAGGGCGCGACGCTGATCGGCGACGGCCCGTCGGTGCTGACCAAGGTCGCCGCGATCGGCAACGACCTCGCGCTGGACGAGGGCGTCGGGATCTGCGGCAAGGGTGGCCAGTCGGTCCCGTGCGGGGTCGGCCAGCCGACCTTGCTGATCGAAGGGCTCACCGTCGGCGGCACCGCCTGACCCTCCGCCGATCTGCCTATAAAACAGGCAGCGCCTTGCCGCTGCTTAAAGCCTGAGCGCGAATAGCTCCTGACCCGGACCCCTGCTGCACTGCGGCAGGGCATGTCCGCGGCGTAAGCATCTTGGCACGCTGTTTGCACCCGTCCTCCCGACACGAAGCAGGGAGGCGGAATGAAACTCGTCATCGCCATTATCAAGCCGTTCAAGCTCGACGAGGTGCGCGAGGCGCTCTCGGGGCTGGGCGTTCAGGGCATGACCGTGACCGAGGTCAAGGGCTTTGGCCGGCAGAAGGGCCAGACCGAGATCTATCGCGGCGCCGAATACAGCACGAACATGGTTCCCAAGATCAAGGTCGAGGTCGTCAGCACCGACGATCTCGCCGGCCGTGTGGTCGAGGCGATCCAGCAGTCGGCGAACACCGGCGCGATCGGTGACGGCAAGATCTTCGTGCTCGAGGTCGCTCAGGCGGTGCGGATTCGCACCGGCGAGACCGACGAGACGGCGCTGTAAGAGCAAGGGGGGAAAGATGAAGCTCTCGACCAAGATTGCGGTCGGCGCGGGCGTGCTCGGCACGATCGCACTCGCCGCCATGCCCGCCTGGGCCCAGGACGCCGCACTGCAGGCACCCGCCGCGGCGGCTGCCGCTCCCACCGTCAACAAGGGCGATACCGCCTGGATGATGATGTCGACCGTGCTCGTCATGATGATGATCCTGCCCGGCCTCGCCTTGTTCTATGGCGGCCTCACCCGCACCAAGAACATGCTCTCCACGATCACCCAGGTCGGCGCGATCGCCTGCCTGGCGATGCTGGTGTGGGTGATGTGGGGCTACACGATGGCCTTTGGTGACGGCGGCAACGCCTTCGTCTCCGGCTTCGGCAAGCTGTTCCTCAGGGGCGTCACCGCGGAGAGCACGGCCGCGACCTTCACCGATGGCGTCGCCATCCCCGAATATGTCTTCATCGCCTTCCAGATGACCTTCGCCGCGATCACCGCCGCGCTGGTGCTCGGGTCGGTCGTCGAGCGGCTGAAATTCTCGGCCGCGATGGTGTTCGGCGTGATCTGGCTGACGCTCGTCTACTTCCCGATCGCGCACATGGTGTGGGCCAGCAACGGCCTGTTCTTCGGCCTCGGCGCCCTCGATTTCGCGGGCGGCACCGTCGTCCACGTCAACGCCGGCGTCTCGGCGCTGGTCGCCGCAGTGATGCTCGGCAAGCGGATCGGCTATCCGCGTGAACCGATGCCGCCGCACAGCCTGACCTTCACCGCGGTCGGCACCGGCCTGCTCTGGGTCGGCTGGTTCGGCTTCAACGCCGGCTCCGCGCTGGAAGCGAACGGCTCGGCCGCCCTCGCGCTGATCAACACCTTCGTCGCCACCGCGTCGGGTGCGCTGTTCTGGATGCTTGCCGAGCGTGCCAGCGGCCACAAGGGTTCGGCGCTCGGCTTCTGCTCGGGGATCATCGCCGGGCTCGTCGCGGTCACGCCTGCGGCCGGCAATAGCGGCCCGTTCGGGGCGATCATCCTCGGCGCCGTCGCCTCGGTCATCTGCTTCTATGCGGTCACCGTGCTCAAGCCGAAGCTCGGCTATGACGACGCCCTCGACGCCTTCGGCATCCACGGCATCGGCGGCATGGTCGGCGCGATCGGCACCGGCATCGTCTATGCCCCGTCGCTCGGCGGACCGGGCGGCGCGGACTTCGACATGAGCCACCAGCTGGTGGTGCAGATCGAAGCGGTCGCCACCACCATCGTCTGGGCTGCCGTCGGCACCGCCATCGCGATCTTCATCGCCAAGCTGGTGACCGGGCTGCGGGTCACCCCCGAAGTCGAGCGCGAAGGCCTCGACCTCGGCGAGCATGGTGAGCGCGCCTACAATTATTGATCGGATCCGGGCGGGCATCGGCCCGCCCCCACTGGGGTTCCTCCTGCGAACGACCTGGCCGGCGAGGCAACTCGCCGGCCCTTTTTGGTTCAGAGCAGGGTGCGGACCGGCGCGAGATCATATCCCGCCGCCTGGGCCTTCGCCGCGAGCATGTCGGCGCCATCCCCCATCCGTGCGCGGGCCAGCGCCCAGATCAGGGTCGATCGCGTGCCCGACCGGCAGAAGGCGAGCACCGGGCCTCCGGCGGCCTCCAGCGCCTCGCGCATCGCGGTCACCTGATCCTCGGAAAAACCGGCATGGGTGATCGGGATGGCGCAATAGCCCATCCCCGCCGCCCGGGCCGCGGCCTCGATCGTGCTGCCGGCGGGTTGGCCCGGCTGCTCGTCGTCCGGCCGGTTGTTGATGACGAAGGTGAAGCCCTGCGCGGCAGCGTCGGTGACGTCGACAGGCGTGATCTGCCCCGCGACCGAGATCGAATCGTCTAATTTCCTGAACATGCTGCCATCCTCCTCGGGCTACGGCGATCGCGCAGCCTATCGGCGGGGTGCCCGGCACAGGCAAGGGCTGGCGACGCCGCCGGTGCCGTCACGCCGATCGAGCCGCGGCGCTTTCGCTCAGGCGGCCTTGCGCAGCACTGCGAGGAACGGCGCGCCATAGGCGTCCAGCTTGCGCGCGCCGACGCCGGACACCTGGCCCAGCCCGGCCAGCGTCTGCGGGCGCAGCGCGGCCATCTCGCGCAGCGTCGAATCGTGGAAGATCACATAAGGCGGCACGCTCTGTTCCTTCGCGATCTCCCGTCGGCAGGCGCGCAGCGCATCGAACAAGGGATCGTCGGGCCATTCCGCTCCGCTCGTGTCCCGCCGCCGCTTGCCCGCGCGCTTCGGCGGCAGCGCCAGCGCGACTTCGGCCTCGCCCTTGAGGATCGCGCGCGCCGCCGGCCCGAACGACAGCCCGCCATATTCGTCGGCGCGCAGCGCATCGCGCGCCATCAGCGCGCGGGCGACCGGCTTGACCAGCTTCAATTCCTCCTCGCTGGCAATGGCGAAGACGGACAGCTTGTCATGCCCGAACGAGCGCACCTTCTCCGTATCCCGCCCGGCGAGCACATCGGTGAGGTGGGTGACGCCGAAGCGCATCTCCGTCCGGAACGCGGCGGAGAGCAGCTTGCGCGCCACCTCGGTCGCGTCGATCGCCGCCGGGGGCGACAGGCAATTGTCGCAATTGCCGCAGCTTTCGGGCGGATCCTCGCCGAAATGGCGCAACAGGATCGCCCGGCGGCAGGTCGTCGCCTCGACCAGCGCGGCGAGGGCGTTGAGCCGTTGCCGCTCGCCCGGGCGGCGCGATTCCTCGACCTCGCTCTCGATCCGCCGGCGCGCGCGGCTGAAATCCTCGGCGCCCCAGAACAGATGGGCGGCGGCCGGATCGCCGTCGCGCCCGGCGCGGCCGGTTTCCTGATAATAAGCCTCGATCGACTTGGGCAGCCCGGCATGGGCGACGAACCGCACGTCGGGCTTGTCGATCCCCATCCCGAACGCGACCGTCGCCGCGATCACCATATCCTCGCTCTCGACGAAGGCGCGCTGGTTGGCGGCGCGGATGCCGGGCTCGAGCCCGGCATGATAAGCGCGCGCCGGCCGGCCGCCCTGCGCGATCGCGGCGGCGAGCCGCTCGGTTCCGTCGCGGGTCGGGGCATAGACGATGCCGGGCCCTGGCGCCTCGGCGATTACCGCCGCGATCTGGCGGGGCAGGCCATCGCGCGGCGTGATGCTGTAGCGGATATTGGGCCTGTCGAACCCGGCGAGGATCAGGCCGTCGTCGGGAATGCCGAGCTGGGCGAGGATGTCGGCGCGGGTGTGCCGATCGGCGGTGGCGGTAAGCGCGAGGCGCGGTACGTCCGCCTGCGCCTCCAGCAGCGGGCGCAGCAGGCGGTAATCGGGGCGGAAATCATGCCCCCATTCCGACACGCAATGCGCCTCGTCGATCGCGATCAGGCTGAGCGGCACCTGGGCGATGAGACGGCGGAACCCTTCGCCCGAGGCGCGTTCCGGCGCCACGTAAAGCAGGTCCAGCGCGCCCTCGCGAAACCGGGCGATCGTCTCCTCGCGATCGTCGTCGGCCGAGGTGAGCGTCGCCGCGCGGATGCCGGCAGCGGTGGCGCTGCGGACCTGATCGTGCATCAGCGCGATCAGCGGGGAGATTACCAGCCCGGTGCCCGGCCGCGCCAGCGCCGGCACCTGGTAGCAGAGCGACTTGCCCGCGCCGGTCGGCATCACCGCAAGCGTGCGCTCCCCCGCCATCACGCGCGCGATCACCTCCGCCTGCCGGCCGCGGAACGCCGGATAGCCGAAGGTGCGGTGGAGGATGTCGAGGGGGTCGGCCATGCTACGCCGGTCCGATACGCCAAGTCGCGCGGCGGCGTAACCCGCCTGCGCGGCACCGACCGCATGCCGCGCCATTGTCGAGCGCGATGCTCTTGGCTATCGATGTCGCCACAATCGGAAGGTCCCGCTTATGCTGCTCGTGTTGCTCCAGATCCTCGATCTGCTGCTTCGCCTGATGATGTACCTGATCATCGCGCAGGCGATCCTGTCGTGGCTGGTCGCGTTCAACGTCATCAATGTGCAGAACGAGTTCATGCGGTCGCTGCTGTACGCGCTGGACCGTATGACCGAGCCGCTCTATCGACCGATCCGCCGGATCCTGCCCGATTTCGGCGCGCTCGACCTGTCGCCGATGGTGGTCCTGCTGATCATCATCGTCCTGCGGGATTACATCATCCCCGCCATCTGGCGGTCGTCTTTGGCTTGAATGGGAAGATAATGGCTGCAGACATCATCGACGGTAAGGCATTCGCGGCCGGGCTTCGCGCCCGCATCGCCGAGACCATTCCCGCGTTCCGCGAGAAGACCGGCCGTGCGCCGGGCCTTGCGGTCGTGCTGGTCGGCGAGGATCCGGCGTCGCAGGTCTATGTCCGCTCCAAGGGCAAGGCGACCGTCGAGGCGGGCATGGAGAGCTTCGAGCACAAGCTCGAGCCGACCGTCACTCAGGACGAGCTGCTCGCGCTGATCGCCAAGCTCAACGCCGATCGCACGGTCGACGGCATCCTCGTCCAGCTGCCGCTGCCCAAGCATATTGACGAAGCCGCCGTGATCGGCGCGATCGATCCGGACAAGGACGTCGATGGCTTCCACGTCGTCAACGCCGGCCGCCTCGCGGTCGGCGCGACCGGCTTCGTGCCGTGCACGCCGCTTGGCTGCATCATGCTGCTCAAGGATCGGCTGGGCAGCCTGTCCGGGCTCGACGCGGTGGTGATCGGCCGGTCGAACATCGTCGGCAAGCCGATGGCGCAGCTGCTGCTCGCCGAAAGCTGCACCGTCACCGTCGCCCATTCGCGCACCCGCGATCTGGCCGACGTCGTGCGCCGTGCGGACATCGTCGTCGCCGCCGTCGGCCGCCCGGAAATGATCAAGGGCGACTGGATCAAGCCGGGCGCGACCGTGATCGACGTCGGCATAAACCGCGTCCCCGGCGCCAGCGAGGGCAAGACCAAGCTGGTCGGCGACGTCGACTATGCCAGCGCCGCCGAGGTCGCCGGTGCGATCACGCCGGTGCCGGGTGGTGTCGGCCCGATGACGATCGCCGTGCTGCTGCGCAACACGGCCGTCGCCGCGCATCTGCGCGAAGGGCTGAGCCCTCCCCCAACGCTGTGATCTGGCTCGCGCCGCTGCTTGCGGCGGCGCGGCCGCCCGCGGGCGCTGTGTTGGAGCGCCTTTTTACCAGACGCGTGGATGCCGGTAGCCGATGGCGCGCTCCGGGCATGGTGCGCCCATGAGCGCGCACTGGACGGCGTTGTTCCTCTCCGCCTTCGTCACCTTCTTCGTGGTGATTGATCCACTCGGCTGCGCGCCGATCTTCGCCAGCCTCACCCGTGGCGCATCGAAGACGCATCGCCGGGCGATGGCGATCCGCTCGATCCTCGTCGCTTCCGGGGTGCTGTTCGCCTTCGCGCTGTTCGGCGAGGATCTGCTCCGCGTGCTCGGCATCAGCATGGCGGCGTTTCGCGTCGCCGGCGGGATCATGCTGTTCCTGATCGCGCTCGAGATGGTGTTCGAGCGACGCACCCAGCGCCGCGAGGAACGCGCCGACGAGATCACCCGCAAGGCCGCCGAGGAGCATCGGCCGCTCGAGGAGGAGGATATTTCCGTCTTCCCGATGGCGATCCCGATGATCGCCGGCCCCGGCTCGATCGCCACCGCGATGCTGCTAACCTCCCGTGCCGAGGGCTGGGCCGATGGCGCCGTCGTACTCGCCGCGCTGGCCGCGACGCTGGCGCTGACCATGCTCGGGCTGCTCGCCGCCGCGCCGATGATGCGCGCGCTGGGCGAGAAGATGGAGGCGATGATCACCCGCATGCTGGGCGTGCTCCTCGCCGCGCTCGCCGTCCAGTTCGTGATCGATGGTATCCGGGTGAGCTTCGCGATCTGACCAAGTGCGTCGGCTGTTGGCGGCGCGTCAGCGCGTCCGGCGGTACAGCCGGAAGGGCGAGTTTTGCGGCAGCGGCATCCGCTCCAGCCAGAGCGGCACCTGGCCGCGGATCATCTGCGCATAGAAGCCGTTCTTGTTCTCGGCCGCATAGATCGTCGATTCGGACATTCCCGGGCACAGCAGCAGCAGCGTCGCGCCGTGCCGCTGCATTACCGCATGCGCCGTCTCGGGCGATCCCCGGAAGGCGTGGTGCACGTCGAGGATCGCGGGCTGGTTGCGGTGATAGGGCCCGGCGATGGCGCGGTGGTGGGTCACGGTGATCAGCCGCGGCCCGAAATCGACGAAGGTCAGGATCGTCGCTGCCGGCAGGCGCGCGATCGGGCGCAGCGCCGGCAGCGTCGGGCAGCGCGCATTGGCGGTGTTGATCGCCTTGCGGCCCTTGGTCACCGGCTTGGCCGGGATCAGGCTCAGCGCGAAATGCATGTACAGGCCGGAGACGAGCAGGAACCCCGCCACCGTGCCGAACACCCGCACCAGCATCAGCCGATGGCGCGACAGCGCGGGCAGGATCGCCCAGCCGAGCGCGGTTGCGCCGGGCACCGCGAGCAGCTGGGCGGCAGGGCCGGCGCGGGTCTGCCACAGCAGCATGCAGACCGAGAATAGCGCCAGCAGCGCCGGGGTCGCCCAGGTGGCGAACAGCGCGGTGCCGCGCGCGCGCCACAACGCCAGGCCGGCGCCGACCAGGCCCATCAACGGCAGCGCGATCACCGGCAGGGAGACGCGGAACGGGTGCTGGTAGAGCGGCTTGGCCTCGCGGATATTCTTGAACCACAGCCGGTCCAGCTCGGGCGAGATATGTTCCGGCCGGCCGAGGCAGTTGGGCCAGGCGATCGCGAACCCGCCGGCGATGATCGCGCCGGCCAGCGCCGCCGCGCCGAGCCGCCAGCGCCAGTCCGCCGTCCGCAGGCCGGACAGCAGCACCGCCAGCGGGCCGGCGGCGAGCGTCACCGACAGCCACACCGGCGACAGCACGTCGCATACCGGCTGGCGGTTGTCGTAGGAGGCAAAGCCGAGGAAACCCGCCGCGCTCCCCGCCGCCAGCGCCGCGCCATAAGCGCGCAGCCGGTCGGCTTCCCGGTCGTCCGCGACCCAGCGCAGAACGGTCCCGGCGCCGGCCACGGCGAGGTAGGGCAGCATCTCCAGCCCGATCGTGAACGACACCGCCGTGCTGAGCCCGGTCACCACGCCGCCGCGGGCGCGGCGCGGATCGGCGGTGCCGGCGACCGTCAGGATCAGCAACGCCAATTGCCAGCCATGATGATCGATTCGCAGCGGCATGAACATCAGCAGCGTGCTCTGCGCGCACATCAGGATCGCCGCGGCGAGCGCGAAGGCGGCCGGGGCAACCAGCCGCCGTACTGCCGTCGTCAGCGAAAAGAGCGTCGCGCCGAGCGCGAGCAGCGGTGCGATCGCCACCGCCGCCTGTTCGGCGACGATGCCGCCGGCGAACGGACGCACCAGCAGGATCAGCCCGGCGATCGGCAGGTCGACCAATCGGGACCAGTGGATGCTCGCCCCGTTCGGGGGATCGAGCTTATACTGACGCAGATCGAACCAGCCCTGGCCGTTCAGCCAGGCACGGACCTCCGCCATGCGCAGATTATCGTCGGTGTCGCCCAGCGCGAACCACTGGATCGCCTTCCATTTGTAGACGATCATCACCGCCGCAGCGATCAGCCAGAACAGCAGCACCCAGCCGCGCCAGTGGCGGCCCGCCGGATCGACTTCCTCGGCGGCCGACGGCCGATCGTTACGCGCTCTATCCATATCCGGCCCCGGCCATTAGTCGGTTGGGCTCAAAGGGCAAGCTGAGGACGACATGGCCGAGACGACACAGGCGGCACGACTGGAATTGCTGGGTCAGCTGTTCCGTTATGCCGTGACCGGCGGGCTCGCCAGCTTCGTCAACATCGCGATCTACTGGGTCGTCGCGACGCCGTTGCGCGTCGATGCCAATCTGGCGATGTTCTTCGGCTATGTCGCGGCGGTGCTCGTCGGTTACGTCGTCCACAGCCGGTGGAGCTTCCGTGGCCACGGCCGGCGCGACAGCCTGGCCCGCACGGGCGGGCGCTTCGTCCTCGTCTCGCTGGTCAGCTTCGCGCTCAACAGCTTGTGGGTGTGGCTGTTCGTGCGCCATCTGGGCGGGCCGACCTGGTGGCCGATCCCGCCGGTGCTGATCGTCACGCCGCTGCTGGTATTCTGGCTCAACCGGCGATGGGTGTTCCAGTAACCGGTGCGCCCGCGCCTTTCGCCGCCGGGGATAGCGGCCTAAGGAGCGTATCGCCGGACGCCCGGCAGGAAGATACGGGGATGGCATGGCTGTAGCCGATGCACCGCTTTTGTCGGTGATCGTGCCGGTGAAGGACGAGGAGACGGTGATCGGCGCGTTCGTCGCGCGGGTGACGCAGGTGCTCGACACGCTGCCGCCGCTCGACGGCGCGACGCCCTCCTGGGAGATCCTGTTCATCGACGATGGTAGCCAGGATACCACGCTCGCCGCGATCCATGCGGCGCACCGGGGCGATTCGCGCATCCGCGCGCTCTCGCTCTCGCGCAACTTCGGCAAGGAGGCGGCGCTGTCCGCCGGGCTCGATCATGCGCGCGGCGCAGCCGTCGTGCCGATGGACGTCGATCTGCAGGATCCGCCCGAGGTGATCGCCGACATGCTCCTCCGCTGGCGGGAGGGATATGACGTCGTCTACGGGGTGCGGCGCAACCGCATGGCGGATTCGCTGCCCAAGCGGATGACCGCCGACCTGTATTACCGCGCGCACAACTGGCTTTCGAGCGACAAGATCCCCGAACATGCCGGCGATTTCCGCCTGCTCGACCGCAAGGTCGTCGAGGTGATCAAGCTGATGCCCGAGCGCAACCGCTTCATGAAGGGGCTGTTCGCCTGGTCGGGCTTTCGCCAGACCGCGGTCGAATATGATCGGGTGCCGCGATCGATCGGCGAGACCAAGTTCAATTATTGGAAGCTGTGGACGCTGGCGATCGACGGCATCACCTCGGCCTCGACGGTGCCGCTCCGGGTGTGGAGCTATCTCGGCGCGGCGATCGCGCTGATGTCGCTGTTCTACGCGGTCTACCTCGTGCTGCGCACCGTGTTCTTCGGGGTCGACGTGGCGGGCTATCCATCGATGATGGTCGCGACCCTGTTCCTCGGCGGCGTGCAATTGCTCTCGCTCGGCGTGCTCGGGGAATATGTCGGACGGATCCTGGTCGAGGTGAAGCACCGCCCGATCTATATCGTTCGCGAAACGATCGGCGGGGACTGACGATGGATCGCGCAATTTACGACCGCATGGCCGAAATCGACGGCCGGCATTGGTGGTTTTCCGCCCGGCGCAAGATCATCGATCGGCTGATCCGCGATCAGGTGCCGCTCAAGTCCGATGCCCGTATCCTCGAAATGGGCTGCGGCACCGGATCGAACATCGCCCTGCTGCAGCGGTTCGGCGTGGTCGACGCGGTCGAGCCCGACGATCCCGCCCGCGCGCTCGCGACCGCCCGCACCGGCGTCAAGGTCAAGGGCGGGCTGCTGCCCGACGGCGTCGATCTGGCCGACGGGCGCTATGACCTGATCGCCATGCTCGACGTGCTGGAGCATATTCCGGGTGACCGGGCGGCGCTGGAGGCGCTGCGCCCCAAATTGGCCGAGGGCGGACGCATATTGGTGACGGTGCCGGCGAGCCCATGGCTGTGGAGCGCGCACGATGTCGCCCACCATCACCAGCGCCGCTACACCGCCGAGACACTCAGCGAGTTGTTCGGCCTCGCCGGATACCGGGTGCGCCACCTGACCCATTTCAACAGCCTGCTGTTTCCGCTGATCGTCGCCGCGCGGGCGGCGGGCAAGCTGCTCAAGCGCGAAGGCGGCGACGACGAAATCCCGCCGCGCCCGATCAATGCCGTGCTGGAGCGGTTATTCGCCGCCGAGCGTCACTGGGTCGGCCGGCGCACGCTGCCGTTCGGCGTCTCGCTCGCCGTGGTGGCGGAGCCGACGATCCGATAGAGCGCCCCGGTGGGCGAGCGCCAGAGCATGCGCAGCCCCGCCGGGGGCACATGGGCGGTCACTCCGTCGATCAGCCAGACATAATCGAAACGATCCCGCGGGAAGGTGCGGATCGCCTCCGCCAGGCCCGGACGTCCGCGGAAACGGCAACCCGGCGCCTCGACCATCTGCGACGGATCGACGCTGAATCTGCCGGCATGGTAGCGCAGTCGCATCAGCTGCGCGCCCGCCATCACCCAATTGTCGTTGATGAACACGTCGCGGCGGACCACCGCGAAGCCGCCGAGATGATCCATCCGCGACAGCGACCAGGCGACCTTGCACGGCTTCTCGGTCAGCGCCAACACCCGGCTGCCGGGCTCGACATGCTCCAGCGCCTCGAGCTGCCGCGCATTATGATTGGCATAGCCGGCAAAGGAGATCGTCGTCGCCGTCGTGCGGACGAGGAAGAAGGCGGTGGCAAGGATCGCGATCATCCGCAGCCGGCGAGGGTCTGCCCCGGCCGGGGCCACTGCGATCAGCCCGATTGCCAGCATGTAGGAGACCAGCCGCATGTCGGCATAAGCCGATCCGAGCAGGATGCGCGGCAGCAGGATGAACGCCAGGAACAGCATCAACGTGCAGATGCGCAGCGTCCAGTTCATCGTCAGGCCGGCGCGGCGAACAAAGCCGGCGATCAGCAGCCCGAGCAGGATCAGCTCCGACGCCAGATCGAACAGCGCCCAGCGATCGCGCAGCACGGTGACGATCCAGGTGAGCTTGCTGGTCCAGTTGAACCAGTCCGCGGTCTGCCCGGAGACATTGCCGCTGCGCCACATCACCATCAGCAGCAAGGGCGGTGCGAGCGGCAGGCAGGCGAGCCCGGCGCGGAAGGCGGCGGGGATCAGGCGCGGCTCATGCTGGCGCTGGCGCACCGTCTCGCTGGCGAAGACGAGCAGGCCGAGCACGCCCCAGCCAAAGCCGTGCGCCAGCCACACCACCGCGCCGATTGGCACGAACAAGCCGGCGCGCAGCCACACCCGCCCGAGCCGCCCGAGCCGCAGCCACAGGCCGAAAGCGAGCAATGCGAGCGCCATCGAGAGGGCGAAATTGACGAAGCCGAACTGGAATGGATAGCCATAAGCCAGCGGCAGGGCGAACGCGGCGGTGGGCGGCAGCGTGCCATGTTCCTCGCGCGCGATCAGCAGCAGCCCGGCCACCGTCATCACCGGGATGGTCAGCACGATCAGCTTGACCGCCAGCTCGAGTCCGAAGATCGGCGTGAGCGGCACGACCAGCAGGTCGACGCCGAGATTGCCCATTAGCGCCCACTCGAAACCATAATAACGGGCGAGCGCCGGCGAGTCGTGGATGCCGAGTTCGACGCGGTAGCGCGCCATGTGCCCCGGCAGGTCGATCAGCGGCGCGGTCGAGGGCCATAGCAACGGCACCGCGCTGAGCAGGATCAGCGCCACCGCGAAGGCGCGGGTCGACCACCAGCCCGTCGGCATTTCCGGCGCATTCGGTGGCTGTCGCTGCATTGCGCGGCCTTATGCCCCGCAGCGGCCGTCCTGCAAGGGGCGAGCGTCAGCCACGGACGCGCCACAGGCGATAGGCGCTGCCGGGCAGCGGGATCGGCTGCAGCCAGCCCGGCGTGGTCCCGGCTTCGAGCCGCGCGAGCAAGCCGGCCGGCGCGCGCGCGCGATAGATCGTCGCCTCCCCGGACGGCGGCGGCAGCAGGACATAGGCGATGCCGCGGCTGGCAATGATCGCGTGCGCTGTGTCGGGCGTGGATGTGAAGGCCCGGATCAGATCGGCGATCGCCCGATCGTTGCGGTGATAGGCGGCGGCGAGGATGGCGTGGCGGGTATGGGCGAGGACCGCGGGGCCGGCGTCGATGGTCGTCAGTATTTCGCCCGGCGGCAGCGCATCGAGCAAGGCGAGCGTACAGCGCGTGTCGCAGCGCGCCGCGGCCGTCGCGGGTTCGGCGGCGGGGGCGGCGAACAGCGCGCTGGCATAGATCGCCGTCAGGGGCGAGGGCAGGGCGATCGCGGCGAAGCCGGCGAGCGCGCGCATTATCGGGCTGTGCAGCCCGGCCGCGCGGGCACGCAGCGGCTCGATCAAGGCGAGCGCGCCGGGGATGGCCATGAGGTGGGCCACGCCCGCCGCACGCCGCAGCAGCATCGCCAGGCCGAGGCTCGCCGCCAGCAGGATCGCGATCGTCAGCCAGTCGCGCCGGGTGCCGGGTGATTCGGCGGAGCGGATCGCCACCGCGCAACCCAGCAGACCGACCAGCGGGAAGAACAGGATGTTGAGTCCGATCGGTGCCGTCTGGCGCCAGATCGGTAGACCCTCCACCACGTTCAGATACCAGACCTCGTGGACCAGCGGATCGAGCCGCCCGAACGGATTGGCGGCGCATCCCGGCGCGAGCGACAGGAACGCCGCGGCGCATGCCGCGCCGAGCAGCATCAGCGACAGCGCCCGCCCCCGCCACCCCCAGGCCCCGCCCAACCGCACCAGCAGCAGCGATCCGGCCGCGGCGGCGGCGAAGATCAGGAGGTGCGCCGGGGCGATCGCGTCACAATATCCCACGCCCCAGCCCGAAACCGGGTGGGTCGCGACGAACAGGAGCGCGGAGGCCGATGCCAGCGTGCCGAGCAGCGCCGCGAGGCGGCGTCCCTCGCCCGGTCCGGTGAGGGTCCAGCGCAGCGCGACGGTTGCCGCGGCGGCGATGGCGAAGGGCAGCCCCTCGATCGAGATGTTGAGCCACAGCGCCAGCGCCGCGCCGGCGACGACGCCCGAGCGCACCGGCCGCACATCCAGCAGCGCGGCCAAGGCGGTCGCCGCCATCAGCAACTGCCAGCCATGATGGTCGATCCGGCCGGGATAGAGCTGGACCGTGACATAGCCGGCCATGGCGACGAGCATCGCCGCAATCACCGGCGCGGCAGGGCCCTCGAACAGCCGCCGGCCGACGTAAGCGAGCAGCGCCATCACCCCGCCCAGCATCAGCAGCGGCACGATCGTCACGGTCACCGTCTCTGCGCCCAACTGGCCGACCAGCGGCGCGAGCGCGACGAAGCCCAGCGCCAGCGGCAGATCGACGATCCGCGACCAATGCATCAGGCCGCCGGCGGGCGGGTTCATCCGGTGCTGGCCGACGTCCCACCAGCTCTGCCCGCCGATCCAGTCGCGCACCTCGAGCAGCCGCATATAATCGTCGCCATCGGCGGGAGTGCCGGCGAGGACGTCGGGGAGGTTGAGCAGGGTCAGGACGACCGCGACGATCAGCCAGACCGCCGCCACGCCCCACGCGGAGGGATCGGCTGCATGCCGCCTGGTCACGCGAAAACGAGCCGGCGGCGCACGCAATAGGTCGCCTGGAAGGCGACGGCGATCGCCGCCAGCTTGGCCAGCCGCGGATCGAGCCCGAAGTGGGTCGACAGCCCGACGACGGCCATGGTGATCGCGAGCCCGCCGGCCGCGGACAGGAGGAACAGGATCTGCTGCCGACGGCGGCTCCGGCCGCGATCGGCCAGGCGGTCCCAGAACACCGCGCGGCTCGACAGCCACCAGTGCGCGCCGATACCCGCGCCATAGCCTGCGCCCGCCGCGATCATCGGCGCCGCGCCCGCGGCGAGCGCCGCCAGGAACAACAGGCAATCGACCCCGAGCGCGACCGCGCTCGCGCCCACATAACGGACATAGGTGAGCCGGAGCAGCGCCAGCGGGCTGCGCGCCGCGGCGATCATGCCGCCTTCAGGCGTGCCGGCACCGATCGAACCGAAGCGAGCGCCGCCTGGGCATCGGCGATCTGCCCCTCGGCGCCCGATTCATGATATTCGGCGTCCTCGTTAACCGCCCAGATATCGTATTTGCGATAGCCGGCGGCGATGTTGCGGACGGTCAGCATCGCCGTCATCATCGCGTGATCCTGGTTGTTATAGCGGTGCATGCCGTTGCGGCCGACCATGTGGAGCGTCGGATAGACCGCCTCCAGTTCGCCGCGCATCATCTCGACATTGCTGCGATAGGCATCGTCATAGACCGGATAGGCCTTTTCCTGACGGACGACGACGCCGGCGGTCACGTCATGCGGATCGCACAGGCCGAGCAACGCCATCTCGCGCGTCGCCAGGGCGACCAGATCGGCGTCGGGCAGCGACCATAAACCATCGCCCTCGAAGCAGAAATATTCGAGCCCGACGCAGGCGGTGTGCGCATCGGGCACCATTTCCGGCGACCAGCTGCGGAAATTCTGGATGCGGCCGACCTGCACCTTGCTGTCGTGGATGTAGATCCAGTTGTCCGGGAACAGATCGTCCGAGCGGATCATCAGCGCGACGGTCAGGAAGTCGCGATATTTGAGGTCCATCGCCTCGGGCAGGGTGGCGGGCAGGGGATGGATGCGCCCGGCCAGCTCCCGCATCGGCGCGGACGAGATGACATGGCCGGCATTGACGATCGTGGTCGCGCCGTCGGGCGCGGTCGCCGCGACGCGCCAGCGGCCGGTCGCCGGGTCGCACGATAGCTGCTGGAGCGACTGGCCCATCCGCACTTCATTGCCATGGCCGACAACGAAGTCGCGCGCGGCCTCCCACATCATGCCGGGGCCCTTGCGCGGATAGCGGAAGGTCTCGAGCAGCGTCTTGGTCGTCATGCCGTCGTTCGGCCGCTTGTTGAGGCCGAGCGAGCGCTTGAGGCCGTCGAGCACCGCCGCGCCCAGGCTCAGCCCCTTGATCCGCTGCGCCGCCCAGTCCGCCGACATCTCGTCGCACGGCATCCCCCACACCTTTTCGGTGTAGGTCTTGAAGAAGATCGAGAAGAGCTTGCTGCCGAACTGGTTGATCGTCCAGTCCTCGAAGCTGCGAACGGTCTTGCGCGGCATCAGCTTGGCCTTGGCGAACGATGCCATGCACGCGGCCGAACGCCACAGGCCGAGATTGCCGAGCGCCTCGAATGCGCGCAGCGGGTAGCTGTAGAATTTGCCCTCATAATAGATGCGGCTCATCCGTGGGCGCTGGATGAAATCGTCGGGCAGGATCTCGTTCCAGAGATCGACCACCTGCTGCGACTTGGAAAAGAAGCGGTGCCCGCCAATGTCGAAGCGAAAGCCCTGATGCTCGACGGTCCGGCTGATCCCGCCGACATAGACCGGATCCTTCTCGATCACGGTGACGCTGTAGCCGGCCTTGGTGAGTAGATAGGCCGCCGTCAGCCCCGCCGGCCCGGCGCCGATAATCGCGACGTCGACCGCCTGTCCGCTGCCGCCCATGATCAATCCCCGTTGAGGTCCCCGAGGGCGCATAGCCGGGCAGGTTCTAAAGGGCGGTTAACGCTAATTTTCCTCGTGATGGACGAATCCTGCGGTACAGCCGCGTCCGAACGGCGGGGCAGGGGCTTCGCGCATTCTGGGTGGGGCGCGTGGACAGCAGATCATTCGTTCCGGTGCACCGCGGCATGCGGCTTGCCGTGGGTGCGCTCGTCGTCGCGTTGATCGGCGTCGCTGCCTATTTCCGCACGGCCGCCGCCTTCATCCATCCGCTGTGGCTGGACGAAGCCTATAGCGCTTACGCCGCCGCGCAGGGCTGGACGTTCCTGTGGACGATCGTCCCGCGCTACGAGACGCATCCGCCCTTTTATTATTCGCTGGTCCGGCTGTGGACGCTCGGCTTCGGCGATTCGCTGGCGGCGCTGCGCTCGCTCGGGGTGGCGGCGTCGTTGCTGACGCTGCCGATGGTCGTGCTGGCGGGGCAGGAATTGGCGCGAATCCTGCGGCCGGCGCGCCCGGCGTTGGGCGTGCCGCTGGCGGCGTTGCTGCTGATCGCGCTGGCGCCCTATCCGATCGCCATGGCGGACGAGGTGCGGCCCTATCCGGTGCTGATCCTGGTCTATGCGGTCGCCTGCTTCGCGCTGCTGCGGATCGGCCGGATCACCGCGGGCGGAAGCGCCGTTCCGGTCCGTCCGCTCGCGCTCTATCTCGCGGCGCTCGCGCTTATGTTGTGGCTCCACAATATGGGGCCGCTCTACGCGGCGGCGATGACCCTCGCGCTCGCCCTGCTGGTGCTTCGCCGGGGGATGACCGGGCGCGACTGGCGGTTGCTGATCGGTGGCCATGTCGTCGTCGGCCTGATCTATCTGCCGGGCTTCCTGATCCTCGTCGATCAGGCACCGACCTGGGTCAGCTCGACCTGGCTCAAATTCACCACCTTTGCGCTGCGCTGGCGGCTGGCGTCGCTCTACGTCGTGGCGACGCAGCTCGCTGCGGTCGCGGCGGGGGTGCTGGGGCTGATCGCGCTGGTCGGGCTCGGCCGCAGCGGTCCGGGGCGGCGCGCGGCGGCGGCCCTGCTGGTGCTGGCGATCGTGCCGGTGGCGCTATCGATCGGGATCTCGATGTGGCTGGCGCCGGTATTCATCGAACGGACGATGAGCGCGGCGGCGATCCCGGCCTTGCTGCTGCTGGCGGCCGCGTTCGGCGGCATTGGCTGGCTGCGCTGGCCGGCGATCGCGGCGCTGCTGCTGCTCGCCCACCAGATGGCGGAGCTCGACTGGCGACGCGTGCCCGGCCGCCCGGCGCAGAACTGGTATCCGGCGGTGCGCTGGCTGGATGCGCGCTTTCGCCCCGGCGACCTCGTGTTCGCTTATCCCAACGAAGGCGCGCTGCCGTTCGCTTATGCGGTGCGCGATCTCGGCCTGACGCTGCCCCACCGGTCGATCCCGACGGCGGTTCCCACGCTCGACGTGCAGGGCGGCTGGTATCCCACCGGCAGCCGGGGGGTGGCGTCGCTGCCGCGCGAAAGGCTGCGCGCGATCGCCCAGGCGCCCGAGGCACGCGCCGTCCCCACGATCTGGCTGCTGCGGCTGGGCGCCAACGCCTATGACGTCGGCGACGTGTTCCTCGACGAACTCGGCCGCGGCCGCGTGATCGTCGCCCGGTATAAGCAGGGGCCGATCGACATTGCCGGGCTCAGGCGGATCGACGTGGCGGAGGCCCCTCCGCCACGGTGAGGCTTACCGGCCGTCGCGGCGGCCGAGCAGGCGCAGGCGCAACGCGTTGAGGCGGATGAAGCCTTCCGCGTCGCGCTGATCATAGGCGCCGGCATCGTCCTCGAAGGTGAC
>JAQGKS010000012.1 GCA_028289965.1 Sphingomonas bacterium
GCCAACACCGCCAGCGACCGGACGATCGACACGACCACCACGATCGGGCTCGATCTCGGCAACGTCCGGCCCGACCTGATCGGATCGAGCATGTTCCGGGTCGAAAATGTTGCGGTGGAGGCGGCCCGGCTCGGCTTACGTTAAAAGGGGGAATGGATGCGGTTGATTACCAGCCTGGGCGGCGTCGGCTTGTTGCTGCTGGCGTCGGTCAGCAGCGAGGCGTTGGCACAGGGTGCCGGGGGTGTTGAAAGCGGCGAGGCGGCGCAGATGCGCGCGGCGCTCGCCCAGGCCGAGGCGCGGATTGCCGACCAGCAACGGCAGATACAGCGGCAGGAGGAGCGGCTGCGCGCGCTGGAGCTGAGGCTGTCCGCGACCGCGCCCACGACGGCGGCCTCGTCCCCGTCTGGCCCGGCTGGCGCCGATCCCCGCCCGGCCGCTGCCGTCAACGCCGCGCAGGCGAGCGGCGCAACGAGCCCCGGCGATCCCGCGGGTGTCCAGCAGGCGCCGATCGAGCAGGTCGGCCAGGCCCCGGAAGGAGCGGACCGCGCGCCGGAAGTGGCGGTGCTCGGCCAGCAGGGCAGCGTCGTCACCCGCGGCGGCCAACTCACCGCCGAGGGGCAGATTGAATATGCCCGCGCCGATCGCAACCGCGCGATCTTTCGCGGCATCGAAATCGTCGAATCGGTGCTCGTCGGCGTGTTCGACATCAACGAGAGCCGTCAGGACGTGCTCACCGCCGCGGCCACGTTTCGCTATGGCCTGACCGATCGGCTCGAGGTCGGCGTTCGGCTGCCGTTCGTCTATCGCTCCGATGCGTCGGTGCTCGCGCCGGTCATGGGCAGCACCGCGAACGATCCCGCCGCCACGATCGACAGTTCCGCCAGCGGCAACGGCATTGGCGATATCGAGCTTTCGGCGCGCTACCAACTGGTCGATGCGCGGCGCGGCTGGCCGTTCCTGATCGCCAACCTCCAGGCGGTGATCCCCACCGGCACCGATCCGTTCGAGGTGCCACGAGACGCGACCGGCCGGGCCTTGAAGGCGGCCACGGGCGCGGGCTTCTACGGAATCTCGCCCAGCGTGACCGCGATCCTGCCGTCGGATCCCGTCGTCTTGTTCGGCACCGTCGGCTACACCTTCAATCTCGCCAGCAACGTCAACACCCGCATCCCGCCGGTGATGATCGAGCGCGTCGATCCCGGCGACGCGATTTCCGGCAGCGCGGGCATCGGCATTTCGTTCAATCAGCGGACCACGCTCAACCTCGGCTATGCGCATAGCTGGGCGCTGGGGTCGAAGACGCGGACGCGGTTGATCGACCCCACCGTCAGCTGGCCCGGCGCGATGACGAGCAAATCGCGCGATCTTCAAATCGGCCGCTTCCTCTTCGGCGTCACCTATCGCATGTCCGATCGGGCGAGCCTCAACTGGTCGGTCGAGGTTGGCGCCACCGAAGATGCGACGGACCTGCGGACGGTCCTGCGCATCCCGTTCGTGGCGCTCTCCGGACGCTGATCGAGAGCTTCGGCGCGGACGAAGACGGCAAGTCAATTCAGCGCCGTATTCGATCAGATTGACCGGCGCGCCAGTCCCCGGACGGCGCCAAGCAATTGATAAGCCCGGCTTCGGGGAATAAACAGGAATAGGGTCGCGCCAGAGGAACCAGAAGGTTCCCGAAGGGCGAGGGTGCCTTAACACCGCGTCACGCAATGGGTTCGCTGCCGGCAACGATCGGAGCGCGTGGAGCGGCATGTCTTCGATCCTTCGGCCGCGTGGCCGATGGGGAGCGGGGCCGCTCCTTGCTGCAACCGACGTGGGCGGAGTGTGCAATGGCAGCGAACAAGGGCATCCACTCGATGCGCTGGGCTCGATCGGGGGTGCAGGGGGCCGCGAAGCCCGAGCCTCCCGCTGCCGATGCCGCCGCGCGCGCAGCCCAGGCGGGGCAGGGGACGAGCGGGCTGCGCGGGCCGGCACCCGGTCGGCTGCGGCCCCCGATCCGGCTCGACGCGCGCAGCAGCGAGGAACTCCGGCTGATATTGCGCGAGATTGCGGACGCGACGGCGGGGCGGACGGCCATCCTGACCATGCACCCGGCCGACGCGGGCACACCGATCCTGCTCGACGCGGAGGAGGCGGCGGAGGGCGCGCCGGGCTGGGGCGAGGAACTGCTCCAGACCGGCAAGCTCGATCCGCAGATCGACGGCGCCGGCTATTCCTGGGCGATCTGGCAGCGCGACATCGACGCGCACGACATCCTCATGATCCCGATCGATCTGGTGGAGGGCCATGGCCGGCTGATGGTCAGCGTGATCTTCGATGGCTTCTCCGCCGAGGCGCGACGGGCCGCCGAGGACGTCTATCTGCGCCGTCGCCCGTTGATCGCCGGATATTTCCGGCTGTGGCAGCTCGAACGCGCGCGCCGCCGCCGCATTGTCGCGCTGCAGGCCGCGATCAATCTGACCGAACTCGGTGTGGTTCTGATCGACGGGGTTGGTCGACTCGTCTTCTGCAACGATGCCGCGGCCCGATTGATCGAGACCGGCGACGGCCTCGGCATCCGCGCCGGAACGCTCTCCGCGACGAACCTCAGCGACGATCTGCGGCTTCAGGTGGCGCTTGGTCATATCATCGGCGCGAGCATGCCGGCCATCGACGGGCAGGTTCAACGGCGCGCGCCCGTCATGTCGATCGGCCGTTCCAACGGGCCGCCGATCATCCTGACCGTGTTGCCGACGAGCGAGCCGGCCAACGAACCGAGCGATGTCGCCGCGATCCTGTATCTGCTCGATCCCGCCATCGACACCGATCAAATGCTCAAGCCGGTGTGCAAGCTGTTCCAGCTGTCGCCGGTCGAGACCAAGCTCGTCTGCCAGCTTTCGGCCGGGGCGACGCTCGCCCAGGCGGCCGAGGCGATGCACGTCAAGGAGGATACCGTGCGAAGCTGCCTCAAGCAGGTCTTCGCCAAGACGGGCACCAACCGCCAGGTCGATCTCGTCCGCGTCATGCTCTCCAACCTGGCACGCACCACCCGGTCCATCCCGACCGAGGTGATCTAGGCGCGCGTTCCGGCGCGCCGGGCTGTGCACCGCGGCGCGGTCGGAACCCGCCGCGAGGGATCCGCAGGCTACAAGGCGGTGGTGGACAGGATTGCCGTCCCTCCCGGTTAACCCGGCTCCTGGCGCGCTGAGCAACTTTATCCATCGTCGTACGTCGAAAGGCGCAGGCCGGGGCAGTTCCACCACGCCCGAACCACATTCTTGCATTGACGTTACGAACGAGTTCGTTACGTATTCGCAAAAGCCGTGGAGGGGCGCATGGAAGCGGGTGGTAAAGAGGCGCCGAAGAGGCACCCGGCGATGGCTGCAATCGACCCGCCCGGCGCGGCAGGCGCTTCTCCGCCGATCGGTACACCGTCTCAGCGGCCGACGCGGGTCCGCCATACGATGCTGGCGTTGATCGCCACCGGCACGCTGATCAACTATCTCGACCGGACCATCCTCGGCATCGCCGCGCCCGCGCTTACCGCCGAACTGAGCATCGATCCCGCGCTGATGGGCGTGATCTTCTCGGCGTTCAGCTGGACCTATGCCGCCTCGCAAATCCCCGGCGGCGCCTTTCTCGATCGCTTCGGAACGCGGCTGACCTACGCCTTGTCGGTTGCTTTCTGGTCGTTCTTCACGCTCTGCCAGGCACTGGCCGGCGGGGTGGCCTCGCTGCTCGGGCTTCGCATGCTGCTCGGTGTCGCGGAAAGCCCCTGCTTTCCCGCCAATAGCCGGGTGGTGGCGACATGGTTTCCCCGCCAGGAGCGGGCGTTCGCGACCGGGGTCTATACCGTCGGCGAATATATCGGCCTGGCACTGCTCAGTCCGCTGCTGTTCGCGATGATGGCGACGTTCGGGTGGCGATCGCTGTTCATCGGTGGCGGGGTGCTCGGCTTTCTGTTCGTCTTCGTCTGGTGGGCGCTTTACCGCGAACCCGCGCAGAGCCGGGCCAATGCCGCCGAAATCGACTTCATCACCGCCGGCGGCGGCCTCGTCCATCAGTCGGTGGCGAAGGCGTTCGACTGGAAGATCGCCGGTCGGCTGATGCGCTACCGCCAGATGTGGGGCATCTGCATCGGCCAGTTCGCGGGCAATTCGACGCTGGTATTCTTCCTCACCTGGTTCCCGACCTATCTCGCGACCGAGCGGCACATGGACTGGCTGAAGATCGGCGTCTTCGCGATCCTGCCGTTCGTCGCCGCCTCCGTAGGCGTGCTGTTCGGCGGCTGGTGGTCCGATCGGATGCTGCGCGACGGCAAGTCGCCCAACGTCGCGCGCAAGCTGCCGATCATCCTAGGCCTGCTGCTCGCCTCGACCATCATCACGGCCAACTTCGTCGAGGACAATCGGGTGGTGATCGCGATCCTCAGCCTCGCCTTCTTCGCGCAGGGCATGGCCGCGCTCGGCTGGACTTTGGTGTCCGACATCGCGCCCGAAGGCATGCTGGGCGTGACCGGCGGGGTGTTCAACCTCGCGGCGAACCTCGCCGGCATCGTGACCCCGATCGCGATCGGCACGATCGTGGCGGCGACCGGCAGCTTTTTCTACGCGCTGGCGTTCATCGGCTGCATCGCGCTGGTCGGCGCGCTGTCCTACATCTTCATCCTCGGTGACGTGAAACGGATCGTGATCGAGCGCTGATCGGGCGCCCGCGTCAGCCGATCTCGGGGTCGCGATAGCGGCTCTGGGTCGCCAGCCGGATCGGCGCGTTCGGCGCGCCATAGCCGTCATAGCCGGCGACCCGCTCGACGAACTCGAAGAAGAAGGTCTTGTCGAACGCGCGGCTATACATCTGCCGGTAACGCTGGCCCGACGCATCCTCGTCGATGAGCAGGTCGTAGCGGCGCGCGGTCTCGTTCTCCGCCGGACTGAGACCAAACCGTGCCTGCGCGTCGTCCTGGTAGTTGGCGGGCACGGGCAGCCGCGCCATGCCGCGTTCCTCCAGCAGGGCCGAAGTGCGGGCAAGATCGGCAACGCGCAGCGCGACGTGCTGGACGCCGGCACCGAAGGAATGGGTCAGGAAGCGGCTGGAAAGCGCCCCGCGCGCGTCGGTGCTGTTAAGCGTCAGCCGGAACGTCCCGCTGCGGTTCTGGATCGCCTGACTCTGGACGAGGCCGTTGGGGTCGATCACGTCCTGCGGCGTCTGAACCCCCACGTCGAACAGCGTGCGCCAGTAAAGCTGCCACGACAGGAACTCGTCATTATGGACGACGGCGGCGAGGTGATCGATCGCCTCGACCCCGCCGGTGAAGCCGAACCTTTTCTCCAGCACGAACTCGTCCGACCAGATCGTGCGCGCCGCCTCGACGTCGAGCACATAGACCAGGCTGCCCGCCACCCCGCGCAGGGCGGGCATCGCCGGCAGGTCGCTGGCGTGCCGGGCGATGCCCAGCGCGTGGGCGCGTTCGATCGTCGCCTGTCCGTCGGACACGACCAGCCCGACCGCGCAGATCGACGTGCCGTGGGTCACCCGATAGG
>JAQGKS010000013.1 GCA_028289965.1 Sphingomonas bacterium
ATGCGGCGAAGCCAGCTTTTCCCTATGGCGGCGCCGGCCTGGTTTCCTCCGCGCGGGATTATGCGCGGTTCATGGCGATGCTGCTGGGCGAGGGGGAGATCGGCAGCAGCCGCCTGATGCAGACCGAGACGGCGCGGCGGATGATGTCCAACCTGCTCGAACCCGGTGTCATGGCGATGGGCGATTCGGGCTATGGCGCGGGCGGCCGTGTCGTCCTGGCGGCCAAGCCGGGGGGCGAGGCCGCGGGCACCTATGGCTGGAGCGGCGCGGCCGGCACGACCGCCTTCGTCGATCGCACGAACGGCGTCTATGCGGTGCTGATGACCCAGTTCATGCCGAGCCAATCCTATCCGCTGAACGCCGACTTTGGCGCCGCCTTCTACCGGGATCTCGCCGCGGCATGAACAAGGCAATCCCCGGCTTCACCGGCTCCCCGCTCCAGCGGATCGATCATGAGCGGGACAATCCCGCGAACATAGCGTCGATGCGCGCCGATCCCGCCGCGCTGCTGCTGCGACTCGACGGGCTCGATCCGGTTGCGGGCGAAGAGGGACTCAACTGGGGATCGCTTGCCGAGGCCGGCGAGGCGGAACTCGCCTTGCTCGGTCTGATCGAGGGCGTGCCCCGCTTCGTCGCATTGAACGCGCACGCCGATGCCAATGCCCGGTCGCCGGCCCTGTTCCGGATGCTCGGCGACCTGCCGTCCAGCGAGGCGGCGACCTATGCGGTCGCGCGCAGCCTGGTCGACTGGCACGCGCGTCACGGCCACTGCCCGCGCTGCGGCAAGGCGACGGAGCCGATCCGCGCCGGCTGGGCGCGGCGCTGTGCCGCCGATGGCAGCGAGCATTTCCCGCGGACCGATCCGGTCGTCATCATGCTCGCCGAACATCGCGGCCGCGTGCTGGTCGGCCGCCAGCCGCGCTTTCCGCCCAATCGCTATTCGGCACTGGCCGGATTCGTCGAGGTCGGCGAATCGATCGAGGAAGCGGTGGCGCGCGAGCTGTTCGAGGAAGCCGGCGTCCGCGCCACTTCGGTACGCTATATCGCCAGCCAGCCCTGGCCGTTTCCCTCCTCGCTGATGATCGCCTGCGTCGCGCCGGTGGAAAGCGATGCGATCACCCTCGACACCAAGGAACTGGAAGACGCGATGTGGGTCGGCCGGGAGGATGTGGTGCAGGCGCTGGCCGAGGCCGAGGGCGCACGCTTCCTGGCGCCCCCCGCTTACGCCATCGCCAACACGCTGTTCCACCGCTGGCTCGCGGGCGACTGAGCGCGCCCTTCCCAAGTGGCGGGCCGCTTTCTATAGCGGGCAAATGGTTCGCTTTTCGTTCTGCTCGACGGAGCTGGTCGCGCTGCCGCAGGGCGCGCTGTTCTGGCCGGCCCGGCGCGCCTTGCTCGTCGCCGATCTGCATTTCGAGAAAGCGAGCTGGTTCGCCCGGTTCGGGCAGATGTTGCCCCCCTACGATTCACAAGCGACCCTGGCCGACCTGACCGCCCTCGTTACCGCCACCGGCGCGGCCGAGATCTGGTGCCTGGGCGACAGCTTCCACGATCCGGCGGGATGCGAGCGGCTGCCGCAGATCGCGCAGGACATGCTGCGCGCGCTGACCGGCTCGATGCGCTGGACATGGATCACCGGCAACCACGACGCCGGAATGGTCGATCATTGCGGCGGCACCGTGATGGCGGAGGCCGAGGTGGACGGGCTGGTGCTGCGCCACGAAGCCGATCCGCGCGATCCGCGGCCGGAGCTGTCGGGCCATTTCCACCCCAAGCTGCGCCTGAACCTGCGGGGCCGGCGCGTCGCGAGGCGCTGTTTCGTCGCCGGCGGCAACAAGCTGATCCTGCCGGCCTTCGGCGCGCTCACCGGGGGGCTCGATGCCGGTCATCCGGAAATCGTGCGCGCCGTCGGCCGGAACGCGCAGGCGCTGGTGCCCGTCGCCGATCGGCTGCTGCGCTTCCCGATCGCGGCTTAGCCCTTGCCCACCAGCACCGGCCTGGCGCGGTAATTGGTCGGGAAGATCCGCTTCAGCGCCTCCACCTTCGGCATGTCGTTGACGACGATATAAGGATGGCTTGGCTGCCGGGCGAGGAAGTCCTGATGGTAGGCCTCGGCCGGATAGAAGCCGGGAAGCGACTCGATCCGGGTCACGATCGGGCGGTTCCACGCCCCCGTCTTGCCAAGCTGGGCGATGTAGCGTTCGGTGACGATCTTCTGCTGCGGCGTCGAAGGGAAGATCGCCGAGCGATATTGCGGGCCGTGGTCGGGGCCCTGATAGTTCAGCGTCGTCGGATCGGCGACGACCGAGAAGAAGATCTGGAGCAGCTTGCCATAGCTGACCACCCTGGGATCGTAGACGATCTTGACCGCCTCGGCATGGCGCGTGCTGCCGGTGCCGACCAGATCATATTTAGCCGTCTCGCGCGTTCCGCCGGCATAGCCGGACACCGCGCTTTTCACGCCGTTGACGTGACTATAGACGCCCTGAACACCCCAGAAGCAGCCACCGGCGAATATCGCGGTCTGGAGCTTCGCCGCCGCCGGCACGTCGGCCGCGGGTGCGGGAATCTGCACGGCGGTCTCGGCCGCGAACGCCGGACGCTGGATCTGGGTCAGCATTCCCGTCGCCAGCAACACGCTCGCCCCGGCCAGCATCACATCGCGCAGCTTGCTCATCACACCGCTCCTGGATCCGCGCCAACCTGCCGGGCGGCTTTCAACCTAGATGTGTGTCCTCGCCCGTCAGATGCAAGCCGCCCGATCAGCGCAGCGCGGCGCATACCTCCTGAATCCGCTCGCACGCGGTCGTCAACGTTTCTTCGGAAACCGCATAGCTGACGCGGAATGCGGGCTCGACCCCGAATGCCCCGCCATGGACCGCGGCAACGCGCCCCTCGTCGAGCAGATAGCCGACAAGCTGTTCATCGGTATCGATCCGCTGGCCCGCCGGTGTCGACTTGCCGATCAGCCCCGACACGTCGGGATAGACGTAGAAGGCGCCCTCCGGCGTCGGGCAGCTGATCCCCTCGACCTGGTTGAGCATCGCGACGACCAGATCGCGGCGCTTCTGGAACGCGGCCGAGCGCACCGCGAGGAAATCCTGCGGTCCGTTCAGCGCCGCCGTCGCCGCCGCCTGCGCAATCGAGCAGGGGTTGGAGGTAGACTGCGACTGGAGCTTGGCCATGGCCTTGATCAGCCACGGCGCTCCGCCCGCGAAACCGATCCGCCAACCGGTCATCGAATAGGCCTTGGAGCAGCCGTTCACCGTCAGCGTGCGATCGTAGAGATCGGGCGCGACCTGCGCGATCGTCGTGAACTTGAAGCCGTCATAGACGATATGCTCGTACATATCGTCGGCCATCACCCAGACGTGCGGGTGGCGGCGGATGACCTCGGCGAGCGCCTTCAGCTCGTCCTCGGAATAGGCGGCACCGGTCGGGTTGGACGGCGAATTGAGCAGCACCCACTTGGTCTTGGGCGTGATCGCCGCGTCCAACTGCTCGGGCGTGATCTTGTAATTCTGCGCCGCACCGGCCTTGATGAACACCGGCGTGCCGCCGCAGAAGCTGACGATGTCGGGATAGCTCACCCAGTAAGGCGCGGGGATCACCACCTCGTCGCCGGGATCGACCGTCGCGACCAGCGCGTTGAACAAGGTGTGCTTGCCGCCGACGTTCACGCTGATCTGCGCGGGCGTATAATCGAGGTCGTTGTCGCGCTTGAACTTGGCCGAGATCGCCGCCTTCAGCTCGGCGGTGCCGTCGACGTTGGTATATTTGGTCTTGCCGGCGTTGATCGCCTCGATCGCGGCGGCCTTGACGAAGTCGGGCGTGTCGAAATCGGGCTCGCCGGCGCCAAGGCCGATCACGTCGATGCCCTTCGCCTTCAGGTCCAGCGTACGGGTCGTCATGGCGAGCGTGGCAGACGGCTGGATGCGGCCCAGCGCAGCGGAAGTGAAGCTCATCGAATGCCCCTCAGGTGGCGTGCGGGCGCGCCTATAGACCCTCGGTGGCGTTCCCCGCAACCAGACGTGCAGGGATCAAGCCGCGCAGGGCATTGCCGATGAAGAAGCCGCGCTCCAGATCGGTGGCGGTCAGATCGCCCTCGACCGCGCGACCCTCCTCCACAAGTTGCTGACGCAGCACGCCGGGCAGCAAGCCGCGCGTCAGCGGCGGCGTCGTCAGCACCGCGCCGCGCTTGACGAAAATATTGGTGAAGCTGCCTTCGGTGACGAAGCCCGCGGCATCGACGAAGCCGACCTCGAAGCAGCCCGATTCGGCGCGCGCGCGATCGTAGAAGCCGCGATCGGTCGTCTTGTGGCGCAGGCGAAAATCTTCAGGCGGGACCGGCAGCGGCATCAATGCCACCTCCACCTCGCCCGGCGGCGCCGGCGGCAGCGGGCGCACCTCGATCGCTACCGCACCGCTCGGCGACAGCAGGATGCGCAGCCGCCGCGGTTCGGCGAGCCGGAAGGAGGCGGCCTGCAACTCGTTGCGCAGCGCGTGGCGATCGAAGACGAAGCCGAGCGCCGCGGCGGAGGCGCGCAACCGGGCGAGATGCCGATCGAGATGGGCGATGCCCAGTTCCGGATCGAACAGCATCGTTTCGATCAGGTCGAAGCGGCGCGCGCCCGCGGTCACGAACGCGCCTTTCGCCAGGCATTCGCGCCATTCCGCCCCCGCGGTCGAATCGGCAACGATGCCGGAGCCGAGCCCCAAGCGTGCATGATCCGCCTTGTCCCCCATCACGAGCGTCCGGATTGCGACGTTGAAAGATTCTCCCTCGTCCGTCCAGCCGCCGATGCTGCCGGTATAGGGGCCGCGGGCGAGCGGCTCGACCTCGGCGATCACCTCCATCGCACGGATCTTGGGGGCGCCGGTCACCGAACCGCAGGGGAACAGCGCCGCGACTACCGCGAACGGATCGGGCACGCTGTTGCTGCGCGTGGCGGTGATCGTCGAGGTCATCGTGTGGAGCGTCGGATAGGTCTCGACATCGAACAGCCGCGGCACCGCCACGCTGCCCGGCTCGCTGACCCGCGCGAAATCGTTGCGCAGCAGATCGACGATCATCAGGTTTTCGGCCCGCTCCTTGGGATCCTCGCGCAGCCGACGGGCCGCCGCCGCATCGGCGACCGGATCTGCTCCGCGCGCGGCGGTGCCCTTCATCGGACGCGCGGTCAGCCGCTCGCCCTCCAGCGTGTAGAACAGCTCGGGCGAAGCCGAGAGCAGCCAGTGCGCGCCGGTGAAGACGACGCCGCCCCAGCCCGCTGCGGCGCCGCGCAGCCGGGCGTAGAGCGCGAGGGGGTGGCCGATCACCGCCACCCGCGCCTGGAACGTCAGGTTCGCCTGATAGATGTCCCCCGCGGCGATATAGGCCTTCACCCGCGCGATCGCGCAATCATAGTCGGCCTGCGACACCAGCGGCTCGGGCCGTCCCGCCCAAGCACCCGCCGGATCGGGCAGGAGCGCGGCGATCTCGTCCGGGTCGATCGTCCGCACGTTCTCGAACGCCGCGAACCAGGCGAGCGGCGGGGCGTCGGCAGCGGCATCGCGAACCAGCGCGGCGAGCTTGGGTTCGAAGGCATAGCCCGCCTCATATCCGAGGAAGCCCGCGACAGGCAGCCGCTCGCGCCGGGCCCCCGCGACAAAGCCGCGCAGCTGGCGCACCTCGTCGGCCGTCCGGGCGGACACGATGCGGCGAACCCCGGTGAACAGGCGGATCGGCCGCCCGGCCGGCGTCCGGGCGTCATCGAGCAGCACGAAGGGCGCGGCGGGATCGATCATCGCCGCCCCCGTTGCGCGAGTGACGACGCTTGCACAAGCGCCCGCCGGCGATCATCTCGCACGCCATGGATCAATCCGCCTCTCCGCCGCTTCGGGCCGCGATCATTCCGGTCACCGCCTTCCAGCAGAATTGCACCCTGCTGTGGTGCACGGCGACGATGAAGGGCGCGTTCGTCGATGCCGGCGGCGATCTCGATCGGCTCAAGGCCGCCGCGCGCCAGGCCGGGGTGACGATCGAGAAGCTGCTCGTGACGCACGGCCATATCGATCATTGCGGCAGCGCGGGCATCCTCGCGGCCGAACTGGGCGTTCCGATCGAGGGACCGCACGAGGCCGATCGCTTCTGGATCGAACGCCTCGGCAGCGATTCGCGCGGCTTTGGCATCCCCGGCACGCCGTTCGAACCCGATCGCTGGCTGATCGGGGGCGATCAGGTGACCGTCGGCAAGCTCGTCCTCGACGTGATCCACTGCGCCGGCCACACTCCGGGACATGTGGTGTTCCACCATGCGCCGTCGCGGCTGGCGCTGGTCGGCGACGTGCTGTTCGAGGGGTCGATCGGCCGCACCGATTTCCCAATGAGCAATCATGCCGATCTGATAGCGTCGATCACCGGCAGGCTGTGGCCGCTGGGCGGGGAGACCGCCTTCGTTCCGGGCCACGGCGCGATGTCCACCTTCGCGCGCGAGCGTGCGAGCAACCCGTTCGTCGGGGATCGTGTCGTCGGCCAGGCCGCCGCCAATCGCAGCGGCCCGGGCTGAGCTTATTCGGGCCGGACGCGCGCCTGCGGATAGCTGCCGAGCACGCGCACCGACTTGCTGTGGAAACGCAGCTCCTCCAGCGACCGCGCCAGCGTCGGATCGTCGGGATGGCCGACCACATCGCAAAAGAATTCGGTCGCGGCAAAGGTCGCGCCGCGCTGATAGCTTTCCAGCTTGGTCATGTTGACGCCGTTGGTGGCGAATCCGCCGAGCGCCTTGTAGAGCGCGGCAGGCACGTTCTTCACCTCGAAGATGAACGTGGTCATGAACGGTCCCGGCCCGC
>JAQGKS010000208.1 GCA_028289965.1 Sphingomonas bacterium
GGTGGAGGACTGATACCGCCCTTCGGGGCAAGTTCGAACAGGGGATCCGGCGCCCTGTCGCCCAGCCGGTCGCGGTAGACCACCACGGCGATCATCGACCGGGGATGACTAGGTCCGGCCCTGCCGCCGCCAGCAGGCTTCGTGGCCTACTTCGCGCCCGCCGCCAGAGCGGGGTTCTCACGCTCGGCCAGTTCCTCATGGCGAGACAGCGCCGCGGCCTTGAACGGCTGCTGCCGCCAGAATACGACGAAGAACCGGCCGTCGGCGGTCAGCTCGACCTCGCCCCAGGCCTGCAACGCGGCATCATCGACAGCCTCGCCGAGAACATCCTGGATCGCCGGCAGCAGGGCATTGGCGACCGCCGGATAATGCTCCGGCCGGATGTGGGTTTCAACGTGCCGCGCGGCGATCCGGGCGATCGCCGGCAGCACGCTGATGCCCTCCCCCTCTCGCGAGGCGCATGATGGCTTTCGAGCGCTGATCCGATCAGAAGCTGGCGCGCGCGGTGATGCGGAAGTCGCGGCCCGCCAGCGGTGCGAAATCCTTGAGGAACGAGGCATGGCGGCGGGCATCGACGTCGAAGATGTTGTTGGCCGACAGCGCGAAGCTCAGCGGCCGATCGCGGCCCCACGGCCGCAGGTTGAGCTCCGCATTGACCAGAGTGAAGCCGGCGGTCGCCGTCTCCAGCGCGGAGACGCGCTTCTGCGCATCGGTCCACTCGACCTCGATCCGGGCGTCCACCCGCCGGCTCGTCGCGCCGATGCCTCCGAGCAGGCGGAGCGGCGGGATGCGCGGGGCCGGGCCGACATCGTCGATGGTCGCGTGGACATAATCGGCCAGGCCATCGGCGGCGACGGTCAGGCCGCCGATCCTTGCCAGCGTCAGGCTGCCCTGCAGTTCGAACCCGTAGAACCGCGCCCCCGCCTGCCGTCCCTGATAGACGGGCAACCCGTCCTCGATCGCGCCGGTCCGGTCCTCGTAGATGAAGTTGTCGAACCAGACATGGTAGATCGACGCCTCCAGGCTGTAGCCCGGCCCGCCGCCCCGGAGCACCGCCTCCGCGTTCCACGCGCGCTCGGTCCTGAACGCGGGATCGCCGATCTCGAACGCTTCGGTGCCGGCGTGCGGGCCGTTGGCGAACAGCTCCTCGGCCGATGGCGCGCGGACGCTGCGCGAGATGTTCACGCCCAACCGCCAGCCATCCACCACGGCGTAGGACGCGCCCGCCGAGGCCGACACCGCATCGAAGCGGCGGCTACCCTCGACAAACCGTCCCTGGCCCGGCGCGGGGCTGGCAGTCAGGTTCGCTTGCTCATAGCGCGCGCCGCCCTCCAGCTTGAGCGCGCCGAGGTCGAACTGCTGGAGCGTGAACAGGCCGATCTGGGCGGTCCGGTTCTTCGGCAGGAACGCCTCGGCCCCCGCCACGTCGAAATCGCGCGCATAATATTGCGCGCCCGTCATCCCGGTCCAGGCACCGTGGCGCGCCTGGGCAAGCTCCAGCCGCGCCTCGAGCCCCTTATTGTAGAAGGCGGTGCCGATGGCGCCATCCTCCCCCAGCTCGGAGTGGCGATAGCGGGCATAGCCGACGCGGACGCGGATCGCGCTGAGCAGGTCGCCGCCCGTCTGGACCTCGCTGCGCCCGTCGAGCCGGTCCTGCGTCAAGTCGATCCGCGGCGCCTCCTGCCCCTGGCCCGGCCGCGTCGCATAGCGCACCGGCACGCCGTAGAGGCTGTCATTATGGCTGTACGAAATGCCGAGATTGCCGGTGGCGGTGATGATCGCCGCGCCGACGCCCGCCGACCAGGTCTCCGCCCCGCTGTTCGGCAGGCGTCGGGCAAGCGCCGCATTGGCTGCGAAATCGATCGGCGCGGCCGCACCGGCGGGTTGGGCCAGCGCGGACGCGCGCGCCTCGCGGCGGGCGGCGGGGGCCAGCACATGGCCGCCGATGCGAAGATCATCGGTCTTCAGGTAGCTGCCGTCGGCGTGTACGACGATCCGGTCGCCCAGTGGCGCGTTGACCGATCCCGCGAGCGATCGCTCGGTCGAGGCGCTGCCATAGGTGCCGATCATGTCGACATGCACCGGCTCGTCCGGGATGCTGCGCGGGATCCGCCGGTCGAGCACATTGACCACGCCGCCGATCGCCGCCGAGCCATAGAGCAACGCCGCCGGGCCGCGCAGCACCTCGACCCGCTCGGCCAGCAACGGATCGATCACCACCGCGTGATCGACGCTGGTGTTCGATACGTCGATCGACCCGATACCGTCGGTCAACACCCGCACCCGCTCCCCCTGCAGCCCGCGCAGCACCGGGCGCGAGGCGTTCGGGCCGAACGAGGTCGCGGAGACGCCGGGGGTGCGGGCGAGCGTCTCGCCGATCGTCGGACGGAGCGACTGGACGAGAGCGGTGCCCTGCAAAACGGTGACGCCGGACAGGATATCGCGGCGATCCCGGTTGAGTGCGCCGGTTACGACGATCTCGGGCGGCCGCTCCGCGTGATAGGCGGAGGTCTCCTGGGCAGCAGCCTGGTCGGTGGCGACCGCCGGCGGCGCTCCGTTCGGGCCGCCGCCTGCCTCGGGCTGCTGGGCGAGGAGCGCGGCCGGCATGGCGGTAAGCGCCACACAGGCGGGGATCCGGAAACGCTGATTCATCAAACCACTTTCAGCGACGTTATGACGACACGCGGCTTCCCCGCCTCTGGCCGGGCTGGCCCGCCCGATAGGCCCCGCCGCTGAATGATACAAGATAACATTTCCTGATCGCGCCGGAAAGGCTGGTTGCTGGCCGGCGCAGCACCAGCGTGCGTCTTCTACCTTTGTGCTGGGCACCAGCCCACGTCCGCGCCCTGATCGTCCGCTGCTGCCTACTGTTGCGCCCCCAGCGAGCGGCGCGGCAACTTACCGCCTGGGGCTTCGTTCCCGCACCGGGTGAACGGAGGAAGCGGAATGGCTCTGTCGGGGTGGCGGTCGATCGAAGCGGCGGCGGCGGCCCTCGCGGTGATCGTGCTGCCCTGCCCGGCTGCGGCCCAACCCGCCTCGTCGCTACGGGAACTATGTGCCGAGCGACCGGGAAAGGACACTCCATCCTGTATCGTCGATGCCGGGCATCTGCTGGTCGAAACCGGCCTCGCCTCGGTGTCCCGCGACAGGGATGGGCCGATGGAGACGCTCCGCTCCGCATTTGGCGAGGTGCTCGCTCGCCTCGGGGTGACGGACCATAGCGAGGTTCAACTCGGCTTCACGCCATTGGGCGTCGTGCGGATCAAGGACCGATCGACGGGCTTGCAACGCACGGTGCACGGACCAGGCGATCTGACCGGCGCGTTCAAGCTCAACCTTCGCAACCCCGATGGCAGCGGCACATCGGCTGCGATCCGGGCATTCGTCACCGCTCCGACCGGTCGGAGCGAAATCGGCGCCGGTGCTTGGGAGGGCGGCGTGATCATCCCGCTGTCGTTCGATCTGTCCGAAAGATGGTCGCTCACGCTCGACCCCGAGATCGACCTCCTCGGCGATGAGGACGGCCACGGCCACCATGTTGCCTTGGCGGGCGTCGTCAGCCTCAGCCATGACCTCGGCCATGGATTGGGCGCGTCTGCCGAGCTGTGGACCAGTTTCGAGCGGGACCCGGCCGATCACAGCACGCAAGGCTCGTTCGACCTTGCGCTTGCCTGGACGCCGGAATCGCAGCCGAACCTTCAATTCGATACCGAAGTCGATCTCGGGCTTACGGCCGCCACGCCCGGAATCGAGGCCGCGCTCGGCATCTCATATCGATTCTAGCCGGCGTCAGGTTGCACGGTGCGGGCCGCGGGGTTTCCGATTACGTACCGCTGGGTCGCTCGCGCCCTGGCGGCTCGGGTCTGGTGCGGCGCGCAGGATCGATGGCAAGAGGTTGCGATGGCGGACGTTGTGAACATGCGCACGGCGCGCAAGGCGCGGGCTCGCGACAGGCGCGAAGCGGAGGCGGCAGCCAACCGCGCGCTGCACGGCCGGACCAA
>JAQGKS010000161.1 GCA_028289965.1 Sphingomonas bacterium
CGACGCTGCTGCGGACGCGGCGAGCGGCGTAAGGCGCCCGGTTCAGCCCGCTCAGCGGAAGAAGTTGCCCGACGGCATGTGGGTGATCGCGCTGTCGTCGCCGAAGCGCAGCCCCGGCGGATCGCCGCCCTGCTCGACCGCGGCGATCGCCCGGGTCAGCGCCCGGCGTTGCAGTCCGATACCCCGATCCGAGGTGACGAGATGCTCCTCCGAGTGGAGCGAGACCGGCCCCTGCCCGGCCTGCGCTTCAAAATCGCCCGGCCGATCCTGCCGCTCCTCCACCGCCATCTCGTTCCACGGCTTCAGGCTGGCCAGCCCGACGCCGTCGTTCATCACCGGCGCGCCTTCCGGGACGCGCACCACCATCACCACCCGGCAATGCGTCTGATCGACCGGGACGACGATGCCGATTGAGTCCGGCCGCCCCGCCGCCATCGTGATGCTCGGCACGCTCATGATGTTGGGCATCATCCACGTCGACACGCGATCGACCTGCCGTCCATCGTCCAGCCGGCGATGCGCGCGGTAGATCACGCCGGCGTCGATCTCCTCGAACGTTACCGTCGGCATCACCGCGAACTCGCGCACGAACTGCGTCACGCTGAAGGTGGAATGGAGCACCTGGACGTGAAACGGGTCCATTACATTGTCGTTCATGTGGAGCCAGCTGTAGGGCACCACCTCCGGCCCGTTCATGTCGCCGTGCGCGCCGACGCTATTGTCCAGCGCGGCATAGGTCTCCCCCGGTTCGAGCGGCTCGAGCGAATCGAAGCGCGGCAGCGCCGGCATCCGGTCCGGCGGGCCCATATAGGTCCACACCAGGCCATAGCGTTCGCGCACCGGATACCAGGGCTGGCGATGCTCGGCCCGCTGCATTCCGCCGTTCGGCTCGCACGGCTGTTCCAGGCAATTGCCTTCGACGTCGAACTTCCAGCCATGATAGCAGCAGCGGATTCCATCCTGCTCGACATGCCCCCAGAACAGGCTGGTGCCGCGGTGCATGCAGCGCGGGTAGAGCAGGCCGGGGCGCCCTTCCCCGTCGCGGAAGACGATCAGATCCTCGCCGAGGATACGAATTTCGCGCGGCCGGCTGGTGACGTTGTGCGACGCGAGAACGGGCTGCCAATATCGCCGCATCAATTCACCACATGGCGTGCCGGGGCCGACCTCGGTCAGCAGCGCGTTCGGTTGCGGCTGCTGCCGGCCATAGGCCGTCCCCTCCAGCCGTTCGGTCGTCGTCGCTTGCATGCCGCTCTCCCTTCAGCCGCCGGTGCGCCAAGGTGCGCTGATCCGCCACGCCCATCAAGCCGCGGGAGGGAACCGAAATTGCGTCAGGAAGGATCGAGCCACCGCGCAACGCCGCCCGTTGGCGGATATGCCGAAACGGCATGGCCGGGGCATGATTATGCAATGGACAGAAGCCGGTCCGGGGATCAACTTCGGGAGGAACTGACTTGGAATACGGGGTTCCGCAGCGAGTATTGTTCGGGTCGACATATCTCCCCCGCACAACTCTCGATGTTCTCAGCGCGTGCATGCGCGACCGTCCGGAACTCTCGATCAACAAATACTTGCATGGATGATCGTGGATGGCTCGAATTGTCATGGGTATCGGCACATCCCATACGCCGATGCTCACGCTCGAAAGCGACGACTGGGTGCACCGGGCGGCGGACGACCTCCGGAACGCCAAGCTCAACCAGTCGGACGGCACCTGGATCAGCTATGACGAGCTGCTCGCCAATGTCGGCTCCCGCTACGAGGATCGGGTCACCCCGGCGGCGCTTCGGGAGGCGGCCGACACCTGCCAGCGCGCGCTCGACCGGCTGAAGGCGGATCTCGAACGGATCGCACCGGACGTCGTCATCATCGTCGGCGACGATCAGGCCGAGTTGTTCGGGCCCGAGAACCTGCCCGTCATCTCGATGTTCTACGGCGACGAGATCGTCACCCACGATCGTTGGGGCGATGCCAAATATCCGGCCTGGGCGAAATCGATGGGCCGCGGCTACGCGATGGACGCGGTGCACAGCTTCCCCGGCGCGCGCGAATTCGCGCTCGAACTGATCAAGGGCATGGTCGCGCGCAACATCGACGTGGCGACATCGTCGAAGATCGTCGATCCGCACAAGGCCGGCTTCGGCCATGCCTTCGGGTTCATCGTCAAGCGGCTGATGGGCGATCGGCCGATCCCGGTCATCCCGATCCTGATCAACACTTATTATCCCCCCAACGTGCCCAGCGCGGCGCGCTGCCACGACATCGGCCGCGCGCTGCGCGACGCGATCGAGGAAAGCCCGACCGATCTGCGGGTCGCGGTGGTCGCATCGGGCGGCCTCAGCCACTTCATCGTCGACGAGGAACTCGATCGGCGGGTGATCGCGGGTTTCGCGCCCGAAAATGCCCATCTGCTGCGCGAGTTGCCGGACGGGGCGCTGATGTCCGGATCGTCGGAGATACTGAACTGGATCGTCACGGCGGGCGCCGTCGACCGGCTGCCGCTCGACTGGATCGACTATGTGCCGCTGTACCGCACGCCGGCCGGCACCGGGGTCGGCGCGGCGTTCGCCGTCTGGGCATCCGGCGAATGATCGGATCGCCCCCCGATTTCGCCCTCGCGGCACCGCACGCCGGAGACCTGTGAATGTTCGTCACCAATCAATGGTATGTGATCGCCTACGCGCGTGACATCGGCCCCGAACCGTTCAGCCGCACCGTCTGCGGAAAACGCATCCTGGTCTATCGCAAGCAGGATGGATCGGTCACCGCGATGCGGGACGCCTGCCCCCACCGCCTGCTGCCGCTCAGCATGGGGATCAAGGAAGGCGACAATATTCGCTGCCGCTACCATGGCCTGGTGCTCGACGCCGATGGCCGCGCGGTGGAAATGCCGATCAAGTCCGATCCGGTGAACCGATCGATCTGCGCCGCAAAATATCCGGTGGTCGAACGCTACCAGTTCATCTGGGTGTGGATCGGCGAACCGGCCAAGGCGGACCCCGCGCTCGTTCCCGATTACTGGATGTGCGAGGATCCGGGCTGGGTGTTCGACGGCGGCAGCTATCATGTCCGCTGCAATTACCAGCTGCTCGTCGACAATCTGATGGACCTGACGCACGAGACCTATGTCCACGAAGGATCGATCGGCCAGCCCGAGCTGATGCAATCGCCGATCACCAGTCGGGTCGAGGGCGATCGGGTGATCGTGGAGCGCTGGATGCACGACGTGCCACCGGCACCGGCCTATCGCACCAGCCCGGACCAGGAGAATGTCGATCGCTGGCAGATCTGCCACTTCCTGCCGCCGAGCAGCGTGATCATCGACGTCGGCGTAGCCCCGGTGTCGGAAGGCTGGTCGCTGGAGAATCATCCGGTGCGCAGCTTCGTGATCGACGCGATCACCCCGGAGACGGAGACGACGAGCTGGTATTATTGGGGCGCGGCGCGCGGGGTCGACATCGGCAATGCGGAACGCACCGCCCGCACCAAGATGCTGCAGGGCAAGGTCTTCGCGGAGGACATCGCCGTGCTTGAGGCGCAGCAGCAATCGATCGAGGATAATCCCGATCTGAAACTGCGCGCGTTCAACATCGATGCCGGCGGCGTCCGCAGCCGAACGATCATCCGCAAGATGGCGCAGCGCGACGGCGCCGCGGCGGCGATGGACGCAAGCGACGCCGAGCAGGAATTGGCCTGAGCGGACGGGTCAGCCTTGTCGGGCCCGGCATGCGGCGTACTATGTTCGAAACAGGAGAGGCGATTATGAGCTATCCGCTGATTTCATGCGATGATCATCTCGATCTCAACATGCTTCCCGCCGACCTGTGGACGAGCGGACTTCCCGACGAACTCAAGCCGCGCGCGCCGCACATCGAGGAACGCGACGGACGCCCGGTGTGGGTGTGCGAGGGCCAGGTATGGGGCAGCTGGTCCGGCAAGCCGACCGGCGATACCGGGCCGAAGCCGATCTTCACCGCGTTCGATCGCGGCGGCATCGCCGACCCGTCCGAACGCCGCCCCGCCGTGGCCGAGCTGCGCCTGGCGGACATGGACCGCGACGGTGTCTACAGCCACGTCATCTTCGGCCCGGTGACCTCGATCAACCTCGAGGATACCGAACTGCGCGACGCCTGCTACCGCGTCTATAATGACTGGCTGGCGGATTTCTGCGCGGTCGCGCCCGATCGGCTGATCGGCGTGCCGATGCTGCCCGAATATCCCGAATCGGCCACCGAAGAGCTCCGCCGGATCGCCGCCAAGGGCATCTTCAAGCAGGCCAATCTGCAGATCGCGGTCGCCAACCCCGGCCTCCACGACGAAAGGTGGGAGCCGTTCTGGAACGCGGTGGAGGAGACGGGGATCGTCCTTTCCTTCCACGTCGTCGTGTTCCTCGGCGGGCGCGGCGTGCCCAACCCGGCGGCGGGCAAGGTGGCGGGGCATCTCACCCACGCCAAATCCTTCATCTCGCAGTTCATCGATCCGTTCGTCGATCTGTTCGCCTGGGGCATCCTCGAAAAGCATCCCAAGATGAAGATCGTCATCGCCGAATCCGGCGTAGGCTGGCTGCCGTGGCTGATTGAGGAGCTCGATTATCGCCACTGGCGGGTGTGGGAAGCCAAGGAATATTGGGAAAGCCGCGGCGGGATCGAGATCAAGACCAAGCCATCGGAGCTGTTCAAGCGCCAGATCTACGCGACGTTCCAGGAAAGCCCGACGGCGATGGCGCTGCTGAACTTCTACGGGCCGGACAATTTGCTGTGGGCGTCGGACTATCCGCATCCCGACAGCATCTGGCCCAATTCGCGCGCCGCGATCCAGCGCCAGATGGGGCATATGCCGCCCGAGCTGATCAAGAAACTGACCCACGACAACGCCGCCAAGCTCTACAAGCTCGACATGCCGGC
>JAQGKS010000007.1 GCA_028289965.1 Sphingomonas bacterium
GCCCCGCCCGCTGGCGCCATCCTCGCTCGGGCCCGACCGCGTCGCCGATCCACCACCCACGCCGGCGCTGCGGGAGGCGGCGCGCAGGGGAACGCTGCTGCACGGGCTGTTCGAGCGGTTGCCCGCCGTCCCCGCCGAACGGCGCGCGGGCGCGGCGACGCGATGGCTGGAGGGTGCCGCGGCGGATAGTGCGCCGGAGTGGCGGGCAGGGATCGCCGCGGATGCCTGCGCGATCATCGCCGACCCGGCCTTTGCCGATCTGTTCGGCCCCGATGCGCTGGCCGAGGCGCCGATCGCCGCGGTCGTCGGAGGCGAAGTCATTGCCGGAACGGTCGACCGGCTGCTCGTGACCGAGGATCGCGTGCTGGTCGTCGACTTCAAGACCGGCCGCCGCGTGCCGGCCGATGCCGCCGCGGCGCCGGACCATCATTTGCGCCAGATGGCGGCCTATGTCGCCGCGCTGGAGGTGGTGTTCCCCGGCCGGCCGGTCGAGGCGGCCTTGCTGTACACCGCCGGGCCGCGCCTGCTGCGGCTGCCGGCCGAGCTGATCGCGAGCAACAAGCCCGGCTTGACAGGGGAGGAGCAAATCCTTCCTGTCGACGGTTGAGGGGGCCTGCCCGCCCGCCTACATCGGGTACGACATAAGGAGAATTCGCGATGGCGACGAAGAAGGTCACCGACAGCAGCTTTCATACCGACGTTATCGCCGCTGGCGGGCCGGTGGTCGTCGATTTCTGGGCCGAATGGTGCGGGCCCTGCAAGATGATCGGCCCCGCGCTGGAGGAATTGTCCGACGAACTGGGCGAGAAGGTGACCATCCTCAAGCTCAACATCGACGAGAATCCGGATGCGCCGGCGCAATATGGCGTGCGCGGCATCCCGACGATGATCCTGTTCAAGGATGGCGCACCGGCCGCCACCAAGGTTGGCGCGGCGCCCAAGAGCCAGCTCAAAGGCTGGATCGAGAGCGCCCTCTAACCCATTGAACTAACCGAACAAGATTTCCGCCGCTTCGTCCCAGATCGCGGGCGAGGCGGCGGCGATCAGGCCCTTGCCGGGCAGTGCCACGCGGTACGGCGTGCCATCCGGCCGGGCGATGCGGCCGCCCGCTTCCTCCAGGAACAATGCGCCGGGCAGGTGATCCCATGGCAAGGTCCGCTCGAACAGGGTGAGATCGTTCTGGCCGAGAACCAGCCGGGGATATTGCTCCCCCGCGCAGCGCGGGATCGCCACCAGCTCGATCCGTCCGGCCGAACGCGCCTCGATGTCCGCCCGCCGCTCGTCGCTCAGGAAATAGGTCGCGATCGCCGCGATCGGCAGCGGCGATCCGCTGCTTTTCGCCCGCACCCGCTCGCCATCGACGAACGCCCCCTGGCCCAGGGCCGCGTGGCACATCCGCCCCGACACCGGATCGAGGATCCAGCCGGCCTGCGTCTCGCCGTCGGCAACGAGCGCGATCATGATCGCGAACGGGTGTTTCCCTTCCGTGAAGTTCATCGTGCCGTCGAGCGGATCGATCACCCAGACGGTGCCGTCCTGCAACCGATCGAGGATCGCGGGATCCGCCGCCGCCGCTTCCTCGCCGACCACCCGCGCCTCGGGCAGCAGCGCGGCGAGTTGCTCGGTCAGCCGGGCTTCCGATTCCTGATCGACGATGGTGACGAGATCGCCGGGGGTCTTTTCCGCGATCTGATGCGCTTCCAGCTTGCGGAAGCGCGGCATCATGATCCCGGCGGCGACCTCCCGCATCATTGCGGTGACGGCGGTGTCGAGGGCATGGCCCGGATTGCGCGCGGCCATGCTCAGCTCCTGTAATCGGCGTTGATCGAAATATAGCCGTGGGTCAGATCGCAGGTCCACACGGTGGCGCGGCCATCGCCGAGACCCAGGTCCACCCCGATTTCGATGTCGCTGCCCTTGAGGTGGGCGGCGACGGGGGCCTCGTCATAGCCCTCGACCGCCAGGCCATCGCGGGCGACCTGGGTGGCGCCGAAGCGGATCGCCAATTTGTCGCGCTCGGCCGGCTCGCCCGCCTTGCCGACGGCCATGACGACCCGGCCCCAATTCGCGTCCTCGCCGGCGATCGCGGTCTTCACCAGCGGCGAATTGGCGATCGAGAGGGCGACGATGCGCGCGCTTTCGTCCGACACGGCACCATCGACCTGCACGGTGACGAACTTGGTCGCGCCCTCGCCGTCGCGGACGACGAGGTGGGCAAGCTGCGTGCACAGATCGGTCAGCGCCGCCTGGAAGGCATCGGCCCCGGCGTCGTCCATCGTGGTGAGGGGCGCGTTGCCCGCCGCGCCGGTGGCGAAGGCGAGCACGGTATCCGAGGTCGAGGTGTCGCTATCGACCGTGATGCACGAAAAGCTGCGGATGTTCGCGGCGGCCAGCATCGTCTGGAGCAAGGCGGGATCGATCGCGGCATCGGTGAAGATGAAGCCGAGCATCGTCGCCATGTCCGGCGCGATCATCCCCGAACCCTTGACGATGCCGACCAGATCGACGGTGCGCCCGCCGACCACGGCGCGGGCGATCGCGCCCTTGGGGAAGGTATCGGTGGTCGAGATCGCGGCGGCGGCCTCCTCCCAGCTTGCCTCGGGCGCGGTGAGGACGGCATCGATCCCGGCTTCCGCCTTGTCGATCGGCAGCGGCACGCCGATCACCCCGGTCGAGGCGACGAACACGTCCGATGGCCGGCAGCCGGTGGCGCCGGCCACCCGCGCGGCGATCGCCTCGACCGCGGCGCGGCCGCGGCTGCCGGTGAACGCGTTGGAGTTGCCGGCGTTGACGACCAGCGCACGGGCATGGCCGAGGGTGAGCGCGGCGCGGCACCATTCGACCTCGGGCGAGGGGCATTTGCTCCTGGTCGTGACGCCGGCGACGGCGGTGCCTTCGTCGAGCGCGACATAGGTCAGGTCGGCGCGGTCCCACGTCTTATACCGCGCGCGCGCCACCGCGACGCGGACGCCGGCGACGGCGGGAAGATCGGGGAAGGGCGAGGCGAGCGGGGAGCGTGTCATGCCCCAGCCATGCCGCCGCCGGGCAGGTGGGGCAAGGGGGCGCGGATGCACCGGCGCCGAGGCGGGCGATATGGAAGGTCGCAAAGGTCGGCGGCCTGGAAAGTCACCAAAGTCGCTCCCGGGACGTTGTTGTTCGCAGTTCGGATCGATGCGCGAAAGCATCGGCGATGCGGACCATGGCGCGGCGGCGGCGTGTAGGACAGCGGCGCGTGCGAACGGGGTGCCGCAATGCCAACGCCCTTCGCCGCTGCGGCCCGTCGCCACCGAATTGACGCGGACCGCGCCGCCACCTATCTCCCCGGCCGAACCGTGTGGGGCAAATCCTTGCCTCGCGCGCCTGCTTGTTACCCAAGGAACGTCCCATGCTCGGCGGCATCGCCAAGGCCATTTTCGGATCGTCCAACGATCGCTACGTCAAGTCGCTGCGTTCGATCGTGGATCGCATCAATGGCTATGAGCCGACGATGTCGGCCATGTCCGACGAGGATCTGCGCAACCAGACGGTGCTGTTCCGCGAGCGGCTGGCGAATGGCGAGACGCTCGACGACGTGCTGCCCGAGGCGTTCGCGACGGTGCGGGAATCGGCCAAGCGGGTGCTCGGCCAGCGCCATTACGACGTCCAGATGATCGGCGGCATCGTCCTCCATCGCGGCGAGATCGCCGAGATGCGGACCGGCGAGGGCAAGACCCTGGTCGCGACGCTGGCGGTGTACCTCAACGCGCTGTCGGGCGAGGGCGTGCACGTCGTCACCGTCAACGACTATCTGGCGCGGCGCGATGCCGAGTGGATGGGTCAGGTCTATACCTTCCTCGGCCTGACCGTCGGCGTGATCGTGCCCAACATGATGGATCATGAGCGGCGCGACGCCTACGCCGCCGACATCACCTACGGCACGAACAACGAGTTCGGCTTCGATTATCTGCGCGACAACATGAAGTATGAGCGCGCGCAGATGACGCAGCGCCCGTTCAGCTATGCCGTGGTCGACGAGGTCGATTCGGTGCTGATCGACGAAGCGCGGACCCCGCTGATCATTTCCGGCCCGACCGACGACAAGTCCGAGCTGTACATGTCGGTCGACGCGATCGTGAAGCAGATCCCGGTCGGCAATTACGAGCTGGACGAAAAGCAGCGTTCCGTGATGCTGACCGAGGACGGCACCGAGGCGGTCGAGCGGATGCTCGAGGATAACGGCCTGCTGGAGGGCGCGAACCTCTATGATTTCGAGAACACGCAGGTCGTCCACCACCTGAACCAGGCGCTGCGCGCCAACGTGATCTACAAGCGCGACACGGATTACATCGTCAAGGACGGCAAGGTCATCATCATCGATGAGTTTACCGGCCGGATGATGGACGGTCGGCGCTGGTCCGACGGGCTCCACCAGGCGGTCGAGGCCAAGGAGGGCGTGGCGATCGAGCCCGAGAACCAGACGCTCGCATCGATCACCTTCCAGAATTATTTCCGGATGTACCCGAAACTGTCGGGCATGACCGGAACGGCGGCGACCGAGGCGGCCGAGTTCTACCAGATCTACAAGATGAACGTCGTCTCGATCCCGACCAACCTGCCGGTCAAGCGGATCGACGAGGAAGACGAATTCTACAAGAACATGACCGACAAGTTCGGTGCCATCGCCAAGACCATCCGCGAGGCATCCGAGCGCGGCCAGCCGGTGCTGGTCGGCACGGTATCGATCGAGAAGTCGGAGATGCTGTCCGAGTTCCTGGTCGCCGACGGCGTGCCCCACAAGGTGCTCAACGCGCGCTATCATGAGCAGGAAGCGCACATCGTCGCCCAGGCCGGCCGCCTGCGCGCGGTGACGATCGCGACCAACATGGCCGGGCGCGGGACCGACATCAAACTGGGCGGCAACCTCGAATTCCGGATGCTCGATGAGCATCCCGACCTCGTCGCCGGCACGCCCGAATATCAGGAAGTCGCGACGCGGATCGATGCCGAGATCGAGGACGAGCGGCTGCGCGTGCTCGAAGCCGGCGGGCTGTTCGTGCTCGGCACCGAGCGCCACGAGAGCCGGCGGATCGACAACCAGCTGCGCGGCCGTTCGGGCCGGCAGGGCGACCCCGGCCTCAGCCGCTTCTATCTCAGCCTCGACGACGATCTGCTGCGCATCTTCGGCCCGCAGACGATGTTCGCGCGGATGATGAACAAGAATCTGGAGGATGGCGAGGCGATCGTCTCGCCGTGGATCTCCAAGGCGATCCAGACCGCGCAGGGCAAGGTCGAGGCGCGCAACTACGACATCCGCAAGCAGGTCGTCGAATATGACGACGTGATGAACGACCAGCGCAAGGTGGTCTACGAGCAGCGTTCGGACATCATGGATGCCGATGCGGTGGACGATGTCGTCACCGACATGCGGCTCGATACGGTGAACGGGATCGTCGGCGCGGCATGCCCGCCCAACAGCTATCCCGAGCAGTGGAACATCGAGGGGCTGAAGGCCCGTTCGGAAGAGCTGTTGAACCTCCAGCTGCCGATCGACGACTGGTTGAACGAAGAGGCGATCGACCCCGAGCTGCTGCTCGAGCGGGTCGAGGCGGCGGCGACCGAATCGGCTGCGGCGCGGGTCGAGGCGATCGGCCTCGACACGTGGAAGCGGATCGAGAAGAGCGTGCTGCTCCAGAGCCTGGATCATCATTGGAAGGAGCATCTGGCGACGCTCGATGCGCTGCGCCAGGTGATCCACCTGCGCGCTTATGCGCAGAAGACGCCGATCAACGAATATAAGCAGGAAGCGTTCGCTTTGTTCGAGCGGATGCTGGGTGCGATCCGCGAGGACGTCACCCGCATCCTGAGCCACGTCCGCTTCGACGAGGTGCAGCCGGCGTTCGACGATCAGATGCTGCCGGAGATGCCCGACATCTTCACCAACCATTATGACGCGCTGACCGGCCGCGACGACAGCGACGATTTCGATGCCGCATCGCTGGGGCTGGTGACGACGCGGATCTCGCCGTTGCAGATGACCCGGCCCGATTTGCCCGAGGAACTCAGCGGCGATCCCGCCGATTGGCAGGGCAGGGTCAGCCGCAACGCGCCGTGCCCGTGCGGATCGGGGCGCAAGTTCAAGCACTGCCACGGCCAGCTCTAAACCCGGCGTGAGATCCGGCGGCATTGTATTCCGCCGGATACAGCCTTACCCACCAGGCATGTCCAGCTTGTTCGGCCGCTTTCTCTTCCTCCTCGCCGCGTTCGCTGCGACGTCGGCGGCGCGCGCGGAGCCGGCGACGGTGCTCGCCGCCGCCAGCCTTCAGGAGAGCATGACCGCGGCGGCCGATGCCTGGGCCGCCAAGGGCCATGAACGGCCGCGGCTGGCCTTCGCCGGAACGCCCGCGCTCGCCCGCCAGATCATCGCCGGGGCCCCCGCCGACCTGTTCGTATCGGCGGACGAGCGATGGGCCGATACGCTCGACCGGCGCGGCCTGCTCCGCCGGGGCAGCCGCGCTAACTTCCTCGGCAACCGCCTCGTCCTCGTCGTGCCCGCCGCGGATCTGCGCCCGCTGCGCAGCCTGCGCGAGCTTCCTGCGCGGATCGGCGACGGCCGGCTGGCGCTGGCCGATCCGCAATCGGTGCCGGCTGGGCGCTATGCGCGGGCGACGCTCGAACAGGCCGGGCTGTGGGCGCGCCTCGCGCCGTCGGTGGTGCAGGCGGACAATGTCCGCGCGGCCTTGCTGCTGGTGGCGCGGGGGACGGCGGCGGCGGGTTTCGTCTATGCGACCGATGCGTTCGTCGAGCCCGGCGTGCGTATCGCCGGGCGGGTGCCGGCGGCGCTGCATCCCCCGATCCGCTATGTGCTGGCGATCCCGGTGGCGTCGCGCAACCCCGCCGGGGCGGCGTTCCGCGCCTTCCTGCTGTCGGGCGAGGGGCAACGCATCTTCCGCCGCGCCGGCTTTCTCGCCCCGCGCTGACGATGCTGCTGTCGGCCGAGGAATGGGGGATCGTCCTGCTCA
>JAQGKS010000102.1 GCA_028289965.1 Sphingomonas bacterium
GCCGATGGCGGCCGCCGCCGCCGCGCGGGAGGAAGGGCGCCCGGCGACACGCACCGCGCCGGCGACGATCGGCGGACAGCGCCGCACGGTCCGCATCGTCGACGTGCCGGTCGGCGAGGCGGGGGTGGCGGGCTATGCCGTCGATGTCGAGGAACTGGAGGAAGCGCGCGCGAGCCTCGGCCGCTTCGCGCGGGCGCAGCGCGACATGCTCGACCTGCTTTCGGCCGGGGTGGCGCAGTTCGGCCCCGATCGCGGCCTGGTCTTCTTCAACCAGCCGTTTCTTCGGCTGTTCGCGATGAAACCCGAATGGCTGGCCGACCGGCCGGAATTCGACCGCGTGCTGGAACGGATGCGCGAGAGCGGTCGCCTGCCGGAGAGCCGCGACTTTCCAGCGTGGAAGGCGGAGCGGCGGCGCTGGTTCCGCTCCGCCACCGAGGCGATCGAGGAAAATTGGCTGCTGCCGGGCGGGCTCCACCTGCGCGTCGTCGCCCAGCCGCTGCCCGATGGCGGGCTGCTGCTGATCTTCGAGGACCGCACCGAGCAGGTCCAGCTGGCGAGTGCGCGCGACACGCTCGTCCGCGTCCGCACCGCGACGTTCGACAATCTGTTCGAGGCGATCGGCGTGTTCGCGTCGGACGGCCGGCTCCATCTTTCGAACAGCCGCTTCCGCGAAGTGTGGGGCCTGACCGAGGAAGACCTCGCCGCGAATGCGCGGATCGACGTGCTGGTCGAGGCCGTGGCCAAGCGCCTGGCCGATCCGACCAAGGCCGGGCTGATCCGCGAACTGGTGCGCGTCGCGACCGCGGAGCGCCAGCCGCGCTCGGGCCGCGTCGCGCTGGCCGACGGGCGCTTCTTCGAATTCGCCGCGGTGCCGCTGCCCGATGGCAACGCGCTGTTCACGATGCTCGACATCACCGCGAGCCGGGGGATCGAGCAGGCGCTGCGCGACCGCAACGAGGCGCTGGAGGAGGCGGACCGACTGAAGACCGCCTTCGTCGCCAATATGAGCTATGAATTGCGCACCCCGCTCACCTCGATCGGCGGCTTCGCGGAAATGCTCGCCGGCGGCTATGCCGGGCCGCTCGAGGCGCAGGCGCGGGATTATGTCGGCGCGATCCTGGAATCGGTGACGCGGCTGGGCACGCTGATCGACGATGTGCTCGATCTCACCCAGACCGAAGCGGGCAGCCTGCCGATGGCGCAGGAGAAGGTCGACGTCGCCAAGCTGTGCCGGGGGGCGGCGCAATCGGTCGCCGAGGCGGCCAGCGCGCGGGCGCTGCACGTCGCGGTCAAGATCGATCGGTCGGCCGGAACCGTCACCGGCGATCCGCGGCGGCTGCGCCAGGCCCTCGATCATCTGCTGCGCAACGCCGTCACCTACACCCCGCACAATGGCCGCGTGCTGCTGAGCGCGACCGGCGATGCCCAGGGTGCCGAGATCGTCATCTCGGACAATGGCCCCGGCATCGCCCCGGCGGACCGCGATCGGGTGTTCGATCGCTTCCACCGCGCCTCGCAGGCGCCGGGCGAGAGCCGGCCGGCAACCGGCCTCGGCCTGCCGCTCACGCGTCAGTTCGTCGAGGCCCATGGCGGCACGCTGACGCTCCTGTCCGAACCGGGCGAGGGCACCACGCTGATCATCCGCCTGCCGAGGAAGAAATGATCCTGTCCGATGCATCGGCAACCGCCGCGGCGGGCGCGGCGCTCGCGCCGCTGCTCCGGCCGGGGGACGTGGTCACGCTGTCGGGCGATCTCGGCGCGGGCAAGACGACGTTCGCGCGCGGCGTGCTGGCGGCGCTCGGGCTGGCCGAGGAGGCGCCGAGCCCGACCTTCGCGATCGTCCAGACCTATGTCCGGCCGGAGGTGCGGCTGCCGATCGCGCATGTCGATCTCTATCGCATCCGCCACCCCGACGAGATCGAGGAGCTCGGGCTCGACGACATGCTCGACGAGGGGGCGGTGCTGATCGAGTGGCCGGAACGGATGGGCGCGCGGTTGTGGCCATCCGCCTTGCGCCTCCACCTCGCCACCGATGCGGGCGACGTGCGACGCTTGACTTGGCATCGTCCAGCGGCATGGGAAGCGCGATGGCCCCCACGATGATTCCGCCGCCGAGCGCGCCCGCTTTCCTTGCCGCAAACGGCTGGGCGGAGGCGCGTATATTGCCGCTTGCCGGCGACGCATCGTTCCGGCGTTATTTCCGGGTGGTCGCGCCCGGGCGCATCGCCGTGCTGATGGATGCGCCGCCGCCGCACGAGGATGCGCGCCCCTTCCTCCATGTCGCGGATCATCTGCTGACGCTCGGATTTGCCGCGCCCCGGATACTCGCCAGCGATCTCGATGCCGGACTCGTCCTGCTCGAGGATTTCGGCGACGCGCGGATGGCCGAGGTGATCGCGGCGGATCCGGCGCGCGAACTGCGGATCTACGAGCAGGCGATCGATCTTGCCGCCTCGCTCCACGCCCATCCGCCCGCCGCGCTCAGGCCCTATGACATGGCCGAATATCGCCGCGAGGCGGGGCTGTTCACCGAATGGTACGCCCCCGCATTGCGGCTCGACGTGGACGCGGGCGCCTATCATGCGGCGTGGGAGCAGGCGCTCGCGCCGCTGGCGCATGTCCGGAACGTGACGGTGCTGCGCGACTATCACGCGGAGAACATCATGCTGCTGGATGACGGGCGGCTCGGCCTGCTCGATTTCCAGGACGCGCTGGCCGGGCACCCGGCCTATGATCTCGTCTCGCTGCTGCAGGATGCGCGTCGCGATGTCGCGCCGGAACTGGAAGCGGCGATGCTCGATCGATACGCCGCCACGATGCCGCTCGACCGCGCGGCCTATGCCCTGCTCGGGGCGCAGCGCAACGCCAAGATATTGGGTATCTTCACCCGCCTGTGGAAGCGCGACGGCAAGCCCCGCTACCTCGCCTATCAGCCCCGCGTGTGGCACTATCTGGAGCGCGACCTGGCGCACCCCGCGCTCGCGCCGGTGGCCGCATGGTTCGATGCCAATGTGCCGGCCGAAGCGCGCGCCGCGGCGTGGGCGGAAGTGCCGGCATGAGCCGGATCAACAAGGCGCTGTCGCTGCGTCCGCAACCGAACTCGGCGCCGATCCGCACGGCAATGGTGCTCGCCGCCGGGCTCGGCAAGCGGATGCGGCCGCTGACCGTGACGCGGCCCAAGCCGCTGGTCGAGGTGGCGGGCAAGCCGTTGCTCGATCATGTCTTCGATCGGCTGCGTTCGGCCGGGATCGGGCGCGCCGTGGTCAACGTCCATTACCTCGCCGACGCTCTGGAGGCGCACGTCCGGAGGCGCTTCGCCGACATGGAGATACTCGTGTCGGACGAGCGCTCCGAGTTGCTGGAGACGGGCGGCGGCGTGACCCACGCGCTGCCGCTGATTGCCGACGAGCGGTTCCTGGTGGTTAATAGCGACAATTATTGGGTCGACGGGCCGGTCGACGCGATCCACCTGCTCGCGTCCCGCTGGGACGAGGCGCAGATGGACGCGCTGCTGCTGGTCGTCCCGCTCGCCCGTGCCAACTGCCATCGCGGGCAGGGCGATTTCCACATGGACGCGCTGGGCCATCTGACGCGCCGCAAGCCCGGCCGGGTGGCGCCGTTCGTCTATACCGGGGTCCAGCTGGTTTCGCGCCGCCTGTTCAAGGATGCGCCGGGCGGGGCCTATTCGATGAACCTGCTGTGGAACCGGGCCATCGCCGCCGGGCGCGCATATGGCATCGTCCACCAGGGGCTCTGGTTCGACGTCGGAACGCCCGGCGCCATCCCCGAGACCGAGGCGATGCTCACCGGTGGCTGAGGGGTTCAGCCCGGCCGTCTATACGATACCTCCGCACCGCGCCTTCGCCGATGCGCTGGCCGCCGGGCTGATCGCTGAACATGGCGGTGATCCGATGCGGCTGGCACGGGGCATCATCCTGCTGCCCAATGCGCGCGCGACGCGGGCGATCACCGATGCCTTCGTGCGACGGGCCGGCGGCGGGCTGCTGCTGCCGCGGATGGTGCCGATCGGCGATCCGGCGCTGGACGAGCGGCTCGGCAGCCTGTTCGATCCGGCCGGCGACGACGCGCTGCCGATCCCGCCGGCGGTGGACCCGATCCAGCGGCTAATGCTGCTCTCCCGCCTCGTCGGCGAAGCGCGCCTTGCCGCGGGCGAGCCGGTCGGCGCGGCCGAAGCGACGCGGTTGGCGGCGGACCTCGCCCGCACGATCGATCAATTGATCGTCGACGAGGTCGAGCCGCACCGGCTGCGCGAGGCGGTGCCGCCCGAACTTTCGGAGCATTGGCAGCGTTCGCTGGGGCTGCTCGAGGCGATCCTGGCGCGCTGGCCGCGGGAGCTGGCCCGGCTCGGCCGGATCGACCTGGCCGACCGGCGCAACCGGCTGCTCGACCGGGTGGCGGAGGGCTGGCGGGAGACGCCGCCGCCTGGCTTCGTCGTCGCCGCCGGCGTCACGACCGCCGCGCCCGCGGTAGCGCGGCTGTTGCGCACGATTTCGCGGCTGGAACGCGGCATGCTGGTTCTACCCGGGCTGGATGCCGCGATGGACGATGCCGAGTGGGACGCGCTCGGCCCGCATCCCCGGATCGAGGAGGGCGTCGCGCCGCCGCGCGCGCTGGAGACGCATCCCCAGTTTCACCTCAAGCTGCTGCTCGACCGGATCGACGTGGCGCGCGGCGAAGTGCGGCGCTGGCGCTGGGGTGGCGGCGTCGCCTCCCCAGCGGCGCGGACCCGCGCGATCGCCAATGCGATGGCGCCGGCGATGTTCACCGGCAAATGGCATGGGCTCGCCCCCGCCGGCCGCCGCCTAAGCGGGGTGCGCGCGGCCGAGTTCGCCGGCCCGGCCGAGGAGGCGCAGGCGATCGCGATCGGGTTGCGCGAGGCGATCGAGACGCCGGGGCGGACCGCGGCCCTCGTCACCCCGGATCGTGCGCTCGCCCGGCGTGTCGTCGCCCATCTCGGCCGCTGGGGCATCGTCGCCGACGACAGCGCGGGCCAGCCGCTTTCCGCGACCGCGCCGGGCACGCTGCTGACCGGGCTCGCCGAGGCGGTGGCGCAGCGTTTCGCCCCGGTGGCGCTGCTCGCCGTCCTCAAGCATCCGCTGGTGCGGGCGGGGGAAGCGCGGCTCGAGTGGCTGGATGGCGCGCGCCGGCTCGATCGCGCGCTGCGTGGCCCCCGCCCGCCTGCCGGGCTCGACGGGATGGGGCGCTACCTTGCCGAAGGGCAGGGGCGGGACCGCGCCGTGCGGGACCAGGCGCGTGGCTGGTGGGATGCGGTCGCGCCGCTGCTTGCGCCGCTGGAGCTGGCCGAGACGGCAAGCCTTGGCGAGCGCATTGCGGCGCTGCGCGAGGTTGCCGGCGCGCTGTGTGGCGACGCGCT
>JAQGKS010000130.1 GCA_028289965.1 Sphingomonas bacterium
CGGTGCTGGCGGCACGCGATGCGGCGCGCGGGCGGGGCGGCGAACGGCGGATCGGATCACCCGGCCGCGTCGCGCGCGCGCTGGCGGTCCGCCTGACGGGGCGCTGAGACCTTGCGGACTGCCCGCCGGCCGCTAGCGTGGCGCCGAACAGGGAAGGGATAGCATGGGCAGGTTTCTGGCCGGCGTGGCATCGGCGCTGCTTCTGGTGACGGCTGGATTGTTCTGGTGGCGCAGCAGCAGCGCGGCGGACATTGCGCCGATCCCCGCGCCCGGCCCGGGGCTGACGATGCCGATGGCCGCCGCGCCGATCGCGGAGCCGCCGGCGGCCAGCGAGAAGACGCGTGAGGAGAAACGCTTCGCCCGGTACGACCGCGACAAGAACGGGGCGGTGGCGCGCGAGGAATATCTGCTGAGCCGGCGCAAGGCCTTTGCCAAGCTTGACACCAATGGCGACGGGCGGCTGTCGCCCGATGAATATGCGATCAAGACGGTCGAGAAGTTCGCCAAGGCCGATGCCGACCGATCCGGCGCGCTGGCGCCCGCGGAGTTCGCCACCACGCGGGTCGTGCGCAAGGCCGCGCGCAAGACCTCCGCACCGGTATGCCCGCCGCCGCGGGCGGCGGCGGACGACGAGGACAGCTAGGCGGCGGCCGTCCACTCACTCAGCGCCAGCCGCGCGCGCGCAGCCATCAGCGCCTTGCGATCGGCCTTGCGGGTCTTGCCCTCGATCGGCGGGAACAGCCCGAAATTGACGTTCATCGGCTGATAGGTCTCGGCATCCGCGCCGCCGGTGATGTGGCCGAGCAGGGCGCCGAGCGCCGTCGTCCCCGGCGGGGGGACGAGACTGGTTCCGGCCATCTCGGCGGCGGCGAAGCGCCCGGCGAGCAGCCCGATCGCGGCGGATTCGATATAGCCCTCGCAACCGGTGATCTGCCCGGCGAAGCGGACGTGCGGCGCGCTGCGCAACCGCAACGTCGGATCGAGCAGGCGCGGCGCATTGAGGAAGGTGTTGCGGTGCAGCCCGCCCAGCCGCGCGAACTCGGCATTCTGGAGCCCGGGGATGGTGCGGAACAGGCGGACCTGCTCGGCATGCTTGAGCTTGGTCTGGAAGCCGACGATGTTCCACAGCGTGCCGAGCGCATTGTCCTGGCGCAGCTGGACCACCGCATAGGGCCAGCGCCCGGTGCGCGGATCGTCCAGCCCGACCGGTTTCATCGGCCCGTAGCGCAGCGTATCCACCCCGCGTTCGGCCATCACCTCGATCGGCATGCAGCCCTCGAAATAGGGGGTGTTCGCCTCCCATTCCTTGAACTCGCTTTTCTCGCCGGCGATCAGCCCGGCGTGGAAAGCGAGATATTCGTCCTTGTTCATCGGGCAGTTGATGTAATCGTGCCCCTCGCCCTTGTTCCAGCGCGACTGGAACCAGGCCAGATCCATGTCGATCGTGTCGCGGTGGACGATCGGCGCGAGCGCATCGAAGAAGGCCAGCGCGCTCTCCCCCGTCTCGGCCGCGATCGACGCGGCGAGCGGCGCGGCGGTGAGTGGACCGGTGGCGATGATCGCCGGGCCGGCAGGCAGCGTATCGACCCGCTCGCGGACCAGCTCGATCAGCGGATGGTCGGCGATGCGCTGGGTCACGGCCTGGGCGAACCCATCGCGGTCGACCGCGAGGGCGGAGCCGGCGGGTACCTTGTGGGCATCGGCGCAGGCGAGGATCAGCGATCCCAGCGCGCGCATCTCGGCATGGAGCAGGCCGACCGCGTTGCGTTCCGGATCGTCCGAACGGAAACTGTTCGAGCAGACGAGTTCGGCCAGCTGGTCGGTCTGGTGCGCGGGCGTCCCCTCCACCCCACGCATTTCGGACAGGCGCACGCGCACGCCGCGCTCGGCGAGCTGCCAAGCGGCCTCGGATCCGGCGAGCCCGCCGCCGACGATGTGAATCTGATGGGTCATGGCCGGCGGCATAGGCGATGCCGCGCGGGAGAAGAAGGGCCGGCGGGCTTGGGCGAACAGGGGGCCGACCCTAGATGGGGGCGATGAGGATATTCACCATCGGCTATCAGGGCGCCACCCAGGCAGCGCTGATCGCGGCGCTCACCCGCGCCGGCGTCGAGCGGCTGATCGACGTGCGGGCGGTGCCGCTGTCGCGCCGGCCGGGCTTTTCCAAGAATGTACTGGCCAACGGGCTGCGCGAGGCCGGGATCGACTATGTCCTGCTCAAGGCGCTCGGCACCCCGCCGGAGGGACGCGAGGCGGCGCGCAAGGGCGACCATGCGACGCTGGAGCGGGTCTATGCCGGGCAGCTGGAACTGCCCGAGGCCATCGCGCAGGGCGCCCGGATGCTGGATCTTGCCGCGGAAAAGCCGTCGGCCCTGCTTTGCTTCGAGCGCGATCCGCACGGATGCCACCGCACCTTGCTGCTCGCCACCATCGCCGCCGATGCAGAGGTGGTCGATCTGTTCGTCGATCCGGTCTGAGCCAGCCGGGCGGCTGCGCAGAGCCGGTTTGTAAAGCCGGGCGTCAATCGGTACGATGCCGCAAAAGGGCGGTCCACGCCCGCGACCGGGCAAGAGGCGAAGAAGCGGATGCGGTTCGACATACAGGCGTTCGTCGACCGCCAGCGCGTGCGTGCAATCCACAT
>JAQGKS010000155.1 GCA_028289965.1 Sphingomonas bacterium
GACGTTGACGATCTTGCCCGGGTCCGCTTCAGCCATGGTGAGTCTCCTATGGACTAAGTCCCCTTAGTCCATTCGGGCTGGCGCTTCAAGCCTTGCCGACCACACTCTCAGGCAAGTCCTGCCCGAACACGCGCTGATAATATTCCGCAACCAGCGCGCGTTCGGCCTCATCGCACTTGTTGAGAAACGACAGACGGAAGGCAAAGCCAATGTCACCGAAGATCAGCGCGTTCTGCGCCCAGGTGATGACGGTGCGCGGGCTCATCACGGTCGAAATGTCGCCATTGATGAAACCGCGACGCGTCAGGTCGGCGACGCGGACCATGTCGTCCACGGCCTTCTTGCCCTCGGGCTTGTCATATTCGCCCGACTTGGCGAGCACGATCTGCGCCTCGACCGCGGCGGGCAGATAGTTGAGCGTCACGACCACGTTCCAGCGGTCCATCTGGCCCTGGTTGATCTGCTGCGTGCCGTGATAAAGCCCGGTGGTATCGCCCAGGCCGACCGTGTTCGACGTCGCGAACAGCCGGAACCACGGGCTCGGCCGGATCACCCTATTCTGGTCGAGCAAGGTCAGCTTGCCCTCGGTCTCCAGCACGCGCTGGATCACGAACATCACGTCGGGTCGCCCGGCATCATATTCGTCGAAGACGAGCGCGGTCGGCGTCTGCAGCGCCCAGGGCAGCAGCCCCTCGCGGAATTCGGTGACCTGCTGGCCATCGCGCAGCACGATCGCGTCGCGGCCGACCAGATCGATCCGGCTGATATGCGCATCCAGGTTGATGCGGATGCATGGCCAGTTCAGCCGCGCCGCGACCTGCTCGATATGGGTCGACTTGCCGGTGCCGTGATAGCCCTGGACCATCACCCGCCGGTTGAAGGCGAAGCCCGCTGCGATCGCCAGCGTCGTATCCGGATCGAACACATAAGCGGGATCGAGATCGGGCACCCGCTCGTCCGCTTCGCTGAACGCGGGCACCTCCATGTCGCTGTCGATGCCGAACACTTCGCGCACGTTGACCATCCGGTCGGGCGCGGAAAGGACGGTGGATTCGCGGGAATCGGGCTGCACGTTTGCGATATCGGCCATGAAGTACGCTTTCCGGATTTCAGGCGAAGGCAGGGCGGGATTTCAGCTGCGTATAAGCGGAAATCACCTCCTGCAAAGCCTTCTCGTGCGATCGGTCGCCGCCATTGCGATCGGGATGATAAAGGCGGACCAGATCGGCATAACGCTGGCGCAGCGCCCGACGATCCACGTCGGCGGCCAGGCCGAGCACCTTGAGCGAGCGGCGATCGGCGTCGGACAGCGGCCGCCCGTCGGCGCGTTCCTGCGCGCGGGCGACGTAGCGCGCCCCGATCGCATCGAGCGGATCGATGAAATCGGCCCAGCGCGGCGGCGGCGATCCGTTCGCGGTAAAGGCGCGGGTCTCGCGCTCCCACCCGGCATAAGGGCGCTGGGCATCGTTGATCTCGTCGGTGCTCATCCCCGAGAAATAATTATAGCCGCCGTTGAAGGCCCGGACATGCTCAAGGCAGAACCAGCGCCAGTCGCCCGGTCCGTCGAAGCCGGCGCGGCGGCCGCCTTCGGGGGGCGCGCGAAACTCGCCCGCTTCCTCGCAGCCCTGATAGCCGCAAGGCTGCGCGTGGCCGGCGACGCGTCCGTGCATCTTCGCGCTCGTCTTCCGCGCGGCAGGTCCTTCACTCGCCAAGTGTGATCCTTCGTAGAAACCGGCTATATAGGGAGGATGACCGACAAAATTACAGGCCCCGTCGCCGCTGAAATCGCACGGCTGCTCACATCCGCCCTCGCCCCCGCGCAGTTGGCGGTGATCGACGACAGCGACAAGCATCGCGGCCACGCCGGGCATGATGCGCGCGGCGAAAGCCACTTCACGGTCGAGATCGTGGCGCCGTCGTTCGAGGGCAAGAGCCGGGTCGAACGGCAGCGCGCGGTCAACGCCGCGCTGGCCGACCTGCTGGCCGAGCGGGTTCACGCGCTGGCGATCCGCGCCAAGGCGCCGTCCGAAGTCGCGGCCTGATCTAGCGCGGCTGAGCGGGCTGGTCCCCGGCCGCTCCCAGCCACTCGATCCACGCGCCATGGGCGTGGACATAAGCGAGGATGCGGTCGGTGCCGGGGGCGGGCCAGGTCCGCAGCCGCAGCGCGTGCCGGCGCGACTCCCCGCCGGTCCATTCATAGGATAGCCAGCCGAGCGGGCGCTCCACGGTCGCGCGTGCGCCGGCCTGCGTCATCAGGGCCTCGATCCGCGCCTGGGTGGCAGGCGGCAGATAGGGCCAGACGACGCTGTGCATCAGCACGCGGGCGCGGCCGTCCTGCTGCGGCTCGGCCAGTCGCTCAGCCAGCCACTCGGCCGCGTCGCCCCGGTCCAGCCGCGGCGGCCGGGCCTGCGCCATCGCCACCGCGGCGGCGTTGCGCTCGAGCCGAGAAATTTGATCGGGCCAGACATAAGCGAGCAACCGCTCGGCCTCGGCCGGCACGCCGAGGTCGATCGGGGCAATATCGACGCCGCGGATTGCGGCGATCGTCGGCCGCACATCGGGCGGCGGCGGGCCACGCCAATCCGGGGCGAGCAGGACCGGGGAATCGCCCGGCCCGATCCGCACGCCGCCGAGATCGAAATCAAAGCGCCCGATCGTCAGGTTGAGGCCCGCCGACGATCCGATTTCGAGCAGCTCGATGCCGCCGATCGCGGGGTGCAGGCTGGCGAACGCGACCAGACCGGCCATCAGCGGGCCCGAGCGGCCGGGCTCGTTGGTCTGCGGCGGGCCTGCCAACCAGCCGACGATCTCGCGATCATGCTCCGCGATGGTCGCGCGCAACGCCGCCTCCAGCCCGGCGGGATCGGCCACCTCGCCTGTGTAGAATCGCGCCAGCCCGCCGGCCCGGCCGCCGCGCACCAGCGCATGCAGCGCCCCCGCCAGCCGCAGCGGCAGCGCATCCTGGGTAGGATCGCCTTCCCAGGTGAGGATGCGGCGGCCGGTTTCGCTCGACCGGTCGAGCACCGCTGCGGCCGCATGGAGCACACGCCCTTGCAGTGGCGAGCCATTGGCGGCGCAATAATCCGCCTGCCAGCGCAGCGCAGCGCGCACGTCATTCTCGCTGGTCATGCAGCACCTCCCCGGCATTGCGTGCCTGGCATTGCCGCCCGGCCATTGCCGCCATGCCATTGCCCTGCCGCTGCCCCCCGAGTAAAGCGCCCGGCCATGGCCGATCCAATCATCATCGCCATTCCCAAGGGCCGCATCCTCACCGAGACACTGCCGATGCTGGAACGCGTCGGCATCGTTCCGGAGGCTGCGTTTTCCGACGAGGATAGCCGCGCACTCCGCTTCGCCACCAATCGGCCCGAGATCGGGCTGATCCGGGTGCGCGCCTTCGACGTCGCGACGTTCGTCGCGCACGGCGCAGCACAACTCGGCATCGTCGGGTCGGACGTGCTGATGGAATTCGACTATTCCGAGCTGTACGCGCCGGTCGACCTCAACATCGGCCATTGCCGCCTGTCGGTGGCCGAGCCCGTCGAAATGGCCGCCGGCGACGATCCGCGCGAATGGAGCCATGTCCGCGTGGCGACCAAATATCCCAACCTCACCCGCCGCCATTTCGAAAGCCGCGGGGTGCAGGCCGAATGCGTCAAGCTCAACGGCGCGATGGAGATCGCCCCCGTTCTCGGCCTGTCGAGCCGGATCGTCGATCTCGTCTCCTCCGGCCGCACGCTGAAGGAAAACGGCCTGGTCGAAGTCGAGGTGATCACCCAGGTGTCGGCCCGGCTGATCGTCAATCGCGCTGCCTTCAAGACGCGCGCGGCGCAGATCGGGCCGCTGGTCGATGCGTTTCGTGCCTGCGCCGAGGTCCGCAATGCTGCCTGAGCCGCTGCGCCTGTCCTCCGCCGATGCCGGTTTCGCGACGGCCTTCGCCACGCTGGTCAATGCCCGGCGCGAGGCGGACGGCGACGTGTCGCGCGATGTCGCGGCGATCGTCGCCGACGTGCGGGCACGCGGCGACGCGGCGCTGGCCGATTATACCCGCCGCTTTGACGGGCATGATCTGGACGCGACCGGATGGCAGGTCAGCCGCGCCGAATGCCGCGCCGCGCTCGACGGGCTCGCGCCCGATCTGCGCGCCGCGCTCGAGCTCGCCGCCGATCGCATCCGCGTCTATCACGCCGCGCAGCGACCGGCGGACAGCGAGACGACCGACCTTTCCGGGGTGCGCATGGGCGTGCGCTGGGGCGCGGTGGAGGCCGCCGGCCTCTACGTGCCGGGCGGCCGTGCCTCTTATCCGAGTTCGGTGCTGATGAACGCGATCCCGGCCAAGGTCGCCGGGGTGGATCGCATCGCGATGGTCACCCCCACCCCCGGCGGCACGGTCAACCCGCTCGTCCTCGCCGCGGCCGAGATTGCCGGCGTCGACGAGGTCTGGCGGATCGGCGGCGCCCAGGCGATCGCCGGGCTCGCTTACGGCACTGCGCGGCTGAACCCGGTCGACGTGATCGTCGGGCCGGGCAACGCATGGGTCGCCGAGGCGAAGCGCCAGCTCTACGGCGTGGTCGGCATCGACATGGTCGCCGGGCCGTCCGAAATCGTCGTCGTCGCGGACGGCGACAATGATCCCGAGTGGATCGCGGCCGATCTGCTGAGCCAGGCCGAACATGATCCGACCAGCCAGTCGATCCTGTTCACCGACGACGCGGTACTGGCGGACGCGGTGGCCAGAGCTGTCGAGGGCCAGCTCGGCCGTCTTTCGACCGGCGTGACGGCCTCGACCAGCTGGCACGACAATGGCGCGATCATCCTGCTCGGCTCGCTCGACGAAGCGCCGCCGCTGATCGATCGACTCGCCCCCGAACATCTCGAACTGGCCGTCGCCCACCCCGAACAGCTGTTCGCGCGGGTGCGCCACGCCGGTTCCGTTTTCCTCGGCCGGTATACGCCGGAAGCCGTCGGCGACTATGTCGGCGGGCCCAACCATGTGCTGCCGACGGGTCGTCGGGCGCGCTTCTCCTCGGGATTGTCAGTGCTGGATTTCATGAAACGGACGAGCTTCCTTGCCTGCAACGAAGCGGCGCTCCGCCGCATCGGCCCGGCCGCGGTGACGCTGGCCCGCGCGGAAGGATTGCCTGCCCACGCTGCATCGGTTGCGGTGCGGCTGGGGAGCAATGCGGCATGAAGAAGCTCAACGAACGCGGCCGCTCCCGCTCCGCTGCGCGGCTCGCCGCGGTCCAGGCGCTCTACCAGCTCGAAATGGAGAGCACGCCATTGCCGAAGCTGCTGGACGAGTTCCACCAGCACCGCATCGGCGCGACGATCGAGGACGAGACTTATACCACCGCCGAGGTCGACTTCTTCGACGATCTGGTGCGCGGCGTCGATGCGCGCCGGGCCGAGATCGACGCGGCGATCACCGACAAGCTGGCCAAGGGGTGGACGCTCGACCGGCTCGACCGGCCGATGCGCCAGATCCTGCGCGCCGGAACCTATGAGCTGATCGCCCGGATCGACGTGCCGACCGCGACCGTGATCAGCGAATATGTCGACGTCGCCGATGCCTTCTACGCCAAGCGCGAAAAGGGCTTCGTCAACGGCCTGCTCGATTCGGTCGCCCGGGCTGCCCGCGGCTAGGCAGCCGCCGGGGCGACGGCGCCCGCCTCGATCTTGTCGTGCGCCTCGTTGCCGCCGACCGAATAGACCACCTGGGTGTTGCGCGTCTTGAGGAAGTCGTCGAGCGACTTGCCCTGGAAGGCGGCATAGACCGCCGGGTTGGACACGCCCACCACCGCCGCGAGCTTTTCAAGCACGAAGAAGATAGCGCCGTGGCGGATCAGCGCCTGCCAGTCGCGCTGCCGGATCATGTCGCGCTCGTTCTCGGGTAGCCCGGCTTTGGCGAACGCCGACTCCTCGTCCGCCATGAACGCGGCGCGGTGATCGGGGATGACGAGATCGTGGAGGAAGCGGTTGAGCCGGTAATGGGCGACGCTGCGAT
>JAQGKS010000177.1 GCA_028289965.1 Sphingomonas bacterium
CTTGGGAAATCCCCTCGAGCGGGTCAGATCGGCTGCTACGGATTGCTACAGCTGGAACCCCTTTTCGTGGCCCGGGCCGCGGCTCCATATTTCCGCTCGATCGCGCTTCCCGGGGGTGGGGGGTGTCCGGAACACCTAACCTGTCCAACCTGGCCGGGGTGCGTCAGCTAAGTGACTGATTTTCATAGGCGAGAGACGACAGGTCCGACACCTAACCAAACCGCACCCCCGGTCGGCAAAAACCTAACATCCGCAGAAAACCGCCGTTTTTTGATCCCCAAATGTTAGGTTTGAATAATCTAATCCTGTTAGGTCCATGTTAGGCGGGAGGTTAGGTCAAAAGCGGCGGATTTCTGCGGATGTTAGGAATGTTAGACTTTTCCCGGCCCCCCTCACGTATGTGGCGGCAGGCGCTGGCATGGTGGCTGGCGTGACCGCTCGACAGCTCAGCCTGTTCGTTGTCGGCTTGCAGCATGCGAACAAGAGCCGAGGGAACCGCACGTTCGAAGCGATGGTGTGCGTGCCGGGTGAACCGGTGCACCTGGTGCCCGAGCCAAAGAACAAGCACGATCCGCAAGCCGTCGCCGTCTTCAGCGATCGCGGTATCCAGCTCGGCTACCTCTCGGCCGAGCGGTGTGGCTGGATCGGCGGCATGATCGGTCGTGGTGAGGAAGTGGGCGCCATCTTTCAAAGCGCCGGCACAGCCACCGCCGTGATCAGGGTGGCCATCGGCCGCGGCGATCCCGTGCTTCCGCCATCCTCGAGCCCGCCTGCCGCGCCTGCGGTCGATCAGGAGCCCGACTGGTATCCCGACGAGATCCCGCCGAACGATATTTGAGGCGAGAGAACATGGCCCGAACATCCTCCGGGGATGTTCCGGGACTCTCGGTTCCTCTCAAGGGATCTCGGTTCCCCTCAGTTCCCTTCGGACGCACCCGACTTGCGCTGTGCGCAGGCCTTCCCTAAGGCGTTTTCACGGTTCGGGGAGTGGCGCAGCCTGGTAGCGCATCTGGTTTGGGACCAGAGGGTCGCAGGTTCGAATCCTGTCTCCCCGACCATCGTTCGTTCAGGATCAAGAGGGCGTGTCCGTGACCGGGCCGCCCGTCTGCAGCGACATCGCATCCGCGCGGCCGTGCGCGGCAAGTAAGCGATCGCCACCTATCCTTCGCCGACAATTGGCGCGATTCTCAATCAATTGTCCATGACTTGGGTGCAAGACCGACTCGCGTTCCAGGAGAGCATGGGTGAGTATCGGCCATATCTTGCGCGCGCTGGGCAATGCCAAGGAGGCTGACGCCCCGGTCGCCCCCGGGCGGGTGGCGCGGCTGCTCGGGCAGTTCGAGAATTCGCGCAAGGGCTGGTTCTGGGAAACCGATGCGGACGGGGCGATCGCCTACCTTACCGACCATGTCTCGATCCGGCTGGGGTGCAGCCCCGCCGAAGTGATCGGGCGCAAATTCACCGACATCATCCTCAGCGGCTCGGGCCCCCAGCGATCGGGGTCGGAGCGGAGCCTGAGCTTCTATCTGTCCTCGCGGCTGCCGTTCGACGATCTCGTCGTCCGCGCCAATATCGGCGACGAGGTCTGGTGGTCGGTGTGCGGGGAACCGTTTCACGACGAGGCCGGCCGGTTTCTCGGCTTCAGCGGCATCGCCGAGGATCTGACCGAGAAACGGCGCTCCGAGGTCGAGCTCAACCGCCTGGCGCGTTACGATTCGCTGACCGGACTGCCCAACCGCGACGTGATGCAGACCGCGCTGCAGGATTCGCTCTGCACCGCGCTCCACCGGCGGGAGAAATGCGCGGTCTTCCTGCTCGATCTCGACCGGTTCAAGACCGTCAACGACACGCTGGGGCACCCGGCCGGCGACCTGTTGCTGCGCCATGTCGCATCGCGGCTGAAGGAGACGGTTGGCGAACTGGGGCAGGTCGGCCGCCTGGGCGGCGACGAATTCCAGGCGGTGTTCCCGGTGGTCGCGGACCGCACGCACCTGTCGCAAGTCGCCCAGCAGATCGTCGAAAGCCTGTCGCGGCCCTATCCGATCAACGGCCAATATGTCTCGATCGGGGTGTCGATCGGGATCGCCATGTCGGGCTTCGACAAATGCAGCGCCAACGATCTGATCCGCGACGCCGATCTCGCTTTGTATGCGGCGAAGGCGGCGGGGAAGGGCACGTTCCGCTTCTTCTCGCCCGAGATGCACCGCGAGGCGGCGGATCGCCAGTTGCTTGAGGCGGACCTGCGCTCGGCACTCGAGCATGGCCAGCTCAGCATATTGTACCAGCCGAGCGTCAACATCGCGACGCAGCGCGTCAACGGCTTCGAGGCGCTGATCCGCTGGACCCACCCCGGGCGCGGCCCGGTGTCGCCGGCCAAGTTCATTCCCCTGGCCGAGGAGATCGGGCTGATCAACGTGATCGGCGAATGGGTGCTGCGCGCGGCGTGCATCGAAGCGGCGCGATGGGCGCCGGACACCAAGGTCGCGGTCAACCTGTCGCCGCTCCAGTTCCTCAACCGCTCGCTGCCCGCGATCGTCGCCAGCGCGATCGCCACCGCCGGGCTACCGGCGAACCGGCTGGAGCTGGAGATAACCGAAGGCGTACTGCTCAACGACGATGCCACCGTCCACAACATGATCGCGACGATCAAGTCGCTCGGCGTGCGGCTCGCGCTCGACGATTTCGGCACGGGCTATTCGAGCCTCGGCTATCTGCGCAGCGTCGCCTTCGACAAGATCAAGATCGACCAGTCGTTCGTGCGCGGCGCATCGATCGCGAACAGCAAGAATGTGCCGATCATCCGCGCGATCGTCGGGCTGGCGCATGGGCTGGGGATGGAGACGACCGCGGAAGGCGTCGAGACGCAGGACGAGCTTGCGCTGGTCCGCGATCTCGGTTGCACGCTGGTCCAGGGATATATTTACGGCAAGCCGATGTCCGGCGCGGATGCCTATGATTTCGTGTGGTCCAACGCCGAGATCCAGCCGCAGGGATTCGGCCATGCCCGCGCCGAGCGGCGTCGCCTGATCCGCTCGGGCTTTCTCCACCATGGCGCCGAGCGGCTGCCGGTACGGATCCGCAATATCTCCGATGGCGGCGCCCTGATCGACGGCCCGAGCGGGCTGGCGGTGGGTGCCCTGGTCGAGCTCGATCTGGGTGGGCACGGCACCCAGCGCGCCGAGATCCGGTGGGTGAAGGACAGCCAGTCCGGCCTGCGCTTCCTCGAGCCGCTCGACCTGAGCAGCCTGAGCGCCGATCGCGCGAGCCCGCGCCCGCCGACGATGCTGACCCCGGCCTATCTCTCCTCCGCCGAACATCCCCATTCGCCGACCGCGGTGCGCAAGGAGCGATTCACCGCCAACAAGATACGCGGGTGACCGCGCGCGGACGCCGCGGCGGCGTACCGCCGTGTCGAGCGATCGAGCCGGCGCAGATGCCGATGCAATCCAGCGATTCGATCCTAGCTTGAGTCCATGCCGACGATCGACCTTCGCGCGCGCATGCGCACGCTCCACCGGGCGGCCGAGCCGCAGGTCATGGCGACGCTGCTGCCGGCAGCGACGCTGGACGGCGAGACGCGCGCGCGCGTCGTCGGCCGGGCGCTCGGCCTGCTGGCGGATCTGCGCGGCGCGCAGCGCGACGGCTGGGTCAACCAGTTCCTCCACGAATATCGGCTCAACAGCTCCGAGGGGGTGGCGCTGCTCAGCCTCGCCGAGGCATTCCTGCGGGTGCCCGATCCGGACACCGCCGACGCGCTGATCGCCGACAAGCTCGGCGATGCGGACTGGCGGGCGCATGCCGGGCGATCGCATTCGACCCTCGTCAACTCGGCCACCTGGGGGCTGGTGATCGGCCGCGCGCTGGTCAGCGATGGCGGCCGGGGCGGCGTGCTCAAGCGGCTGGTCGCGCGCGCCGGGGAGCCGTTCGTCCGTCAGGCGGTCGGCGCGGCGATGCGGATGATGGGCGAGATCTTCGTGATGGGCCGCACCATCGACGAGGCGCGGGCGCGCATGGCCGGGCCCGATCAGCGCGGCTTCACCGCCAGCTTCGACATGCTGGGTGAGGCGGCGCGGACGTGGCCCGACGCCGACCGTTACTGCGCCGCCTATCGCGATGCGATCCGCGTGGTGGGCGGGCACCCTGGCGAAGGCCATTCGATCTCGGTCAAGCTGTCCGCGCTCCATCCGCGCTATGAGGTGGCGCAGTGGGATGCGTGCGTGCCGCTGCTCGCCGAGCGGCTGGAGGCGCTGGCGCGCGACGCCGCGGCCGCCGGAATCGGCCTGACCGTCGATGCCGAGGAATCGGAGCGGCTGGAGATGAGCCTCGACATCATCGAGGCGGTGGCGCGGGCGCCGGCGCTGGTCGGGTGGGACGGCTTCGGCATGGCGGTGCAGGCCTATGGCAAGCGCGCCCGCGCGGTGATCGGCTGGGTCGATGCGCTGGGGGCGGAAACGCGCCGGCGGATCGCCGTCCGGCTGGTCAAGGGCGCTTATTGGGACAGCGAGATCAAGCGCGCCCAGGAGGCCGGCCTGCCCGATTATCCGCTGTTCACGCGCAAGGCGGCGACCGACGTCTCCTACCTCGCCTGCGCCCGCGACATGCTGGACGCGGCCAACATCCATCCGGCCTTTGCCAGCCACAATGCGCTGACCGTCGCGACGATCCTCGACTGGGCGGGCGCCTCTCGCGATTTCGAGTTCCAGCGGCTGCATGGCATGGGCGCGGGCCTGTACGAGGGGCTGGTGCGCGAGGAAGGCTATCACTGCCGGATCTATGCGCCGGTCGGCGGGCACCGCGATCTGCTCGCGTATCTGGTCCGCCGGCTGCTGGAGAATGGCGCCAATTCGAGCTTCGTCCACCAGCTGGCGGACGAGACCCTGTCGGACGAGCAATTGTTGGCCGATCCGGCGTTCAAGATCGCCAGCGTCGGCGGTGCGCGCCACCAGTCGATCCCGCTGCCGGCCGATCTGTTCGGGACGGAACGGCGCAACAGTGCGGGGCTGGACCTGGACGATCGCCCCACGCTGATCGCGGTGGCCGGCGAGGTCGCCGCTCCGCTCGCTTCAGGCGCGCCGCCCGCGCCGATCGATGCGGCGGAGGCGGTCGGCCGGGCATATGCGGCCTTCCCCGCCTGGGCGCGAACGCCGCTCGAGGAGCGCGCCGCGATCCTCGAGCGCCTCGCCGAGCTGATCGAGGCGGAGCGGGGCGAGCTGATGGCGTTGGCCGTGCAGGAGGCCCGCAAGACGATCCCCGACGCGCTCGGCGAGGTGCGCGAGGCGGTCGATTTCTGCCGTTATTACGCCGCGCAGGCGCGTGCGACGCTGGCGCCGATCGACCTGCCCGGGCCGACCGGCGAGCGCAACGTGCTGCGGCATGAGGGGCGGGGGGTGTGGGCGTGCATCGCGCCGTGGAACTTCCCGCTGGCGATCTTCCTCGGCCAGGTCGCCGCGGCGCTGGCGGCGGGCAACACGGTCGTCGCCAAGCCCGCGCCGCAGACGCCAGCGATTGCCGAGCGCGCCGTCGCGCTGGCGCACCGGGCCGGGGTGCCGGCGGATGCGCTGGTGCTGCTCGTCGGCGGGCCGGACGCCGGCGCCGCGCTGGTCGCCGATGCCCGCGTGGCGGGCGTCGCCTTCACCGGATCGACCGCCACGGCGCGGCGCATCGCGCGGACGCTGCTGGAGGATGACGCGCGCCCGCTGGTGCCGCTGATCGCCGAGACCGGCGGGATCAATGCGATGATCGTTGATTCGACGGCGCTGCCCGAACAGGTGGTGGCCGACATCGTCGCCTCCGCCTTCCGCTCCGCCGGGCAGCGTTGTTCGGCGCTAAGGCTGCTCCTGTTGCAGGAGGATATCGCCGAGCGGACGCTGGAGATGCTGGCCGGGGCGATGGATACGCTGGTGATCGGCGATCCCACCGACCCGGCGACCGACGTCGGCCCGGTGATCGACGCGCCGGCCTATGTCCGGCTGATGGAGCATCGCGCGGCGATGCGCGCGCGCTGGGTGCATAGCGTGGCGGTGCCCCAAGCGGGGCTGTTCGTGCCGCCGACGGTGATCCGGATCGACCGGATCGAGGATCTCGGCCGCGAATGGTTCGGCCCGTTGCTGCATGTCGCGACATGGCCGGCGGGCGCGCTGGAGGAGACGATCGCGCGGATCAACGCCTCGGGCTACGGCCTGACGATGGGGCTGCACAGCCGCATCGCCCGTGCCGCGGAAACGATCGAGGAACAGGCCCGCGTCGGCAATCTCTACATCAACCGATCGATGATCGGCGCGGTCGTCGGGTCACAGCCGTTCGGCGGCGAGGGGCTGTCCGGCACCGGCCCGAAGGCGGGCGGCCCGCACTATCTCCACCGCTTCGCGGTCGAGCGGGTAACGTCGACCGACACGACGTCGGCCGGGGGCAATGCGAGCCTGCTGTCGCTGGAGGACAGGGGTTTCTGATCGGCGGCGGTTAGACCGGGTCAGGCGCGGCCCGCCGGGCTCGCTTCGTCAGGATGGGGTTCGCCGACCGGATGAAAGGCCGCCGGATCGGCATAGGGCATCACCAGCGTGCCATCGGGCGCGGCCGTGAAGCTGGTCTGCGTCGGATAGGCGAACGCGATCTCCGCGCCGTTGAACGCCCGCAGGATCGCGATCAGGACCAGCGACTGGGTCTTGAACACCTCGTCATAGACCTCCGAGTGGACGTCGAACTGCAGCTCGAAATCGAGGCTGGAGGCGCCGAACCCGGTCATCCCGCAACGCACCAGCGTGCATTTGTCATGCCCCTCGACGATCGCGCGGAGCATGTCCGGGATCGCCGCGCAGGTCTCGGGCGAGGTCTGGTAGGTCACGCCGAGCTTCTGCACGATCCGGCGGCGGTCCAGCCGCGCCAGATTGTGCAATTCCTTGTTGAGCAGGTTGGCGTTGGAGATGATCACCTGCTCGCCGGTCAGCGCGCGAACGCGCGTCGTCTTGAGGCCGATCTCCTCGACCGTGCCCGATGTCGTATCCCACCGGATCGAATCGCCACGGCGGAACGGGCGATCGAACAGGATCGCCAGCGCGGCGAACAGATCCGAGAAGATGCCCTGCGCGGCAAGGCCGATGGCGATGCCGCCGATGCCGAGGCCGGCCACCAGCCCGGTGACGTTCACCCCGAGATTGTCGAGGATCAGGATCAAGGCGATTGCGAACAGCGCGATCGTCACCAGTAGCCGGATGATCCCCATCGCGCTGCCGAGCGCATGATGGTCGCTCTCGCCGCGCGTTGCGCGATGCTCGATCACCCCGAGGATCAGCTCGCGCGCCCAGAGCGCCGCCTGCAACGCCGCGGCGATCACGAACAGGAAGCGGATCGTATGGGCGACGGTGGCGGGGGCGGCGGCATAGCCCGAGACGAGCTGGGCGGCGAGCGCGACCATGAACAGGAACTTGGTCTTGGCCAGCACGCGGCCGATGATCGTGCGCCAGTCCGCCGCGACGCGTTCGCCGCGGCACAGGCGCATGCCCAGCGCCTTGATCCCGATCAGGGCGAACACGATGATCACCGCGACCACCGAGGCGATCAGGATCTGGAGGCTGTTCTGCGACACCCAGAGCAGGGCCTGATCGAAGAATAGCGAGAGCTTGCCCTGGAGGGTGGCGAGCTGGTCCGACACGCGCGGGGCCGGGATGGCCGGCGCGGATGCCGGCGTCGGCGTCTTCGCGGCAAACATCAGGCGGCCTGCCGCTCGTCCGCGCCGCTGCGCGCGAGTTCGTCGAGGAAGGCGATCAGCCCGCGTTCGACCGGCGACAGATAGCGGCTGGCGCGCGGCAGGCGCGGCTTGGGCTGGCCGCGCAGCCCGCCGCCGCGCGCCAGCTCGATCAGCGCGGGGTGGACATAGGATTTGCGGCTGATCGCCGGCGTGTTGCCGAGCGCCTCGGCGACCGGACCGAGCATCGCCTTGAGGGTCAGCCCTTCCGGCGCCGCCTCGATCAATTGGCTGTAGGCCAGCAGAGTAGCTCCCCATGTGCGGAAATGTTTGGCGGTGAAGTCGGTGCCCGACGCCTCGCGCAGATAGGCGTTGACGTCCGACGATGTCACCGGATGGCGCTCCCCATCGGCGCCGACATATTGGAAAAGCCGCTGGCCGGGCAAATCCTGGCAGCGGCGGACGACGCGGGCGAGCCGCTGGTCGTTGATCGTCAGCTTCTGCAGCTTGCCCGACTTGCCGATATATTCCAGCGTCAGCTTGCCGCCCGAGATCCGCGCGTGGCGATCGCGCAGCGTGGTCGCCCCGAAACTGCGATTGGCCTTGGCATAGCCATCGTTGCCGATCCGCACCCGGCCCAGATCGAGCAGGCGGACGATCGCTGCGAGCACGGTATTCTTGTCGAGCCGCCGCCCGGCCAGATCGCGTTCCACCCGGGCGCGGATCTTGGGCAAGGCGCGGCCGAAATCGGCGCAGCGATCATATTTCTCGGCCTCCTGTGCGGAGCGGAAATCATTATGATAGCGATATTGCTTCCGGCCTTTTTCGTCATAGCCGATCGCCTGGATATGGCCGTGCGGCGACGGGCAGAACCACGCGTCGCGATAGGCGGGGGGCAAGGCGATCTTGTTGAGGCGGTCGATCTCGTCCCGGTCGGTGATCCGGGCACCGGCGGGATCGAAATAGGCCCAGCCCTGCTCGAGCCGCTTGCGGGTTATGCCGGGTTCGGCATTGTCGACGAAACAAAGCATGGACGGCCATCATCTCCTGCCCCCCCTGAACGCGAACATCCGCGGCTTCGTTCCGGACGGGTTCGCGCCGCGTTAGCGCCAGGCGCTTTGGGGCGGCGGCAGGGTTGGCGCCGGCGCGGAAGCAGGACCGGCGGTGAACGGGCGCTGCGATTCCGCCCGGCGGCGGCGGCCGACATAGGTGTCGAGACCGATCTGCGCGGAGATCAGCATCAGGATGAACGGCTGGAACGCGATGCCGACGAACAGCGATCCGACCATGTAGATCAATTGCGCATGCTGGAGCGCGCTGGCGAGCGGGGCGATCCACGCAGTGTCGCCCTCGGCCTTGAGGTAGCGCCGGCGCAGCGCCTCCATCCGGATGACGCCGGTGACGTGCAGCATCAGCCAGAGCAGGAAGCCGGGAAAGCCCTGTTCGCCGAGCATCTCGAAATAGGCGCTGTGGAAGGCGCGGCCGCGATCATATTCCTGCGTCGACTGGACCGATTCGATGCCCCCGCTGCGCTGGCGCGCGGTGATGTCGATGCGCAGCTTGTTCTGGCGATAGACCTCGAACCCGCCGCCCAGCGGGTGATCCTGGACATAGTCCCACGTCCACGCCCACACCGCGAGCCGGGTCGAGGCGGAACTGTCCGCCTGATATTCGGTGATCGTGTCCATCCGGCTGGTGAAGCTGGCCGGCAGCAAGGGCACCGCGGCGAGCCCCGCGAGGCCGATCAGGCCGATATAGAGGAAGCGGCGCCTGGTCGCGCGCAGCATCAGGATGGCGAGCACGCCGATGCAGATCAGCCCGGTGCGCGCCTCCGTCCCGATCGGGATCAGCAGGCAGGCGAAGGCCAGCGCGTAGGCGAACGCTTTGACCCGCCATTCGGGCGGGTAGATCGTGCCGAACTGCGCGAGGAACAGGATCACCGGCACGATCGCGACCGCGACGGTCGAGATCGTGCTGCCTTCGTACAGGCCGCTATTATTGTCGATCATCAGGTTGAGCGCGCCATAGCCCCCGCCCGAGGCGAGCGTCTTGATCCCGCCGACGATGACGATCGATGCCGCGGACAGGATCATGAACAGCAGCAGCGCCTCGATCCGCAGCTTGGTGCGCAGCGTGAGCGGCAGGAACACCGCAAAGGCCAGCGCCTTCCACACCCAGCTCCATTTCTCGAGCGCCTCGGTCGGCAGGTCGGCGTTCAAGGTCGTGAACCCGCACCATAGCAGCAGGAGGAGGAGCATCGCCTGGCGACCGCCGAACCGCGAGCCGCTCTTATTGTCGGCAATGATCCAGCCGCCGACGGCGAGCGCCGCGCAGATCAGCGATACCGGCACGCTGTTGAGCAGATAATAAGAGAGACGCTGCGGGGAGACGATGTCGACATAGACATAAGCGAGCACGAACAGGAAGGGCCGGCGCAGGCCAAGCCCGAGCAGCGCCAGCAGGAACCCGACAAAGGCGAGATCACGCACCGGACGAAGACTCCTGCTCGGAGTCGAGATCGGGGCGGCGTACCAGTCGCCACGCCGCGAGCAGCAGCAGGCCGTGGGTCAGCGCCAGAGAGAAGAGATCGATCAACTTGCCGCCATCCTCGCATGCGCGTCCCATTTGGCACTAAGGGGGATCGGTTGACGTCGCATTAAGTCGCGGCATGGCAGCAAGGTGGCGATGCGCATACTTCATATCCTCGATCACAGCCTGCCGGTGCACAGCGGCTACACCTTCCGCACCCGCGCCATCCTCAAGGCGCAGGTGGAGCGCGGGTGGGAGGTGGTCGGCCTGACCGGCGTCCGCCACGAGCAAGCGGGGGCCAATCCGGAGACGGTGGACGGCCTGACCTTCCACCGCACGATACCCCCGGCGGCGATGCCATCGCCGCTGCGCGAATGGCGGGAGGTCGGCGCGCTGGCCAGGCGACTCGACGAACTGGTCGAGGAATGGCGCCCCGATCAGCTCCATGCCCATTCCCCGGTGCTGAATGCGCTGGCCGCGATTCGGGTCGCAAAACGCCACCGGCTGCCGCTGGTGTACGAGATTCGCGCCTTCTGGGAGGATGCCGCGGTCGGCAACGGCACCGGCAACGAGGGTTCCGCCCGGTACCGGCTCACCCGGATGCTCGAGACCTATGCCGCGCGTCAGGCGGGGGCGGTGGCGGTGATCTGCGAGGGGCTGCGCGCCGATCTGATCGCGCGCGGCATCCCGGCGGACAAGGTGTTCGTCTCCCCCAACGGCGTCGATCTCGATCTGTTCGGCACGCCGCCGGCGCGCGATTCGGCGCTGGCGCGCGAACTGGGGCTCGATGGCCGCGACATCGTCGGCTTCATCGGCTCCTTCTACGATTATGAGGGGCTCGACGATCTGATTGCGGCGATGCCGCTGCTGCTCGCCGAGCGGCCGGACGCCGCGCTGCTGCTGGTCGGCGGCGGGCCGATGGAGGATGCGCTGCGGGTGCAGGCGGCGCTCTCTCCCGCCGCATCGCGCATCCGATTCGCCGGCAGCGTGCCCCACGATCAGGTGGAGCGTTATTACAGCCTGGTCGATATCCTCGCTTATCCGCGCAAGGCGATGCGCTTGACCGAGTTGGTTACGCCGCTCAAGCCGCTGGAGGCGATGGCGCAGCGACGGCTGGTCGCCGCCTCCGACGTCGGCGGGCATCGCGAGTTGATCGAGGACGGGATTACCGGCACGCTGTTCCCGCCGGACGATCCGGTGGCGCTGGCGGCGGCGCTGGCGCGGATGTTCGGTAACCAGGCAGGTTGGGAATTGCGGCGCGAAACCGCCCGCGCGTTCGTCGAACGGGAGCGTAACTGGTCCTCAAACATTGCGCGTTACGAACCTATTTACCGGAAGCTGTCAGGCAGGCCCCTATGACGAGTGTGAACGGGTTCATCGATCGTGCAGCGCGCCGCGCCGAGGCTCTCCCTCTGGCGCGGATGGTCGGGCTGATGCTCGGCGGGTCGACCGCCTTCTTCTGCCTGGCGATGCCGCCGCGCGTGATCGATGCCCTGCTCGGGGCGGCGGGGCTGTCGCCGCCGATCGGCCTGGTCGGGCGGATTGTCTTCACCCTCGCCTGCGCGCTGACCGCCGCCGGGCTCGGCTGGCTCGCGCTGACGATCGTCGCGCGCGGGCCGCGTGCCGCCGTCGCGATCGACGAGCAGGAGAGCGAGCCGACAAAGCCGCGCAAGCGGGGCCTCGACCGGGTCAACCTCAACGACGAAGCGGGCCCGCGGCCGCCGGTGCTCGCCGTTCGCCGCGGCGATTCGCATCCCGATGCGCCGCCGTGCCGCCCGATCTTCGCCGCGCAGGATCTTGGAACGCCGCTCGACGAGATCGTCGCCGAAGCACCGGCCGAGCCGGTCGACGCCGACGAGCCGGCGATCGAGGAGCCGGAACTGGATGCGCCAAGCATCGATGCGCCCGACGCGGATGACTATGCCGACGCCGATCCCGTCCTCGACCCCATTCTCGATGAACCCCGCCCGGCAGACATCGCCGCGGCGGACGACTCGGCCGATCCGACGATGGCCACCGAGAACGAGGCGCCGGACGAGGCGCCGCGCGATCGATCGCCGACCGCGTGGGAAAATGCCGAGGTGGCGGACGTGATCCGCAAGGCAAGCGAGTACGGCGCGATCGCGCTCGATGTGGAACTGGCGGACCTGGCGCCCGAACAGCGCGAAGACCTTGCCGCCGCGCGATCGATCCCGGCCGCCGCCGCCCCGCCGATCGAAGATCCAGCCGAGGATGGCGTGGCGGACGCGATGCCCGTGCCGGAGCCCGAACCGCTCGAACTGGTCCACCGCATGCCGGCCGACGCGCCGGTTGCGCCGGTCGTGCCGGCAGCGGAAGAGCAGACGCTCGCCAGCCTGATGGCACGGCTGGAAGGTGGGCTCGACGCGCTCGGCAACACGCTGCCGCCGCCGCCGGACATTTCGTCGGTCACCCCGCTGCGCCGGCCGGAGCGCCAGTCCGACGATGCCTTGCGCGATGCGCTCGATGCGCTCCAGCGGATGGTCGCCCGCCAGCGCTGATCCGGCGCTCAGGCATCCTCCACCGTCAGCGCCTCGATCTCGAGCGTTTCGCCGTCAGCCGTCGACGATCGGGCGATGACGGCGATGTCGGCCACCAGATGGCCGGGCAGGTCGAACTCGATTCCCGCCATTTCCTCGGCCAGCCGTTCCGCCCGGATCGCGGCATCCTCGCCGGTGATCCGCAGCGTCATTCCGTGCCGCGCGCCGCGGAACGTCGCGCTCGCCCATACTTCGCTGCGGGCATCCTCGATCGTCGCGCCGTCGCAGCCCCCGGCTTTGGCGCACAATGCGCGGATCAGCGCCCGATGGGCGTCGCACCGGCGTGGACGATCCGGCGCGATCATCGTGCCACCTGCCCGGTCAGACCGCCGTCGCGCGCCTGGTCCGCGATATAGGCGCAGACGCGCTCCGCAGTGGTGGCGCGCGGTTCGCGGCCGTTGCGCAGATCGAGGACGAAGCGGGGATCGTTGACCGCCTCGCGCCCGAACCGGGTCGGCGGAGTGCCGCTATTGCGAAGATGGCGTTCGATGATCGAGAGCAGATGCATGTGCGCCTCCGGGGTGGTGATCCCCGGGTTCTTGTGGGCAAACTCCTACATCGCTAGGCAAACTCCCATCGTACTGGATCAGTTTTGGCCCGGCGCGGGCAGACGCGCCGCCGACTGATTCGCGGGTGGGATCAGGGGCGGCGGCGATCCCGTAGCCACAGCAGGACCGCAATGGCGATGCCGCTGGCGGCGCCGGCGAGCACGCCGATCGAGGGTTCGCCGACGATCACGCCGATCACGGCGCCGACCATGACGGCCGCGGCGATGAAGAATCCTGCGGCGCGGGGGGCGGGGGTGTCGTTCATCGCCGCCTCTTGCCACCCGCTGCCGGCCCGCGCCAGCCTTGTCCCGCGCGGGCACCATCCGGGTCGCTGCGCTCGGCCGGATGGCGGCTGCCGCGCGGATCTGGCGCACTGATCCGAAGCGGATCAGTATCGTCCGGTCGCGTCGTTACGCCCAGACTGCTTTGAGTGCTGGCGGGCGGCACAACGGGCCGCTAGTTTCCGGAGATGCTTTTGTTGTTCCCGCGCGCGATCGGCGTCAGCGTCGTGATCGCGGCGATCCTCGCTTCCGCCGGCCTGGCGAGTCCGGCCCGGGCGCAGGATGTCGCGGGTGGCCCGGCCCCCGTGGATGATCTCGATCCGGGGGCGCTCGACCCCGCCTCGCCGCTGCAAGCCTTGCCGGACCTGGGGGTCGAATGGCCGGACCTGTCGCCCCCCGCGGGCGAACCCTCGGCCGCGCCCGAGGCGGCGCAGACGACCGATTCGGCGGTGCAGCGGCGCTACGGCGTCACCATTGCGGGAATCGAGGCGGTGGCCGATGCGGCCCGGCTGCGGCTCCGCTTCGACGAGCTTTCGACGCTGATCGAGGGCGAGGCCAAGCCCGCCAACGTCGCCCAGATCGACCGCCGCGCGCGCGAGGACGAGCGGACGTTGAGCGACCTGCTGCAGGCAGCGGGCTATTATGACGCGACGGCGCAGGCGCGCGTCGAGGGCGGCGCCGGCGGCGGCCGGATCATGGTGACGATCTCGGCCGAGCCGGGGCCCTTGTTCCGGTTCAGCCGGGTCGAACTGCCCGGGATCGACGCGGCCGGCGACAAGCTGCCGGTGTTGCGCGAGGCCTTCCCGATCAAGGCGGAGGATCCGGTCGACGCCGAGAAGATCATCGCCGCCACCGCATCGCTGCGCGCCCAGCTCGGGCGCGAGGGGTTCGCCTTCGCCACGGTCGGCGAGCCGGAGGTGATCGTCGACCATGAGTCGCACAGCGCGACGCTGACGCTCGCCGTCGCGCCCAAGGGCGAGCAAAGGTTCGGCGCGATCATCGTGCGCGGGCGGCCGCTATTCGGGCCCAAGCACCTCGCCTTGATCGCGCGCTTCCAGCGGGGCGACAGCTATGACGCGGCGCGGCTGGACGATCTGCGCCGCGCGCTGATCGCCACCGGTCTGGTCTCGTCGGTCGAGATCACGCCGGTCGCATCGGCCGATCCCGGGGTGGTCGACATCGCCGTCCGACTCGAGCGCGCGCCGCGCCGCACCGTCGCGGCGGAAGCGGGCTATGGCACGGGCGAGGGCGCCCGCGCGGAGGTGAGCTGGACCCATCGCAACCTGCTGCGCCCCGAGGGCGCGGTCACCTTCCGCGGCGTCGCCGGTACGCAGGAACAGTTGCTCGGCGCGTCGCTGCGCCGGTCGAACTTCAGGCAGCGCGATCAGGTGCTCAACGCGCAGATCGTCGCCAGCCACACCAATCGCAACGCCTATGACGCCAAGACCTTCACTTTGGCGGGCGGGATCGAGCGGCTGACCAACATCATCTGGCAGAAGAAATGGACCTGGTCGTTCGGCGGCGAACTGACCGCGTCGGACGAGCAGGACGTGATCCGGGCGAGCGGCGTGTCGCGCCGGCGCACCTTCTTCATCGCCGCGGTGCCGACCAGCCTGGCCTATGACGGTTCGGACGACCTGTTGAACCCGACGCGCGGATACCGCCTGTCGGGGCGGCTGTCGCCCGAGGCTTCGCTCCAGGACGGCAGTTTCTTCTACGCGCGGATGCAGATCGACGGCAGCGCCTATGTGCCGCTGTCGGGGCGGACGACGATCGCCGGTCGGGCCCGGCTCGGCTCGATCGCCGGGGCGAGCCGCGACCGGATCGCCCCGTCGCGGCGCTTTTATTCGGGCGGCGGCGGATCGGTGCGTGGCTATGGCTATCAGGACATCGGCCCGCGCGACGTCGACAATGATCCGGTCGGCGGGCGCAGCATCGCGGAGTTCTCGATCGAGGCGCGGGTGCGGTTTGGCGATTTCGGCGTCGTCCCGTTCCTCGATGCGGGCAACCTCTATACCGAGGCGCTGCCGCGCTTCACCGGGCTGCGCTACGGCGCCGGGCTCGGCGTGCGTTATTATACCAGCTTCGGGCCGATCCGCGTGGACGTCGGCACGCCGCTCAACCCGCGCTCGGGCGATGCGCGGATCGCGGTCTATGTCTCGCTCGGGCAGGCATTCTGATGGCCGAGGCCGATCCGCAGCCCGTTCGCACGGCCGGCCCGCCGCACCGCCGCCGCGCGCTGCCGGCTGCGCTGCGCTGGCTGGCGGGCGGACTGCTCGGACTGCTCGCGCTGATCGCGTTCGCGCTGTTCGCGATCGATACTGATGCCGGGCACCGCCTGCTGGCCGATCGCATCGCCGCGCTCGAGATCAAGTCCGGCCTGCGCATCCGGATCGGGCGGGTCGACGGCTCGATCTGGGGCGACACCCGGCTGCGCGACGTGCGGCTGTACGATCCCCAAGGGCTGTTCCTCGAAATTCCGGAGCTTCGGCTCGACTGGCGACCTGCGGCGTGGCTGGCCAACCGGCTCGACATCGACACGCTGGAGACCGATCTCGCCGTCCTCCACCGCGCGCCCCGGCTGCGCCCGACCGGGCGGACCGGATCGATCCTGCCCGGTTTCGACATTCGCATCGGCCGCCTTGCCATCAGCAGCCTGCGGATCGAGCCGGCGCTGACTGGCGAGCGGCGGACCGGCCGGGTCGAGGGGCGCGCCGACATCCGCCGCGGCCGCGCGCTGATCGACCTCAAGGCGTTCGTCGCCGGCGGTGGCGACGCGCTGACCCTGCTGCTCGACGCCGACCCCGATCGCGATCGTTTCGATCTGGAAGCGCGGCTGACGGCGCCGGGCGGGGGCGTGTTCGGCACGCTGATCGGCACGAGGCGCCCGGTTGCGCTGGCTATTTCCGGCGATGGCGGCTGGGCGCAATGGAACGGCAAGGCCCGGCTCGACATGTCGCGCAACCGCATCGCCGATCTCGCGCTCACCGTGCGTGACGGCACCTATGCGCTGTCCGGCGTGCTTGCCCCCGCGCCTGTCCTGCAGGGCAAGCTCCAGCGGCTGAGCAGCCCGCGGATCCTCGTCACCGGCGCTGCGCGGCTGGCCAACCGGGCGCTCGATTCGACGCTGTCGCTGCGCTCGACCGCGCTGGCGCTCGACGCGCGCGGGGTGCTCGATCTGGGTGAGGGCGCGTTCGACGGGTTCGACATCAATGCGCATCTGCTGCGCCCGGCGGCCCTGTTCCCGAACATGAGCGGGACGCGGATTACGCTCCGCGCCAAGCTCGACGGCCCGTTCAAGAGCGCGACCTTCGATTACCGGCTGACGGCGCCGCGCCTCGCCTTCGATCAGACCGGGTTCGAGGATGTCCGCGCCCACGGCCGGGGCCGTTTCTCCAAGGCGCCGATCACCGTGCCGATCCGGCTGAGCGCCACGCGCGTCACCGGCGTCGGCGCGGTGGCGGGCGGCATCCTCGCCAATCTGCGGATCGACGGGCTGCTCAAGGTCACCGCCAAGCTGCTGACGGGGGATGGCCTATCGCTCGATTCGGACAAGCTGAAGGGCAAGCTCAACCTGCGGGTCGATCTGGTCACCGGCCGCTACGATGTCGGCCTGTCGGGCGGGCTGATGCGCTATCTCATTCCCGGGCTGGGGCTGGTCGACGTCACCAGCGAGCTCAAGGTCGTGCCCGGCCCCGGCGGGCGCGGCACCCAGGTTGCGGGGCGGGGCAAGGCGTGGGTGCGGCGCTTCGATAATGCCTTCCTGCGCGCGCTCGCAGGCGGGCTGCCGATGATCGATACCGCGCTGGTGCGCGATCCCGACGGCGTGCTCCACTTCAACGGCCTGACGCTGACCGGCCCCGCGATCCGCATCACCGGCAACGGACTGCGCCGGCGCGACGGCACCTTCCATTTCGAGGGCAGCGGCACGCAGGCAACCTATGGACCGCTGCGCCTGATCCTCGACGGCGACATATCGCGGCCGAAGATCGAGCTCCAGCTTGCCCGGCCGATGCCCGCGTTGGGGCTGAGCAACGTCCAACTCGCGCTCGATCCCACTGCGGAGGGGTTCGCCTACCGCGCCGCGGGCGGATCGACGCTCGGGCCGTTCGCCAGCACCGGCCAGATCCTGCTGCCGCCCGGCGCGCCGGCGACGATCGCGGTCGCCGCGCTCAACGTCACCGGCACGCGCGGCAGCGGGGCGCTGCGATCCGATCCGGGGGGCTTCACCGGCCGGCTCGTCTTCGCCGGCGGCGGCTTGGCCGGCACGCTGGCCTTCTCGCCGGTGGGCGACATCCAGCGGATCGAGGGGCATCTCGGTGCGGACGGGGCGACCTTGGCCGGGCAGGCGGGGCTGACGGTGCGCAAGGGCAAGCTAGACGGCGTGCTGATGCTGCGCGACGAAGGCCCGTCGGTGAACGCGACGATCCAGGCGCAGGGCCTGCGGCGGGGCGGGATCGCCATCGCCCGGCTGGCGACCAACATCGAGCTGGCGGGCGGGCGCGGCAAGATCCGGACCTCGATCGCCGGATCGCGCGGCCGCGCCTTCGATCTGCAGACGGTGGCGACGATCGCGCCGGATCGTGCCCAGCTCGTCGGCCAGGGGACGATCGACGGCACGCGGATCCGGCTGACCACGCCGGCGGCGTTGAGCCGCGAGGGCGATGGCTGGCGCCTCGCCCCGACCGAGTTCACCTTTGCCGGCGGATCGGCGCGCGTATCCGGCCTGTTCGGCGGCAGCGTCAGCCAGCTCGATGCCGGGCTGGAAGCGATGCCGATGAGCGTGCTCGACATATTTTACCCGAGGCTCGGCATGGGCGGGATGGCGAGCGGCAAGGTAAGCTACCGGTTCGCCGCGGGCGCGCTGCCGTCGGGGCGCGCCGATCTGCGGATCCGGGGGCTCACCCGCTCCGGGCTGGTGCTGTCGTCCCAGCCGGTCGATGTCGGGCTGACGGCGTTGCTCGACGGACGCGGCGCGGCGGCGCGCGCGGTGGTGGTCAGCGGCGGCCGCACGATCGGGCGCGCCCAGGCACGGATCTCGCCCCTCGCCGACACGGGCGATCTGCCCTCCCGCCTCGCCGCGGCGCCCCTGTTCGCCCAGCTGCGCTACGATGGCCCGGCCGACACGCTGTGGCGGCTGACGGGGGCTGAGACGATCGACATTACCGGGCCGGTCGCGGTCGGCGCCGATGTCACCGGGCGGCTGTCCGATCCGGTGATTCGCGGATCGGTGCGGACCGAGCGGGCGCGGCTGGAAAGCGCGGTCAGCGGCACCGTGATCGAACAACTCCGCACCAGCGGCCGGTTCGATGGGTCGCGGCTGGTGATGGAGCAGGTCGCCGGGACGACGCGGGGCGGCGGCACGGTCCGCGGCCGCGCGGTGTTCGATCTCGCCTCGGCGCGCGGCTTCGGCATCGACATCGCCGTGACCGCCGATCGCGCGAACCTGCTCGATCGCGACGATATCGGCGCGACGGTGACCGGGCCGCTGACGATCCGTTCGGACGGGGCGGGCGGCACGATCGCCGGCGACGTGACGCTCGATCGCAGCCGCTTCCGGCTGGGCCAGGCGACCGCGGCGGCGGGCATTCCGCGGATCCCCGTGTCGGAAATAAACCGGCCCGCGGACGAGGCGGAGGTCGGCGCGCCGCCCGCGCCGTGGCGGCTCGACCTCAAGGCGCGCGCGCGCAACCGCCTCGCCGTCACCGGCCTTGGCCTCGACAGCGAATGGCGGGCGGACCTGGCGATCAAGGGCACGCTTGAGAGCCCGGCGATCACCGGCCGGGCCGATCTCGTCCGGGGTGGCTATGAATTTGCCGGGCGCCGCTTCGATCTGGAGCGCGGCGCGATCCGCTTCCTCGGCGAAGCGCCGCCCGATCCGGTGCTCGACATCGTCGCGCAGGCCAATCTGCAGGGGCTTAACGCGACGATCCGGGTGTCCGGTACCGGCCAGAAGCCGGACATCGACTTTGCCAGCATCCCGGCGCTGCCCGAGGATGAATTGCTGTCGCGGCTGCTGTTCGGCACGTCGATCACCAACCTGTCGGCGCCGGAAGCGTTGCAGCTCGCCGCCGCCGTCGCTTCGCTGCAGGGTGGCGGCACGGGGCTCAACCCGATCAACGCGATCCGCCGCGCCGCCGGGCTCGATCGGCTGCGGATCCTGCCGGCGGACGTGACGACCGGCCAGCGCACGTCGATCGCGGCGGGCAAATATATCGGGCGGCGGACGTTCGTCGAAGTGATCACCGACGGGCAGGGCTATTCCGCGACCCGCGCCGAATTCCAGATCACCCGCTGGCTGTCGATCCTGTCGAGCATCTCGACGCTCGGCCGATCGAGCGTCAACGTCCGCGTTTCCAAGGATTATTGATCGGATCTGCGCGCCGCGCGTTGTGCGGGAACTCCGCCTTCGCACCGGATCGGGAATCGCCATGTCGAACGCGCCACCGCCGCCACATGAACCCCGGATCGGATCGCGGGCGATGCTCGCCCTCGTCATTCTTGTGGCAGTGGTCACGATCATCGTCGCGGTGTGGGCGTTGGTCGAGCGCCGCGGCGCCGTCCGCTCCACCCCCGCCGGCATCGACTATAACGCGGCGCCGCAACCGCGCACCTGATCCACGCCCGGCAACGAAAAACGCCCGACCCGCAGGGCGCGGGCCCGGCGTTTTTCGCGTGGCAGATCCGGCCGAAGCCGGGAGCGGATCAGCCGGCGGCGACGGCCGGTGCGGTCTCGTCGGCGGGCAGATCGCCGATCACCGACTTGATCTCGAGGAACTCCTCGAGCCCGAACTTGCCGAACTCGCGGCCGTTGCCCGACTGCTTGTACCCGCCGAAGGGCGAGTTGAAGTCGAGCCCGCCCGAATTGACGAACACGCTGCCCGCGCGGATCTTGCGGACGATGCCCTTGGCGACGCTCGGATCGCCGACGATGTAGGCGCCGAGGCCGTAGGGCGTGTCATTGGCGATCTCGACCGCTTCGTCGATCGAATCATAGGGGATGACGACCAGGACCGGGCCGAAGATCTCCTCGCGCGCCACGGTCATGTCGTTGGTGACGTTGGCGAGGACGGTCGGCTTGACATAATAGCCCTTGTCCTTGCCCGCCGCCCGGCCGGTGCCGCCGACGGCGACGGTCGCGCCCTCGTCGATGCCCTTCTGGATCAGGCCCTGGATCTTGTCATACTGGGCCTTGTTGACGACCGGGCCGATATGGCCGCCTTCCTTGGCGGGATCGTCGACTTCCTTGGCGCCGAAGATCCCGGCGAGCGTCTCGACCGCCTCGTCATATTGCGAGGTGTGGACGAGGAAGCGGGTCGGCGCGACGCAGCTCTGCCCGGAGTTGAGCAGGATGCCGCCGGCGCCGGCCGGCAGCGCCTTGTCGAGCGGGGTGCCGGGGAGGACGAGGAACGGGGACTTGCCGCCCAGTTCCTGGCTGACGCGCTTGACCGTGTCGGCGGCGTTCTTGGCGACCATGATGCCGGCGCGGGTGGAGCCGGTGAAGCTGATCATGTCGATGTCGGCATGCTTGGACAGCGCCTCGCCGACGCCGGGGCCATCGCCCTGGACAAGGTTGAACACGCCCGCGGGCACGCCGGCGGCTTCCATCACCTCGGCGAAGATCGCGCCCGAACCCGGGGTCTGCTCGGAAGGCTTGAGGATCACGCAGTTGCCGGCCGCGATCGCCGGGGCGACCTTGGCGACCGTCTGGTTCATCGGCCAGTTCCACGGCGTGATCAGGGCGACGACGCCGATCGGCTCGCGGATGATCTTGTTCTTGCCGGTCGATTCCTCGAACTCGAATTCCTTCAGCGCCTGGAGCGCGGCGGCAAGGTGGCCCATGCCGGAACCCGACTGGGCGGTGCTGGCGGTGGAGATCGGGCAGCCCATCTCCTCGGAGATCGCCTGGGCGATGTCGCCCATCCGCGCCTTGTACGCGCCCATGATCTTCTCGAGCAGGGCGATCCGCTCTTCCTTGCTGGTCTGGGAGAAGCTCTCAAACGCCTGGCGCGCGGCGATGACGGCCTTATCGACGTCGGCTGCGGTGCCGAGCGTGACCTCCGAAACAGCCTGTTCGGTAGCCGGGTTGATCACCTCGTGGCGCTTGCCGCCCTCGCTCTCGACCCACTGACCGCCGATATAATGTTTGAGATAGCTCTTCATGCGATGCTCCATCGAATTCGCTGTC
>JAQGKS010000203.1 GCA_028289965.1 Sphingomonas bacterium
CAACGATCGCATTGCCGATCGGCATATAGAGTACGCCATCGATTGCGATCGGCGTCGCGCTCGATACGATCGATCCGCCGCCTTCGGGCCGCACCCTGAACGTCCAGGCGGTGGCCAGCCGGGCGACGTTGCCGGTGTTGATCTGCGCAAGCGGGGAATGGCGGGTGCCCGCCAGATCACGCGTGTAGCGCGGCCAGTCGGCCGGATCGAGCGCCGCCGGCCCGGTCTGGGCGTGGGCCGGAGCCAACAGCAGCGAAGCGCCCAGCGCGAGTGCAACCCGGTTTCGCATGTGACGCCTCCCCCGGCCCGGTGCGGGCTCGATTGTTCTCGTTGTATACCGTTGGCTTAGCAAACCGTAGGAGGATGCTCAACCGAACCGATCGCCAACCCGGGACGAGCGACCGGATCAGCCGGGCGGCGTGGCAGCGCTGTTGTCGTCGTCGAAGTCGCTCGCATCGTGGCGTTCGGCCAGCTGCGTTTCGGGCGGGCCGAACGTGCGGTTGACCTTGCGGCCACGCTTTACCGCATCGCGCGCGGCGATCGCATCGACCCAGCGGTTGAGGTGGACATATTCGTGGACCGACAGGAATTCCTGCGCGCCATACGCTTCGCGCAGGATCGCGCCATACCAGGTCCAGATCGCGATATCGGCGATCGTATATTCATCGCCCACCATATATTCGTTGTCGGCGAGGTGCGTATCGAGCACGTGCAACTGGCGCTTCGTCTCCATCGCGAAGCGGTTGATCGGATATTCCATCTTGAACGGCGCATAGGCATAGAAATGCCCGAAGCCGCCGCCGACGAACGGCGCGGATCCCATTTGCCACATCAGCCAGTTCATCGTCTCGGTCCGCTTGCGATGCTCGGTCGGCAGGAAGGCACCGAACTTCTCGGCGAGGTAGAACAGGATCGATCCGCTTTCGAACACCCGCGTCGGCGGATTGGTCGAATGGTCCATCAGCGCCGGGATCTTGGAATTGGGGTTCACCGCGACGAAGCCGCTCGAAAACTGGTCGCCGTCGGCGATCTTGATCAGCCAGGCATCATATTCCGCGCCGCGGTGGCCGGCCGCGAGCAGCTCCTCGAGCATGATCGTGACCTTGACGCCGTTCGGCGTTCCCAGCGAATAAAGCTGGAGCGGGTGCTTGCCGACCGGCAGCGCCTTGTCATGCGTCGCACCGGAAACCGGGCGGTTGATATGGGCGAACTGGCCGCCATTCGCCTTGTCCCACGTCCACACCGCGGGCGGCACATAGCCGGCCGGCTGGTTGTTCGCGGCATCGCTCTCATCGCTCATCATGCTTCTCCCAGCGTGGTCGGCCAAGCCATACCGTCCATTCGGCCGCGGCGACAATCCGCCACCTGCCTAGCGTCCAGCTCGATCATAACCATCCCACTGATTGGCTCAATCGATCAATCCAAGTCAGGGTTCCAATTTTCAAACCCGCCGCACCCGGCCTATATGCAGGATCCGACACATGATCTTGGAGAAAGCCTATGTCTCTCATTGGAACCTCGCTGAAGCCCTTCACCGCGCAGGCTTATAAGGAAGGCAAGTTCGTCCAGGTGACGGATGCCGACGTCAAGGGCAAGTGGGCGGTGTTCTTCTTCTACCCGGCCGATTTCACCTTCGTGTGCCCGACCGAGCTTGAAGACATGGCCGATCTGTACGGCGACTTCCAGAAGCTCGGCGTCGAGATCTACAGCGTCTCGACCGACACGCATTTCAGCCACAAAGCATGGCATGATACCTCGCCGGCGATCGGCAAGATCACTTATTATATGCTGGGCGATCAGAACCACGTCATCAGCAACAATTTCGACATCCTGCGTGCAGGCCAGGGCCTTGCCGATCGCGGCACCTTCCTGGTCGATCCCGATGGCGTGATCCAGTTCATGGAAGTCACCTCGGAAGGCGTCGGCCGCAATGCCAGCGAACTGCTGCGCAAGGTCAAGGCCGCACAATATGTCGCCGCCCATCCGGGTGAAGTCTGCCCGGCGAAGTGGGAAGAGGGCGAAGAGACGCTCGCTCCCTCGCTCGATCTGGTCGGCAAGATCTAACCAGCCCAACCCCTTGGGTGCCTGACGGCCCGGGGTGGGAATTCCTTCCACCCCGGGCCGTATTGTTTCAACAGGAGTTTCTCCCCGTGCTCGACGCCAATCTGACGCAGCAGCTGAAGGCCTATCTGGTCAACATCAAGCAGCCGATCGAGCTCGTCGCCTCCTTGGGCGACGATGCCAAGTCGCGCGAGCTCGGTGCGCTGCTCCACGAAATTTCCGCTTTGTCCGACAAGGTCGCGGTGGTCACCGCCAATGACGACAAGCGCAAGCCGAGCTTCATGATCCGCCGCGCCGGCACCGATATCGGCGTCCGCTTCGCCGGGATCCCGATGGGGCATGAGTTCAGCTCGCTCGTCCTGGCGCTGCTCCAGGTCGGCGGCCACCCGTCGAAGGCGGCGCAGGATGTGATCGATCAGATCAAGGATCTCGACGGCGACTATGCGTTCGAGACCTATTTCTCGCTGTCGTGCCAGAACTGCCCGGACGTCGTGCAGGCGCTGAACCTGATGAGCGTGCTCAACCCGCGGATCAGCCACGTCGCGATCGACGGCGGGCTGTTCCCCGATGAAGTGAGCGAACGCAAGGTGATGGCGGTGCCGACCGTGTTCCTGAACGGCGAGACGTTCGGCCAGGGCCGGATGGAGCTTGAGCAGATCATCGCCAAGATCGACAGCGGCGCCGAAGCGCGCGCCGCCGACAAGATCAAGGCGAAGGAACCGTTCGACGTCCTCGTCGTCGGTGGCGGCCCGGCGGGGGCGGCCGCGGCGATCTATGCCGCGCGCAAGGGCATCCGCACCGGCATCGCGACGGAGCGTTTCGGCGGCCAGGTGCTCGACACCATGTCGATCGAGAACTTCATCTCGGTGTCGCACACCGAGGGGCCGAAGCTGGTCGCCAGCCTCGAGCAGCACGTCAAGGATTATGAGGTCGACATCATCAACCTGCAGCGCGCGGAAAAGCTGATCCCGGCGCACACCACCGGCGGGCTGCACGAGGTCCGGCTGGCGAACGGCGCCTCGCTCACGTCGCGCACCGTGATCCTGTCGACCGGCGCGCGCTGGCGGCAGATGAACGTCCCCGGCGAGGATGCCTATCGCAACAAGGGCGTCACTTATTGCCCGCACTGCGACGGTCCCTTGTTCAAGGGCAAGCGCGTCGCCGTGATCGGCGGCGGCAATTCCGGGGTGGAGGCGGCGATCGATCTGGCCGGCATCGTCGCCCACGTCACGCTGATCGAATTCGACAGCGACCTGCGGGCCGACGCGGTGCTTCAGCGCAAGCTGGGGAGCCTGCCCAACGTCAAGGTGATCACCTCGGCCTTGACCACCGAAGTGGTCGGCGACGGCGAGAAGCTGACCGGGCTGATCTACAAGGATCGCAACCATGATGCGGCCCACGAGATCGCGCTCGAAGGCGTCTTCGTGCAGATCGGCTTGGTGCCCAACACCGAATGGCTGAGGGGGGCGATCGCGATGACGCCGCGCGGCGAGATCGAGATCGATCATCGCGGCGAGACGTCGCAGGCCGGGATCTTCGCGGCGGGCGACTGCACCACCGTGCCGTACAAGCAGATCGTGATCGCGATGGGCGCGGGATCGACCGCGGCTCTGTCGGCATTCGACTATATGATCCGGCTGCCGACCGAGGAACTGGTCGAAGCCGCCGCCTGACGAGACAGGGAGGCCGGGGCCACGCGCACCGGCCTCCCGCTCGTCGTCCTCCGATCAGCAGGAGGTTCAGGCGATCGTGTGATCCCAAAGGGGGGAGCATGGAGCCGGCAATTGCCCGTCTCGGTGGCCCTGCGGCCCGACCTGCCCTCCCTGCAGGCGA
>JAQGKS010000212.1 GCA_028289965.1 Sphingomonas bacterium
TGTGACGGCGATTCCGCGGCGTTCGCCGCGCTGGAATCGGTGCGCGTGGAATCGGTGGTGACGATCACCGGCGACGTGCTGGCGCGTGCTGCCGGGACCACCAACGCTTCGCTGCCGACGGGAGAGATTGAGGTCTATGCCCGCAGCGTGACGGTGCAGTCCCCGGCGCAGGAGCTGCCGCTGCCGGTGGCCGGCGAGGCGGACTATCCCGAGGATATCCGCCTGCGCTACCGCTTCCTCGATCTGCGGCGGGAACGGATCCACGCCAACATCATGCTGCGCTCGCAGGTCATCGCGTCGATCCGCAACCGCATGATCGGCCAGGGCTTCACCGAATATCAGACGCCGATCCTGACCGCGTCGAGCCCCGAGGGCGCGCGCGACTATCTCGTCCCCAGCCGGGTGCATCCGGGCAAATTCTATGCGCTGCCGCAGGCGCCGCAGATGTTCAAACAGCTGCTGATGGTGGCGGGCTTCGATCGCTACTTCCAGATCGCGCCATGCTTCCGCGACGAGGCTGCCCGCGCGGATCGCAGCCCCGGGGAATTCTACCAGCTCGATTTCGAGATGAGCTTCGTAACGCAAGAGGATGTTTTCGCGGCGATTGAGCCGGTGTTGCACGGTGTGTTCGAAGAATTCGCGAACTTCCAGGGCAAGGGCCGCAGCGTATCGCCGCTGCCGTTCCGCCGCATTCCGTACCGCGAATCGATGCTCAAATATGGTTCCGACAAGCCGGACCTGCGCAACCCGATCGAGATTTCCGACGTGACCGAGGCGTTTCGTGGCTCCGGCTTCGGCCTGTTCTCGCGCATCGTCGAAGGCGGCGGCGTGGTTCGTGCCATTCCTGCCCCGAAAACAGGCGACAAGAGCCGCAAGTTCTTCGACGATATGAACGAGTGGGCGCGCTCCGAGGGCCATGCGGGGCTCGGCTACATGACGATGAAAAGTGGCGAGGCGGGTGGCCCGATCGCCAAGAATCACGGGGCGGAGGCCACCGCCGCGCTGATCGCGCAGCTGGGTCTGGGGCCGGATGACGGCCTGTTCTTCGCCGCCGGCAAGGAAGCGCAGGCCGCCAAGCTGGCGGGTGCGGCGCGCACCCGCGTGGGGCAGGAGCTCGGCCTGATCGATCCCAAGCGGTTCGAGTTCTGCTGGATCGTCGACTTCCCGATGTACGAATATGACGAGGATGCGAAGAAGCTCGATTTCAGCCACAATCCCTTCTCGATGCCGCAAGGCGAGCTGGAGGCGCTGGAGACCAGGGATCCGCTGGATATCCTCGCTTTCCAGTACGACATCGTCTGCAACGGCGTGGAGCTGTCGTCCGGCGCGATCCGGAACCACCGGCCGGAAATCATGTACAAGGCGTTCGAGATTGCCGGCTACAGCCGCGAACAGGTCGACATCGACTTTGCCGGGATGATCAACGCCTTCAAGTTCGGCGCGCCGCCGCACGGCGGATCGGCTCCCGGCATCGACCGGATCGTCATGCTGCTGGCGGACGAGCCGAACATCCGGGAGGTCGTGCTCTTCCCGATGACCCAGAAGGCCGAGGATCTGATGATGAACGCGCCCGCGCCGGCGACGCCGAAGCAGCTGCGCGAGCTTCATCTGCGCGTCGTCGAACCGCCGCAGAAGGGTTAACCATTATCGCGCCTGTCGCTCCCAGGGCGACACGCTAGAGGATGGACGGATCGGCCGGGGAAGGAGAATAGAATGTCTATCGACCTTTCCCGGTACGAGGCCGGGGACAAGTTCGACGGCGACTATGACGAGGCGCTGTGCGCGGTCCAGGAACGGCTCGCCCGGATCCAGGTGGCGCATATCGTCCATGCCAAGCGGAGCATCATCCTGCTCGAGGGCTGGGATGCCGCGGGCAAGGGCGGGATCATCCAGCGGCTGACCGCCGAATGGGATCCACGCCACTTCCAGGTGTGGCCGATCTCGGCGCCCACCGCCGAGGAGAAATCCCGTCACTTCCTGTGGCGCTTCTGGACGCGGCTGCCTGGCGCCGGCGAGATTTCGGTGTTCGATCGCAGCTGGTACGGCCGCGTGCTGGTCGAGCGGGTGGAAGGCTATGCCAGCGAGGCGCAGTGGAAACGCGCCTATGACGAGATCAACGAATTTGAGGCGCAGCAGAAGGACGATGGCACGGCGATCGTGAAGCTGTTCATCCACACCACCCAGGCAACGCAGGACGATCGGCTGCGCAAGCGCGCGCTCCACCCGTGGAAGCGGTGGAAATCCGGCGCCGACGATTTCCGCAATCGCGCCCGCCGCGCCGATTATCTCGATGCGATCGCGGCGATGTTCGATCATACCGATACGCGCTGGGGGCCGTGGCAGGTGATCGACGGCAACAACAAGAAGGCCGCGCGGATCGCCGCGCTGACCTATATCGCCGACCGGCTGGAGAAGGTCGTGCCGATGGCGCCGCCTGCGCCCGATCCCGCCCTCGTCCGGCTGGCGAAGGCGGAACTGGGCGTGGATATTTAGCGCGCGCCGTACCCGGCGATCGGCGGAGTTCTACGGATAGGCGATTGCGACGATCTCATAATCGCAGCTGCCCGCCGGAAGATCGACGCGGCGGCTATCGCCGATGCCGGCGCCCTTGAGCGCATAAGCGAGCGGCGAGTGCCAGCTGATCCGCCCGTCGCTCGCATCGGCCTCGTCCTGACCGACCAGCGTCACCACCCGCTCGCGATCCTGTTCGTCGACGATCGTCACGGTCGCACCGAAATAGACGCGCGTGCGATCGGTCTGCGCCGCCGGATCGACCACCTGCGCCGCCTTCATCCGCCGCGACAGGTGCCCCAGTTCCCGATCGATCTCGCGCAGGCGCTTGCGACCATAGATGTAATCGCCATTCTCCGATCGATCGCCGTTCCCGGCCGCCCAGGAAATCGTCTCGACCAGCTTCGGCCGCTCGACCCCGAGCAGCGCCTGGTAGCGGGCGCGCATCCGGGCGAGGCCGGACGGCGTGATATAGTTGGGACGACCGGTCATCGCATTGGGAGGCGGCGGATCAGCCCGGCGTCCGCTTGCCGAGATAGGCGGACAGGCGGTTGGTGGCGGGCATGCTCGCCCGCGCCGGGTTCATCGCATCATAGACGACCGCATTTTCCAGCACCCGCTGCACATATCCGCGCGTCTCGCTGAACGGGATCGCCTCGATCCAGTTGATCACGTCGACCCCCGGCATGCGCGGATCGCCATTGGCGGCGAGCCATTTGCGGACGTTGCCGGGGCCGGCATTGTAGGACGCCACCGCCAGCACATGGTTGCCGCCGAACGAGTCGAGCAGGCGCGAGAAATAGAAGGATCCGAGCATGATATTGTAGGACGGATCCTGGATCAGCCGGTTGAAATCATAACTCAGGCCGAGCTTGCCGGCGGTGTCGCGAGCGGTGCCCGGCATCAGCTGCATCAGGCCGCGCGCGCCGGCGCTGCTGATCGCCTGACGATCGAACTGGCTTTCCTGCCGCGATATGGCGTGGACCATCGTCCAATAGGGTTCGGCCGTCGCCGGAACCGCGATGCGCGGGAAGCCCGTCGGCACGAAGTCGCTGACGCCGCTGTTGCGGGCATTGCGCGCGACCATCACCCCCAGATCCGGCCGATTGATCGACAGGGACAGGTTCGCGGCGAGCACATGATCGGTGTCGGTCACGGCATTCTGCGCGATCGTGCGCAGGAACAGGCTCTGGTTGCGCCAATCGCCCAGTTCGCCAAGAATCCGCGCGGCGCGCACCAGCGAACTGTCTTCGAACGCGCGGTTCGCCTCGGGCGGAAGCGCGACCATCGCGGTCTGCGGCGCGACCATCGGCCGGCCGAGACGTTCGCCCGCAAGCTGGCCGTAAAACTGGTCCGGATGCTGCGCCGCTTCGGTGAAGAAGCGATTGGCGGTCATCGCGTCGCCGGCCGCGAGCGCGGCGCGCCCGGCCCAGTAGAAGCCCTTGGTCTGCGTCTGCGGGCTCTTGGCGGCGCGGCCATAGCGCTCGAACATGCCGACGGCGTCCGCCGGGCGGCCCAGCTGCTGGAGCGCGGTGGTGCCGGCCAGCCAGACGAGGTTGGTGTAGACGTCCCGCTCGGCCAGCGAGGTGGCGCGCACATTGGTGCCGGCGGGATAGGCATCGTCGATCTGGCTCGCGATGCCCCAGGCGGTGCTCCACTGCTTGTCCGCCGCCGCGCCGCGCGCATTGTCATACAGCAGGTCCATCCACGCGCGCGGATCGAACGGTGGCCGATCGAGCGTGCGCGGGTTGGCGAGGTAGCCGCGCGCCGCGGCGAGTTGCGCGCTATCGCGCAGCCAGCGGGCGCGGTCGGCGATGAAGCCGGCGTCGCGCGCCGCACCCGCACCGAGGGAATAAGCCCGGTCGGCGGCGTCGGCGCTACGCTGCTGCATCGCCAGCCGGGCCTCGTACATCGGCCGGCGGGCGGGGGAGGTGAGCCCGATCTGGCGGGCGGCGGAGCCGGTGGCGCGGTTCCACAGCAGCCGCTCCATCCGCTGGTCCTGATCCTCCTGCGCGAAGGTGTAGCGCCCGAGCAGCCGCCCTTCCTCCAGCGGCGTCAGCGCGCCGCTCAGCCACGCCGCCCGTGCCGCCTGCGCGGCATCGGGCCGGCCGATGGCGGACAGCGCCTCCGCGAAGTACAGGTGGGCCGAAGCCGACAGCGGCGGAAAGCGATCGAAGAAGGCGACGATGTCGCGCGGCGAGAGGTTGTTCGGGTCGATCCGCCGCTCGGCGACCTTGCGCATCGCCATTTCGCCCGGCCAGCCCGGATAAGCGAGCAGGAACCCGGCATAATCGGCGAAGGCATAGCTGTCGCTCTGGCGCAGCCGGTTCCAGCGCAGCACCGCTTCCGCGGTCGGATCGGTCTGCGGCATGGCGGAGGTCGGCTGTGCCCCGGATACGCCGAGCCGCGTGCGATACCAGTCGCGTTGCTCGTTGCCGAGCGCCGCCGCGGCGGCCGCGACCGACGCTAACAATAGTCCGCCGGCCAGCAGTCGCGTGACCATGCTGGACATCGCGTAGCCGCCGTCCCTATCAGGCGCTGAATTATCCCGGTGTCCCATCCTGCTGTTATGGCGTGGGATGACGCCGAGGAGAAGGGAGTGCAGCATGTTCAGCGGGTCCATTCCGGCGCTTGTGACCCCGTTTCGCGACGGATCGATCGACGAAGCCGCTTTCCGCCGGCTCGTCGACCGGCAGATCGAGGGCGGAAGCGCGGCGCTGGTGCCGTGCGGCACCACCGGCGAATCGGCAACGATGTCGATTGCCGAGCACGATCATGTCGTCGCCGTGTGCGTCGAACAGGCGGGCGGGCGAGTGCCGGTGATCGCGGGGTGCGGATCGAACGATACCCGCGTCGCGCTCAGCCATATGGAGCGCGCCAAGGCCGCCGGGGCGACCGCCGCCTTGGTCGTGCTGCCTTATTATAACCGGCCGAACCAGGACGGCATCGTCGCCCACTTCACCTATCTGACCGAACATTGCGACCTGCCGATCCTGGTCTACAACGTGCCCACGCGAACGGTGACGGACATCACGGTCGATACGCTCGGCCTGCTCGCCAAGCTGCCGGGGATCGTCGGCATCAAGGATGCGAGCGGCCGGGTCGAGCGGGTGACGGCGCAGCGCCTCGCCTGCGGGACCGATTTCTGCCAGCTGTCGGGCAATGACGACATGACGCTGGGCTTCATGGCGATGGGCGGGCGGGGCTGCATTTCGGTCAGCGCCAACGTCGCACCCGGCTTGTGCGCCGAGTTCCAGGCCGCGTGCCTGGGTGGGGATTGGGAAACCGCCCGGACGATTCAGGATCGGCTCTATCCGCTCCACGCCGCGCTGTTCAGCGATGCCTCGCCCGGGCCGGTGAAATATGCGCTCAGCCGGCTCGATCCGGCGTTTCCGACCGATCTGCGGCTGCCGATGACGCCGCCCTCCGCCGCCAGCCGGGCCGCGGTGGATGCGGCGCTTGCCCACGCCGGCTTGATCTAGTCGATGGCGCCCCCCCGCACGGTCGAGTTCGATAAGGTCAAGTCGGTCGCCGAGAACCGGCGGGCGCGCTATGAATATTTCCTCGAGGAATTTTTCGAAGCCGGCATCGCGCTGACCGGCACCGAGGTCAAATCGCTGCGCTTCGGCGAGGGATCGATCGCCGAAAGCTATGCCGAGGTGAAGGATGGCGAGGTATGGCTGGTCAACGCCAACATCCCCGAATTCAGCCACGGCAACCGCTTCAACCATGAGCCGAAGCGCCCGCGCAAGCTGCTGCTCAAGGAGCGCCAGATCACCAAGATGCGCGAGGCGGTCGGGCGCGAGGGAATGACGCTGATCCCGCTGTCGATCTATTTCAACGGCCGCGGGCGGGCGAAGGTTGAACTCGCGCTCGCCAAGGGCAAGAAGCTGCACGACAAGCGCGAGACGGCCAAGGCACGCGACTGGAAGCGCGAGCAGGGCCGGATCATGCGGGACAGGGGCTGAAGCCGTTATGTTCGATCGGCTGCGCGGCTGGGTCCAGCGCAACATGCCCAATCACGACACGTTCGAGCGCAACCGTTTCCTGCGCCCGATCGCACACCGCATCCTGCGGCCCGAGCTGTGGCGCTTCCATCGCCGCTCGGTCCCCCGCGGCGTCGCGCTCGGGGTGCTCGTCGGCATCCTCATTCCCGTCGCCCAGACCATCTTCGCGGCCGTGCTGGCGCTGCCGGCGCGGGCCAATGTGCCGGTCGCGGCGGTCACCACTTTCCTCACCAACCCGATCACGACGCCGCCGATCTGGGTGGCAGCCTATTGGATCGGGCGCTGGATGCTGCGGCTCGACGCCAAGACGCCGGGCCAGCCGATCGCGACGCACATCCAGTCCGAGGCGGGCGGGTGGCTGCGCTGGCTCCTCGCCGATGCCGCGCCGGCGACCGCGGTCGGGCTGGTCGCGATCGCGGTAGTCGGGGCGATCATCGGTTATTGTCTGGCCGCGATCTGGTGGCGGCTGTGGATCGCCCGCAAATGGGCGCACCGCTCGGTGGTCCGCGCGCGCCGGGGTTGATCGCTTACACGCCGCTGCTATCTCACCGTCTTAAAGCCCTCATACACCGAGGTTTCTTCATGCGTACCCTTGCGATCCTGCTCTGCGCGTCGACCGTGCTTGGCGCCTGCGCCACCGGTCCGGCGGGTGAGCGCGCGGCCCTCTCCAAGGCGGCGGTCGGCCCAGCCGCAGCGCCCGCCGATGCGCTGGGACGCGACAAGCCGGCGATCGGCACATTCGGTTTCGATGTCGCCGGCATGGATCGCGCCACCGCACCAGGCGACAATTTCTACCAGTTCGCCAATGGCGAATGGGGCAAGAAGACCGTGATCCCGGCCGATCGCGCGAATTATGGCGAGTTCACCGCGCTGGACGACCTGTCGTTCGAGCGGACCCACACGATCCTCGAAGAGGCCGCCAAGCAGCCGGGCAACAAGATCGGCGCGATGTATGCCAGCTTCATGGACGATGCCGCCGCCGAGGCGAAGGGGCTCGATCCGGTCAGGCGCGAACTCGCCGCGATCAAGGCGATCGCCGATCGCGCGGCCTATGCCCGTAAACTTGGTGAGTCGCTGCGCAACGGCGTGGTTGGGCCGATCAACGCCTATGTCACGATCGACGACAAGAATCCGGATCGGCCGATCGTCCAGGTCGCGCAGTCCGGGCTCGGGCTGCCCGACCGCGATTATTACCTCAAGACCGATGCCAAGCTGGCCGAGGCGAAGGCCGCTTATGCCGCCTATCTGACCAAGCTGTTCGCGATGGCGGGCGAGCCCAACGGCGCTGCCCGGGCCAAGGCCGTGATCGATCTCGAGACGCGGCTGGCGGGGGTGCATTGGACGCGGATCGAGAATCGCGACAGCGACAAGACCTATAATCCGTGGCTGCGTGCCGATTTCGAGAAGAAGGCTCCGGGCTTCGACTGGGCCGCCTTCCTCGGCGCTGCGGGCGTCAACGGGGAGAAGGGCTTCCTCGTCTCCCAGCCGAGCGCGATCGCCGGCACCGCCAAGATCCTCGCCGCGACGCCGCTCGGCGTGCTCAAGGACTATCTGTGGGCGCAGACCCTCGATGAGGCGGCGCCCTATCTCAACAACGCCGCGGTCGACGCGCACTTCGCCTTCCACGGCACCACGCTGGACGGCACGCCGCAAAACCGCGTGCGGTGGAAGCGTGGCGTGGATTTCGTCAAGCAGAACATGGGCGAGGCGGTCGGCGAGCAATATGTCGCGCGCCATTTCCCGCCCGAAGCGAAGGCGGAGGCGGACAAGCTCGTCCGCAACGTCATTGCCTCGATGGATAATCGCCTCGCCAACCTGGCATGGATGGCGCCGGAGACCAGGGCGAAGGCGCGGGCAAAGCTGGCCGCCTTCCGCCCCCAGATCGGCTATCCCACGCGGTGGCGCGATTATTCGGCGCTGACGATCGAGCGCGGCGACATGTTCGGCAACCTCAAGCGCGCGACGGCTTTCGAATGGGCGCGGGGCCTCGCCAAGCTCGGCAAGCCGGCCGACCGCGATGAGTGGTTCATGACGCCGATGGACGTCAACGCCTATGCCAATCCGGTGTGGAACGAGATCGTGTTCCCGGCCGCGATCCTGCAGCCGCCCTTCTTCGATCCCCATGCGGATCCGGCGGTGAACTATGGCGGCATCGGTGCGGTGATCGGCCATGAGATCAGCCATCATTTCGACGATCAGGGCCGCAAATATGACCAGACCGGGCGGCTCGCCGACTGGTGGACCCCGGCCGACGTGACCCGCTTCACCGCGCTGACCGATCAGCTGGTCAAGCAATATGACGCCTATGAGCCGCTGCCCGGGCAGCATGTGCAGGGCGCGCTGACGTTGGGCGAGAATATCGCCGACTTGGCCGGGCTGACGGTGGCTTATGACGCCTACAAGCTGTCGCTGAACGGCGCGCCCGCGCCGATGATCGACGGGTTCAGCGGCGACCAGCGTTTCTATCTCGGCTGGGCGCAAGTGTGGCGGCGCAGCTACCGCGAGGCAAATCTGCGCCAGCGCCTGCTGACCGATCCACATTCGCCATCCGAGCAGCGCGCCTCCGTCGTGCGCAACCTCGAGCCTTGGTATGGCGCCTATCAGCCGCAGCCTGCGAACAAGCTCTACCTGGCGCCCGAGGCGCGCGTCCGGATCTGGTAGACCCGCGCGCGCCCCGTCCTGCGGCGCCGGGGCGCGGCGCGGCTTGACGGGGGCAAGGGGCGGAGCCGATGAGACCTGCCATGGCCTCTTCCGTTCCGTCCCGCCTGCTTCTGCCGTCCGAACCCTCGGGCGGCGATCGGCTGTTGCTATTCGCGGTGCTCGGCGCCGGGCTGGCCTCTGCGCTGCTGCTGCTGTGGGCGCTCGACAGCCTGCTCTTCGCCGCCTGTTTCCTCGCGGTGTTCGTCGGCTGTGCCGCGCTGATCCTGTTATTCTTCCAGCAGCGCGGCACGACGGTATCGGGCACCCTCTCCGACGACATTCCCCTACTGAAAGCGGCGATCGACGCCAACGGGCAGGCGGTGGCGATCACCGATCGCGCCGGCAGGCTGGTCTGCGCCGGCAGCGCCTATGGCGAATGGTTTCCCGGCTGGCCGACGCCGCCGGAGCTGCCGCTTTCCCCGCAGTCGGCCGAACAATTGCTGGCCGCCGGCCGCGCGGCGTGGCGCGATGGCTCCGCCTCGGCGCATGGGTTGAAGGGGCCGCGCGGCGCGTTTGATGCCGATCTGATCCGCGCCGGCCATTCGGAAGACCATCTCGTCTGGCACTTTCGTCGCGCGACGATCTTCGATCTGGCGGCGGCGGCGAAGACGCTGATCGAGGGCGATGGCGGTCGGCGGCTCGGCAGCGCCGGGGTGATGGCGGCGCTGGTCGATTCGCAGGGCCGGGTGATCGCGGCCAACGGCGTGCTGCTGCAACGGGCGGTCGGCCGCGCCGACGCGCCGGCCGCGGGGCGCGAGTTTGTCGAATTGTTGGCGAGCGGGGCGGACGACCTGATCCGCCTGGCGCTGGAAGGCGAGGATGCCGAACCGCTCCGGCTGGTGCAAATCCCGCTGGAGGATGATGGCGCATCGGGCGCGACGATCTTCCTCCTGCTCGACGATGAGGGGGTGACCGCGGCGCGGCCGGGCGCGCGCAACACCGCCACCGTCCATGTCCATGCGCTGCTGGCGATGCTGCCGCTCGGGCTGGCGCTGGCCGAGCGGGACGGGCGCTTCCTGTTCATGAACGAGGCGTTCGAGCGCGCCGCCGGGCTGCCGCCGGGCGAGTCGGTGCTCTATCCGGGCGACCTGGTGGTCAAGGAAGACAAGGCCGCGGTGTCTGACGCCGTCCGCCGCTTCGCCGCCGGGCAACGCCATTCGGGCGACCTCGCGGTGCGCCTGATCCACCGCCCGGAGGAGCCGGTGGCGCTCACCATCGCCGGCGCCAAGGGGCTGGGGGAGGCCGCCGTGCTGCACAGCCTGAAGGATTCGAGCGAGGAGACCAAGCTCAAGCGGCAGGTGGCGCAGGCGACGAAGATGCAGGCCGTCGGCCAGCTCGCCGGCGGCGTCGCGCACGATTTCAACAACATCCTGACCGCGATCATCGGCCATTGCGACCTGATGATGATGCGCCACACCCCCGGCGACAGCGACTATGACGACGTCCAGCAGATCAAGCATAATTCGAACCGGGCCGCCGGCCTGACCCGCCAACTGCTCGCTTTCTCGCGCCAGCAGACGTTGCGCCCGCAGGTGCTCCAGCTTCCCGACGTGGTGTCGGAAACGTCGAATCTGCTCAAGCGCCTGCTCGACGAATCGGTCAC
>JAQGKS010000245.1 GCA_028289965.1 Sphingomonas bacterium
CGCGCCGCCGCCACCGCCGCCCACCGCGCCGATCAGCAGCGACTGGCGCGATATTCCGGTTACGCCGGGCGGCTGGGCCTATGCGGCCGAGCCCGGCGCCACGATCGCGCGTTTCGGGGCGGCGGGCGCGCCATTGTTCAGTGTGCGCTGCGATCTGGCGCAGCGCAGCGTGACGCTGGCGCGCGAGGGCGCCTCCTCCGCTGCGGCGCCGCTGATCGACATCACCACTTCCGCCGGGCGGCAGAGCTTTGCCGCACAATCGCTGTCCAGCCGGATGGCGGTGGCAGCGGCGATCCCGGCGCGCGACGGATTCCTCGACAAGATGGCGTTCAGCCGTGGCCGCTTCCTCGTCGCAGTAACCGGCATGCCGCGGCTGGCGATCCCGGCCTGGCCGGAATTCGTCCGCGTCGTCGAGGATTGCCGCGGCTGATCGTAAACGACCGCAGTGCAAAATTTTTTTTGCGGAGGAGGCTTGTCGTCGGCGTGCGGATGACTCATCTTCCGCTTGTCGTCAATTTAGCGAAAGGAGGTGATCCGATGTCTCATGGTTCAGCACAGAGGTCGGTTCAGTCCGTTCGGGGGGCGCGCGCCTGATCCAACGTCGTTCGCGACGTTAGTTCGGCGACGCCAGGTCTCCCGGGCCGGCACTTCCGGCCGCTGACCATGTCAAGGCCGTCGAAGCGGAAACGCTTCGGCGGCCTTTTCACGTTCGGGCCGATTTCAGCCGATGGCGTGCTGCGGCGCGTGAAAGGTTCAGCGGCCCCGGCGGCGGGCGACGCGCCATTGCCACAGCATCAACAAGGGCACGACGCCGAGTTCCATGACCAGCCCGAAGCGGTGGCCGGGCGTGGGCATGCCGACGTCGGCCCAGGACAGCGCCCGCGCCAGCCCGCCGGCGACGACCATCGCGCCGAGCAGGCGGAAGCGGCCCGACTTGCGCGCGATGCCGGGCACGCAGGTGGCAAAGGCGATGCCGAGCGCGAAGAAGATGCCGGACAGATAGCGGAAATGGCTGTCGAGATCGGGCGGTGCCGGGACGGGCGCGCCGCGCAGCATCGCGACCCCGCGGACGATGCTCTCGCCACCGGTGAGGAGCGGCACGAGGCAGGCGATCGCCACCGCCAGCTGGAGCAAGCGCAGTTCGGTGCGGGGGGCGATCATCGCCGGCCCCAGCGGCGCGGTTCGCGCTCCAGCAGCTCGTCGCGGATGCGGATGCTACCCAGCGATATCCGCACCTCGGCCACGAAGAAGCCGAGCCCCGAGATCAGCAGCAGCATCGCCAGCACGAAGCCGACCGCCATCGTCCGCGCGAAGCCGAGATCGGCGAGGCTGGCGACGAACAGGCCGGCAACGACCAGACAGATCAGCACCGCCGACGAGGTGCACAGCAGGATTGCCCAGTTGGCGAGCATGATCCGGCGATCGAGGCCGCGAAGCTCGGCGACCTGGCGCTGATGGTGCGGATGATCGACGTCGGTGAACTCCGCCTCCAGCTTGCGCGCACGATCGACGACGCGGCCGAGCCGATTGGCGAGCACGTTGAGGAAGCCGCTGACGCCGGTGAGGAGGAACACCGGCGCGACGGCCAGCTGGATGATGTGCGCCAGATCGGCGAGGGCGGGGGTGGGGAGCATGCAGCGATGAGGTGATGAGCGGCGCGCCCCGCGTCAAGCGTGCTGCCGCACGTCGAGGCAAGCGCACCGGCGCGGCGACGGGGCTGGCGGCCCCGGCACCGCGCCGGCCGATCCGCTCAGCTGGCCTTCTTCGCCCCGGCGTTGACGCCCATGCTCGTCAAATAGCGCTTCACGTTGCGCGCCGCCTGGCGGAGGCGTTGTTCGTTTTCGACCATCGCAATGCGGACGAAGCCCTCGCCCTCCTCCCCGTAACCGACGCCCGGTGCGACCGCGACGTTGGCGTGGGTCAATAGCTGCTTGGAGAATTCGAGGCTGCCGAGATGCGCGAGGGCAGGGGGCAGCGGCGCCCAGGCGAACATGCTGGCAGGGGGCGAGGGAATCTCCCACCCGGCGCGGCCGAAGCTTTCGACGAGGCAGTCGCGCCGGCGCTTGTAGAGCTGGCGGTTCTGCTCGACGATGTCCTGCGGGCCGTTGATCGCCGCCACCGCCGCCGCCTGGATCGGCGTGAAGGCGCCGTAATCGAGATAGGATTTGACCCGCGTCAGCGCCGCGATCAGCGTCGGATTGCCGACCGCAAAGCCGATCCGCCAGCCGGCCATCGAATAGGTCTTCGACACCGACGTGAACTCGACCGCGACATCCTTGGCGCCGGGCACCTGAAGGATCGACGGCGTCGGCACGTCATCGAAATAGATTTCCGAATAAGCCAGGTCGGACAGCACCCAGATCTTATGTTCCTTGGCGAAGGCGACGACGCGTTCGTAGAAAGCGAGGTCGACCGTCTCCGCGGTCGGGTTGGACGGATAGCCCATCACCAGCACCGACGGCTTGGGCACGGTGAAGCGCACCGCGCGGTCGAGCGCCTCGAAATAGGCCTCGTCGGGCGTGGTCGGCACCGATCGGATCGTCGCCCCGGCGATGATGAAGCCGAAGGTGTGGATCGGATAGCTCGGATTCGGCGCGAGGATGACGTCGCCGGGCGCGGTGATCGCCTGCGCCAGGTTGGCGAGCCCTTCCTTCGAACCGAGCGTGACGACGACTTCCGAATCGGCATCGACATCGACGCCAAAGCGCCGCTTGTAATAATTGGCCTGGGCGCGGCGCAGGCCGGGAATGCCCTTCGACGCCGAATAGCCGTGGGCATCGGGCTTGCGCGCGACTTCGCACAATTTGTCGATCACGTGCGCCGGCGGCGGCAGATCGGGGTTGCCCATGCCGAGGTCGATAATGTCATCCCCGCGCGCTCGCGCCGCTGCCCGCATCGCATTCACTTCGGCGATGACATATGGCGGCAGGCGGCGGATGCGGTAGAAATCTTCTGACATGACCTTCCTTTGGGGCAACTGCTACACTTCCAGCGGCGCATTGCCCGTGTCGCCGCTGGGCCGGTTATAGGGCGTAATCGTCGGATACGACAGGCGCGATCCGCGCCAGGAAAGAGGAACGGCACCGATGAGCGACAGCCAGGACGCCAAGGGCTCCGACACGGACCGGGAAAAGCCCGACGCCGCGCAGACCGTGGAGCCGCGGACGCTGGAGGACATGCAGCACTGGACCGGGGTGATCGGGCGCGCCCAGCAGATGATGCTGGAGCATGGCGTGGCGCAGATGACCCAGGCGCAGGGCCGCATCGCGCCGGGCGCAACCGGCTCGCCGGAGACGTGGCTGGGCAGCAGCATGCGGATCGCCCAGGCGCAGAGCGACTTCGTGGCGGACAGCATGGCGCTATGGTCGCGCTTCCTCGATCCCGCGACCGCGCCGCCGGCCTCACCCGCGATCAACAAGGACCGCCGCTTCGCCGCGCCGCAGTGGCGCGACAACCCGTTGTTCGACCTGATCCGGCAAAGCTACCTGATGGTCGCCGATCACATGTTGAAGGGCGTCAATGCGATCGAGGGGGTCGAGCCCAAGCAGAAGGAGAAACTGCGCTTCGCGACGCAGGCGATGGTCGACGCGCTGAGCCCGTCCAATTTCGCGCTGACCAATCCGGAGGTGATCCAGAAGATCGTCGAGACCAAGGGCGAGAATCTGGTCAAGGGGCTGGAGCATCTGCTTGCCGACATGGGCAAGGGGCAGCTGACCCACACCGCATCGGGCAAGTTCGAGGTCGGCCGCAACATCGCGATGACGCCGGGCAAGGTGATCCGCGAGACGCCGCTCTACCAGTTGATCCAATATGCGCCGACGACCGAGACGGTTAACGCGACGCCGCTGATCATCTTCCCGCCGTGGATCAACCGCTTCTACATCCTCGACCTCAACCCGGAGAAAAGCTTCATCCGCTGGGCGGTGGAGCAGGGGCTGACGGTGTTCATCGTATCGTGGAAGTCGGCGGACGAGACGATGGGCGACGTCACCTTCGACGATTATGTCGTGCGCGGACAGATCGACGCGATCGACACGGTGCGCGACCTGCTCGGCGTCGAGGCGGTCCATACGGTCGGCTATTGCGTCGCCGGCACGACGCTGGCGGCGACGCTCGCGCTGCTGACCGCGCGCGGCGAGGCGGCCAAGGTGGCGAGCGCGACCTTCTTCACCGCGCAGGTCGATTTTTCGAGCGCGGGCGATCTCAACCTGTTCGTCGATGACGAGCAACTCAAGCTGCTCGGCGCGCTGTCGAAGGACAAGGGCTTCCTCGACGGACGCTATATGGCGGCGACGTTCAACCTGCTGCGCGGGCGCGACCTGATCTGGAACTATGTGGTCAACAACTACCTGTTGGGCCACGAATATCCGGAGTTCGACCTGCTCCACTGGAATGGCGACATCACCAATCTGCCGGCCAAGTGGCACCATTCCTACCTGCAGGACATGTACCGCGACAACAAGCTGGTGCAGCCCGGCGCGATCAGCGTCGATGGCACGCCGATCGACCTGACCAGCGTCAAGACGCCGAGCTACATCCAGGCCGGGCGCGAGGATCATATCGCGCCCGCCGAAAGCGTGTGGAAGATCACCCACCATTTCGCCGGGCCGCTGCGCTTCGTGCTCGCCGGATCGGGGCATATCGCCGGCGTGGTCAACCCGCCGTCGGCCAACAAATATCAATATTGGATCAACGAGGAGGGCGCGGATTCGCTCGAGGCGTTCGTTGCCGGGGCGACCGAGATCAAGGGCAGCTGGTGGCCGGACTGGGTCAACTGGATTGGCGCGCAGTCGGACAAGCGCGTGCCGGCCGAGGGTGCCCGGATCCCCGGCGCTGGCGATTTGCCGGCGATCGAGGAGGCGCCCGGGCGCTACGTTCGCCTGCGCTGATGCAGGTGCAGTTGGCCGGCGGCGCTGGCTGTCGCTGAATCGGGTGGCAGGAGATGAAGTGGCGCTTGCCTGCCGCGCCTGACTAAGCGCGACTCGATCTATGGTGCACCGCCTGGGGGGCGGATCGCGCCCATGCCTTGAGGTCTCGTGCCGTTACTTGCGTTCAACCGCATGTTTTCTGCGCCGGACTGGACGAACCTTTCCGATTTCCTTTGTTGCGCTGCACAACAGGTCTTGATCTGCGCCCGGCAACGCGCTAATTGTGCATTGCAGCATTTGGAGGCGGCGATGGTGATGAAGCGCGGCAAGAAGACCCCACAGGTTCCCTTTGCGGACGGTGGCGAGGCCGTGGCGGAAGCGGTGCGGAAGCCCGTGACCCTGCCTGCAGCGATCGACGCGCCAGCGACCAGCGCCGTGGCATTCACGACGGGTACGGCGACGTTCCCGTCAGCCGCGGATGCCCCAGCCGCGGATGCCGGCGCCGATGCCGAAACACCGGCGGCTTTTTTCGAAGCTGCCCCGGCTGATGAGTTTGAGGCCGCGCCCGTCGCGGCAGCGAAGCCCGCGGAGACGGATGCCGTCGACGCGGACCCGGCGCCTGCTCCGGCAGACGTCACCCCCGCTGCGGTGGTTGCCACAGCGGAGACCAACCAGTTTGCGTCCCCTTCCACTCCGTCTCCGGCCCCTGTTTCGTCAGGTGCGCCGTTCCTGAAAGGACTCTTTGAAATGGCTACTGCTCCCGAGATGATCACCTTCCCCGGCGCCGAGCGCTTCCAGTCGATGTTCGGCGACGTCAACGAGCGCGCGAAGACCGCGGTCGAGAAGTCGACCAAGATCGCGGAAGAGATGGCCGAGCTGACCAAGGGCAATGTCGAGGCGCTGGTCGCTTCGGGCCGCGTCGCCGCCAAGGGCGCCGAGTCGATGACCCAGGAAGTCGCCGAGTACAGCAAGAAGAACTTCGAGTCCGCCACCGGCGCGCTCAAGAGCTTCGCCGCCGTCAAGTCGCCGACCGAGCTGTTCCAGCTGCAGAGCGAGTTCGCCAAGAGCTCGTTCGACACCATGGTCGCCGAGGCGTCCAAGGTCAGCGAGTCGATGCTCAAGCTGATGGGCGAAATCGCCCAGCCGCTGTCGACCCGCTATGCGGTTGCCGCCGAAAAGATGAAGTCGGCGTTCTAAGTGAAGCGGGCGGCCGTGCCGCCTGCTTGACGATCGTAGCGTAGCTTTGCGTTTGCTCGAGAAGCGGCTGTCCTGACGGACGGCCGCTTTTTCGCATCCGGCGCCGATCGCAAACGGCCCTCGGCCCTTGCCCTGCCGCGTGCCGATGCCATATTCTGTGCATTCCCGGAGACACAGACGAATGCAGCGCGCCGCGTTTGATACCCTGATTCATGCCATGGCAGACCGCAAGGACGGGGAGGACGGCACCGGCCTGGGGGTTGCCACCCGCACCCGCACGCGCACCAAAAAGCCGCAGCCGTACAAGGTGCTGATGCTGAACGACGACTATACCCCGATGGAGTTCGTCGTCCTCTGCCTGCAACGCTTCTTCCGGATGAGCATCGAGGATGCGACCCGGGTGATGCTCCACGTCCACCAGAAGGGCGTCGGGGTATGCGGCGTATTCAGCTACGAGGTCGCCGAGACCAAGGTCACGCAGGTGACCGATTTCGCCCGGCAGAATCAGCATCCGTTGCAGTGCACGCTCGAAAAGGCGTGATCGGGCCGCTCCACCTCGATTGAGCCCGGCCGGCGCCGTCGCCGCTCGCACCGGATGCCATCGCTCCGATAGCGCCATCCTTGATGCCCCTCCGCCGCGGCAACCCGCGCGCCGGTCCGCGCGTTCAGGGGCGGGCGCAATCAGGAGGCAGGACGATGAATCGCGATCGATCGGGCAAGCCCGAGCAGCTATCGGGCTATACCGGCGAGCAGGAGCCTGCCCGTACCGCCGATACCGGCCCTGCACCGACGACGGGGGGCACGACCGCGGCCAGCAACCGCGGCCAGCGCGCGCCCGATAGTGGCAGCGGCGGGGTGGTCGGCAGTGGGGCATCCGCCGGCGGCGGTGGCGGCCCGGAAGATTATGACTCCGATCCGCAGGGCGGCGGCGGCAAGGTCCAGATCGACCATGGCGATGCCGCGCCCGACAAGGGTGGCGACGCGCCGATCGGCGGGAGCCACTGACCGGCGATGCGGCGCCCCGTTGGATTCGGCGGGCGATGACCCCGCTCGCTGCGGCGGGCGCGGGCGACCCGTCCGCATGCGCATTGCCAGGCGACGACGTCGATCGCGATCCGCCGTCGCCCGGAACCGTCCGAGCACCGGCCGGGCCGCCAGCGGCGACCGGAGTCGCCCGGGTAACCTCCGCTGGGCTGACTTGCCTCTGGCGCAGGGGCATCCTGCCCGAGCCGACGCTCGACCCGGCCGCCTTGATCGAGCGCGCGGTGCGGGCGGAGCGCAAGGAGGATTTCGGTCCCGACCATTGGCGCGGGGCGCTCGAGGTGCTGACCGGATCGCTCGCCGCCGAGGCCGATCTGAACCCGATCGGGCGCACGCTGGCGCATGGGCAATTGGTCAAGATCCTGCGCGAAAGGCTGCGCGCGCACGCGCTGTGGCGGGCCCGTCCGGAGATATTGGAGCGGCCGATCCCCGAGCCAATCATCGTGCTCG
>JAQGKS010000246.1 GCA_028289965.1 Sphingomonas bacterium
GGCGTTCGCCGCCGAACTCGAACAGCAATGGGCGGGGTTAACCCCGCCCGTTGCCTCACCTGCGCTCCTGCGCGACAACACCGGTCGGTCTCTGGTTACCGCTGGATGAAAGGCGGGGGTCACGTCATTGGCCGCAGCTACCGCGGCCCGGCTCTCAATGACGAAGTGGAGACAAATATTCTTCAATCTCGTCAATCAACGAGCGATCTCGGGTTTCGAGCGTGATCAACGAACGCAAGTCCGCATCGCCGAACCGGCGGGACCGAAGCAGACCACCGAAGACCTCTTCCAGGAACGACGAACCATACCCCATGGCGCCATCGAGCCTCACTGTCACATGACCGTGTTTCTCAATAGCCGGGATCAGAAGGTCGTCGCGGAAGCGCTCACCTGAGTACGGGCCGTCGGTACGATGGCGCCCCGCCGGGAAGCGGGTGTAGGCGCTAGCAACGTCGATCACAGCAGTCTCCGGGTCATACACCATCATCCGAGATCCGAACGGTCCAGTGAATGAGCGTCCCTCGAATCGAGTGGGAGTGGTCATGGGCATAGCGCTTTCCATCCAACTCTACAAACACGCCCCTGTTGCTCGATATAAGAACGCGACCCTCTGGCGAAAGGTTCGCTGCCTCAATAATCTCGGCGATTATCCCCTTGCGACAAGTAGTCACAACTGCTAGTTGAGTCGCATGAAATCGAAGGCTCCCACGCTCCGCCAGTTCCAAGACCGCTTCCCGACCGAGGATAGCTGCCTTGATCACCTGATGCGGGTTCGGTGGGGCGATCGGCACGATTGCGAGAAGTGCGGGAAGAACGCTCACTTCTACCGCGTGAAGGCCCGTCGCTCTTATGCGTGCGAGTATTGTGGCCATCAGGTGTATCCGACCGCTGGCACCCCGTTCGACCGGACGCGCACACCGCTCCGCGACTGGTTTTTCGTCATGTTCCAGTTCTGCGCCAGCCGGAACGGCGTGGCCGCGAAAGAGGTCGAGCGCCAGCTAGGCGTCACCTACAAAACGGCTTGGCGCATGTGCCACATGATCCGCGAGTATATGGGGCAGGTGGATGGCGACGATCCGATCGGCGGGGCTGGCCGAGTCGTTGAGATTGACGAGACACTGGTCGGCGGCGTCGCCAACAGCGGTAAGTCAGGGCCGAACCTTCAGAACAAAACAGTCGTCCTCGGGATGGTCGAGCGCGGCGGTGACATCGTGACCCGAGTCGTGCCGAACAACCGCCAATCGTCGGTATTTCCACCAATCATGTCGCTGGTGAAGCCCGGCAGCGAGATCCACACAGACATGGCGCGGAGCTATCAGGAGCTTTGGAGGCGCGGCTACAAGCACTTGCGCGTCAACCACGGTGCAGGCCAGTATGTCACCGGCGACGGCACGCACACTCAGACGATCGAAGGCTTCTGGATGCAGCTAAAGCGCGGCATCAACGGCACGCACATTCACGTCAGCGGGAAGCATCTCCCGAAGTATCTCGCTGAGTTCGAGTATCGGTGGAACATGCGGGACGTTCCGCACCTGATGCTGGACCGGCTGCTTTACTCTTTCGTCCGCTGACGGGCGGGTGGCCGTGAGCCATCGCGCCTAGAAGGCGGTCGAATCGGCGGTCGAGGTCGTCGGACTTGGGATCGGTCATGGGCGGCGTATAGCACGTCTCGGGGAAACCGGGCAGGTGGGCGTGAGTCAAGACGTGCTGGTGCGCTATTGTTGGTTGTCCGGTGGCATCCATCCCGCCCGCCCCGTAAATCTTCGCTGTGTATCCCGGTGAAGGTTGCGCGTGCGCTTCGCGCTTTCCATAGAGTCGCAGTGGTGCCGCTCGGCTTGCTCCGTTGCCTCTGCGTGTCGTGCGGACTCAGCGCTCTCTCGCTCTTCATGCAAGCGCTGCGCCTGCCCCTCACCCTCGATCTTCGTATGCGCGGATGACCACGTCCAGTAAGGCGCAAGCACCAGAAGCCTGAAGGCATACACCGCCCCGAAAACTAGCAACCCGACGATCAAGGCGTTCACCTTGTCACCTGCGGTCGGGAGGATCGGAAAATGAACAGGGAGCAACGCCAATGCGGCGCGCGTTGGTGCCGGAGCGAAATACGTTGCAAGTCCGGCGGCTGCGCTGCTGAACGAGATGATCCCGTTCGCTTGAGAGGTAGCGCCCGGCCAAGACAGGCGTGAAATCTCACGGATGTAGGTGAAGACGCCCATTCACCCCGCTTACCAGCGGTTGTATGCCGCGTCAGCCCTACTTGCTCGAAAGGGATAAACACCATAATCTCCGATAGCCCGCGGCCGCGGCCTTTCTGCCCCGTACTTGTACGGCCAAGCTCGAGGGCTACCTTGATCGCGTTTGCATCCGAACGATCCAGCCCCATCGCCTGCCATGCAGCACGGACCAAAGGTTGAGGAAACGTTGCGCTACGCGGCAGCGACCTCGGGATTCCGATACCAAGGTCGCAGATTGCGATCGTCAGCTCACCATCTCGCTCCTGGGACAAAGCCCACCAGCGTTTGCCGATAAAGCGGCGGAGTTCGAGCCCAGGAGGACCAGCATAGGCGTGGTGGACGGTGTTCGTCATCGCTTCCACGATCCCGGCGTAGAGGTCACTCGTGAGCCCCTCCGCGAGGCGGCCCTCGTAACCATGCAAGATCGTACCGCCCTTCGTTCCTTCAGAGGCTACGCCGGTTGCATAGCGCCAGTGCTTCACGTCCTCGCGTTCAGCCTCGACCGTCGGTCCCTCGTCAGTGACGTAGATCCCGATCTGGCACATGACTGCGTCCACGATCGGATCGCGGCACCTCGCAATCTGCAACGTACTTCCGCTTTGACCTAGTGCCGCTCGGTCCATCTCGGCGAGCAGAAGCACCGCTCCCGAGGGATGGACTTTGTTCACCTGAGACAGATCGATGACGATCCCCACGCCGGCCCGCCGCGTGAACGAGCGCAGCTCGGCGAGGAAATCGACGGTCGGCCCGCGAGCTTCCTGGCTAAATACATCAATCACGGAGGGAGCCTTGACGCGGATCCAGTACAGCTTTCCGGTGCGAACCAGTTGTTCGTTCCGCTTGCCCCCACGTCGAATTCTCAGCCTCTCTGCGGACCAAACACGACGGCGCTGACGGCTCTTAACAGCAGAATAACAGCAGAAGTCAGACCACTGGGAGCGCCTCTTCTCTGCTTCCTCACGTAGCTCTGAAACCCCCCGCTGTTCCTGACCGGCGATGGACGAACGGGCGACCCACTCAAGCGCAGATTCTGGGCCTTTGCCACGGCCGGATCCCCCGCGCTCATGGTCGCAGGGGGCCTGGCGGAGCGTCTCGCGACGACCTCAATTCTGACTCTGGATAGCCGCAGATCAGGCGTAAAATGACGCCGGGCGGCGCCAAGGTGGCACAGCGGCCCGCCCGGGGGTGGCACAAACCCCAACTGGTCCAGCCAAAAAACGGCTGATTTCTGCGCCTGGTGACCCCAACGGGAATCGAACCCGTGTTTTCGCCGTGAAAGGGCGACGTCCTAGACCGCTAGACGATGGGGCCGCGGCAAGGCAGGCCGGATAGGGCAGGGTGGGCCGGGGGTCAAGGCAAGTAGCGCGTCAATCTGCCCATGCCGCATCATCCAGGTGCAATTCGGCCGACGGCCGGCTCGACCAACTGTCGATCCGGGCGCGTCCGGCGATCCACAGGCGGCGCGTGCTGCCGGCGCCGAGCAAGGCCTGGCCGAGCAGCGAATCCGCCTGGCGGAAGGCGATCGTCTTGATCGAGCGGCCATCCACGCCGGCGACGATCGCGCGGACATGGCCGTTGCCGACGATATCGGCCTTGATCACCCGCACCGGCCCCGCCGCGATCCGCGGAGCGGGCCAGCCGGCGCCATAGGGGCCGCCGGCCTCCAGCGCCTCGACCAGCTGGCAGGTGATCCCACCCGGCGCCACCACGGCATCAAGCAGCAGCGCGCGATCCTCGCGGGCGCGGGCGACCGCATCGCCCAGCCGGGCATCGAGGAAATCGGCGAGCGCATCGACGCCGCCCGCGGCCACCGTCAGCCCCGCCGCCATCGCGTGGCCGCCGCCGGCGACGAGCAGCCCCATGTCCTTGGCGGCGAGCACCGCCGCGCCCAGATCGACGCCCCCGATCGAGCGGCCCGATCCCTTGCCGATACCCTGTTCGTCGAGCGCGACGACGATCACCGGACGGCCGAGCTTTTCCTTGAGGCGGCCCGCGACGATCCCGATCACGCCGGGGTGCCAGCCGGCGCCGGCGACGACGGTGACCGCGCGATTGCCCTGGCCGGCGGCGGCGGCCTCGGCCCCTTCGCTGACCAGCGCCTCGATCCCGCGCCGTTCCTCGTTCAGGCGATCGAGTTCGGCGGCGATGGCGTGGGCTTCGTCGGGATCATGGGTGGTCAGCAGTCGGACGCCGAGATCGGACTTGCCGACCCGGCCGCCAGCGTTGATCCGCGGCCCGAGGGCAAAACCGAGGTCGTGGCAGGTGGGTGCGCGATCCAGCCGCGAGGCATCGATCAGCGCGGCCAGGCCGATGTTGCGGCGGCCGGCCATCACCTTCAGCCCCTGGGCGACGAAGGCGCGGTTGAGCCCGCGGAGCTGCGCCACATCGGCGACGGTGCCGAGCGCGACCAGATCGAGCAGTTCGATCAGCTTGGGTTCCGCGCGCCCAGCGAACCAGCCGCGCGCCCGCAGCAGGCGGAGCAGCGCGGCGCCGAGGAGGAAAGCGACGCCGACCGCGGCGAGATGGCCGTGGGCCGCGCCGGCTGCATCCTCGTCCAGCCGGTTGGGATTGACGAGCGCGTGGGCAAGGGGAAGTTCGGTCGCGCATTGATGGTGATCGACGACGATCACGTCGACGCCCGCCGCGCGTGCCATAGCCAGCGCCTCGAACGCCTGCGCGCCGCAATCGACCGTGACGATCAGGCTGGCGCCACCCTCGGCGATGCGGACGAGCGCTTCGCCGGATGGGCCATAGCCCTCCATCAGGCGATCCGGGATATAGGCCTGCGGGGCCCCGCCGAGGTCGCGCAGCAGGCGGATCAGCAACGCCGCCGAGGTTGCGCCATCCACGTCATAATCGCCGAAGACGGTGACCGCCTCGCCCGCGACGACCGCGTCCGCCAGCCGTTCGGCGGCGCGGTCCATGTCGCGGAAGATCGACGGATCGGGCATGAAGCCGCGGATCGTCGGCAGCCGGTGCGCGTCCAGCGCGTCGCGCGGGCAGCCGCGCGCCAGCAGCAGGCCGGTGATCAGATCGTCGGGCGCGAAGCCTTCGTCGCGCCCGTCGGTGCCGGCACCGCGCCAGTGCCACGGCTGGCCGAGGATGGAGCGCGCGATGCCATGGATGAGACGGGTTGCCATCCCCCCTGCTAGACGATCACGCGGCCCAGGTGAACGCGATTAACGGCTGCGGTGATGCTCGCCCTGAACCCAGCGGATCGTGCCGGAGCTGGCGCGCATGACGACGCTGGCGGTGGTCATCGAGCCATCCTTGCGGCGCTTCACCCCCTTGAGCAGCGATCCGTCGGTCACGCCGGTTGCGGCGAAGATCACGTCGCCGCGGGCGAGTTCCTCGAGCTTGTAGATCCGGTCGAGATCGTCGATGCCCCACTTGCGCGCGCGGGCCCGCTCGTCATCGTTGCGGAACAGCAGGCGGCCCTGGAACTGCCCGCCGACGCAGCGCAGCGCCGCGGCCGCCAGCACGCCTTCCGGCGCACCGCCCGAGCCCATATACATGTCGATCGTGGTTTCGGGGTTGGACACCGCGATCACCCCGGCAACGTCGCCATCGGGAATGAGGACGATGCCGCAGCCCATGCTGCGCAGCTCGGCGATCAGCTTTTCGTGGCGCGGGCGATCGAGCACGCAGACGATGATCTCGTTCGGTTGGACGCCCTTGGCCGCGGCCACGGCGGTAACATTCTCGGTCGGGCTCTTCGCCAGATCGATCACGCCCTCGGGATAGCCGGGGCCGACCGCGAGCTTGTTCATATAGACGTCGGGCGCGTTGAGCAGCCCGCCTTCCTCGGCGATCGCCAGCACGGCGAGCGAGTTGGGCCCGGCCTGCGCGGTGATGGTGGTGCCTTCGAGGGGATCGAGCGCGATGTCGATCCGTGGGCCGCTGCCCTGTGCGGAGCCGACCTTCTCGCCGATGTAGAGCATCGGCGCCTCGTCCCGCTCGCCCTCGCCGATCACGACGGTGCCGTCCATCGGCAGTTCGTTGAGCGCCGCGCGCATCGCCTCCACGGCAGCGGCGTCGGCCGCCTTCTCGTCGCCGCGTCCGACGAGCTTCGAAGCGGCGATCGCCGCTGCCTCGGTAACACGAACCATTTCGAGGACCAGCACGCGATCCAGCGTCGAGCTTGCCTTGACCATTTTCCCCGCCGTCCCTTTCCGAAGCCGGCCTTTGGATTAGGAGCGCATTGTTGCGATGTCGAGAAGCCAACGAGGCTTTCGCGACGAGTCTGCCCCCGTAACGGAGCAGAGCTGCCCCGGAGATGGGCTGGCGTGCCGTTGCGGCGGTCGGTCGATCCGGCGGGCGCGGCAAAATCATGTTTGAAATGTAGGGAAAGAAAAGGCAGTGAACTCCGACGAACAGGAGGAGTTGCGCGATGGGAGCGACAAGTGTTCGCGACGTATGTGTCCATGCCACCGACGAGACCGGAACGCCGATTACGGCGGTCTATGCCAAGAACGCGCCTTGGTACGCGATATACCGGACCCATGATCGGGTCCTGATCCGGTTCGCCGACGATATGATGTTGGAAAAGCGGCAGCGGGCGGACCTTTCCATGCTCGCGCCGATCCGGGGCGAGATCAACGGTCTGGTCGATGGTTGGCGAACCAGTGCGGAGCCGCGCCTCGCGTCCAGGGCCAGCCGTTATGACCGGCGGGTGGCGGATGCGCTGGTGGTGGCAATGGAGCAGGATATCGCCACCGCACGCACCATCCTGAACGCGGTTCGCGAGGATCTGGTCGAGGAGCGCAAGAGCTGGGCGCGCTTTCTCTACCTGCTCGTCGCCTCCGCCGCGGCGTTCGGGGTTGTTCTCGCCTGGCTGGTCGCGATCCCGGGGCAGGACGGCGCGCTCGCCGAGGGCGCCGTGCGGGCGGCGGGGTTGTGGCAGGCGGCCGGAACCGGCGCGGTCGGCGCCTTCTTCTCGATCGCGCTGGCGATCCGCAACCGCAGCATCCGCACCGATCTGCAGATGCGGGACAATGGCGTCGATGCGCTGCTGCGGATCGTCATCGGCGCGATCGCCGCGGTGTTGCTGGTGGCGTTGTTGCGATCGGGGCTGATCGGCCTGTCGATCGGCGGACTGTCTATCGACCGGTCCACGATGCTGCCGCACGGTGGCGTGTCGGACATTCTGCCGATCGTCGCCTTCGTCGGCGGCTTTCTCGAGCGGCTCGTGCCCGATCTGCTGGTCGGTGCGACGATGGCCGAGCCGTCGCCGCCACCAGCACCGTCAGGCCCAGCGGGGCGCGCGCCGTTGGCGGCTGAGCCGTTCCACCTGCTCGGGCCGAGCGGCTTCGCGAACGATGCGGCTGGCGACGCGGCCGAGGCGGAGTGCGAGGGATGCATGGCCGCGCTGACGATGGCGGAGGAGGAGATCGTCGATGATGCCGCGCTGCCGCCGGCGCGGGGCGGGGTGGCGGCTGGCCACTGAGCGCGGACGCAACCCCTCGACACACACTGAGACCAGGGAGCAGGCGATGCCCTATGCACTGACATGGCTGCCCGAGGTGCTGCACGCCGCCGGCCTGAAGGTGGCGGAACAGCCCGGATGGACGACGCGCGGACGGCGCGACGTCGGCCCGATCAGGGGAGTGATGTGCCACCACACCGCCAACCGCCACCCCGGCAACATGCCAAGCCTGGCGCTGATCACCGAGGGTCGCGCCGGGCTGCCCGGTCCGCTGGCACAACTCGGGCTGGGGCGCGACGGGACCTATTATGTGATCGCCGCCGGCCTCGCCAACCACGCCGGACGCGGCATGTGGCAGGGCGTCAGTTCCGGTAACACAAGCTTCATCGGGATCGAGGCGGAGCATCAGGGGACGGCCGCGGTGCCGTGGCCCGACGTGCAACTCGATGCCTACCGGCGGGGGGTGGCGGCGATCCTCGACCGGATCGGTGCGCCCGCGGCCATGTGCTGCGGGCACAAGGAATATCGCCTGCCGGCCGGATACAAGGTCGACCCGACGTTCGAAATGGCGCCGTTTCGCCGCAGCGTGCAGGCGATCCAGGCGGGCGCAGGGGCGGTGCGGGCGACGATCCCCATTGCCGATGCCGCCGCGCGGCCGACGTTGCGGCGCGGCGCGCGCGGCGAAGCGGTGAAGATCGTGCAGGCGCGGATCGGCGCCGCCGCGGACGGCATATTCGGGGCGGGCACCGAGGCGGCGGTGCGCGCCTTCCAGCGGATCAAGGGCGATCCGGTGCGGGATGCCGCCGACGGCATCGTCGGCCCGCGCACCTGGGCGTGGATCGACGCGCCCTGAGCGGGCGCGCGGATCAGACGTCGAGGATGTGCATCAGCATCGGCGTGCCGACGATGCTCTGCGAGCCCGCCAAGCGATCGAGCGCATCGGCAACGCAGCGTTCTGGGGATTCGTGGGTGACCATCACCAGCAGGACGCTGCCATCGGCGGCGGCGCCGCGCTGGATCAGGCTTTCGATCGAGACATTGGCATCGCGCATCGCCGCGGCGATCTCCGCCAGCACGCCGGGACGATCGGCGACGGTGAAGCGCAGATAGGCACGGCCGCGGCGTTCGCCCGCTGCGGCCGTTTCGGCCTGCGCCAGGCTGGCGACGGGCATCGCGAAGGCCGGGCCGTATTCGTTGCGGGCAATGTCGATCAGATCGGCGACGACCGCGCTGGCCGTCGGCCCTTCGCCCGCGCCGCGGCCTTCCATGAACAGTCGGCCGACAAAATTGCCCTCCGCCACCACCGCGTTAAGCGACCCGGCGACATGCGCCAGCGGGTGATCGAGCGGCACGAGGCAGGGATGGACGCGCTGGAACAGGCCCTTCGAATTCGCCTCGGCGAGCCCGACGAGGCGGATGCGGAAGCCGAGCGCATGCGCCTCGGCAATGTCGGCGGCGATGACGTGGCGGATGCCGGCGACGGCCACGGCGGGAAAGTCCAGCCGGGTGCCGAATGCCAGCGTGGCGAGGATCGTCAGCTTGTGCGCGGTATCGATCCCGTCAATGTCGAAGCTTGGATCCGCCTCGGCATAGCCGAGCACCTGCGCCTCGACGAGCACCTCGGAAAAGTCGCGCTTTTCCTGCTCCATCGTCGTCAGGATATAGTTGCAGGTGCCGTTGAGCACGCCATAGACGCGCGCGATCTCGTTCGCGGCGGCGCCTTCGCGCAAGCCCTTGATCACCGGAATGCCACCGGCGACCGCGGCCTCATATTTAAGCGCGGCGCCGCTATCCTCGGCGGCCTGCGCCAGTTCGATGCCGTGATGCGCGATCATCGCCTTGTTGGCGGTGACGAACGCCTTGCCGCGGGCGAGGGTGGCGCGGGCGAGGACGAGGGCGGGGCCATCGGCGCCACCGATCATTTCCACGACCACGTCGATATCGTCGCGGGTGGCCAGCGCGCTGGTATCGTCAACCCATTCGAAGCGGGACAGATCGAAGCCGCGATCGCGCGTCCGATCGCGCGCGGCGACGGCGACGATCTCGATCGGCCGACCGGCGCGCCGCTCGATCAGCGCGGCATTCGCATCCAGAAGCTTGATGACGCCGCCGCCAACCGTACCCAGTCCCGCCAGACCAACCCGCAACGCTTGTGCCATTCCAGGCCCTTTTCCTGCCGATGCGGCCGGCTCTAGCGGCCCGATCGGCAAAAGGCCACATGCCGCGACGCAAGGGGCGAGCGGCGCGGTGCGGTGAGAAGGAGCGGGGAGGGCGCCGCGCGGCCCGCTCCCCGCCAAGGTAGCTCAGTCCTGGAGCGAGGCCGGCACCTTGCCGCCATTCTCCGCCAGTTTCTTCATCACCTGCTTGTGCAGCCAGATGTTCATCGTCGCGCTGTCCGAAACGTCGCCGGTATAGCCAAGCTCCCGGGCGAGTTCGGTGCGGTTCTCCCGGCTGGCATCGAGGCCGAGCAGGGTCATCAGATCGACGATCGAGGTCCGCCAGTTGCTCGGCTTGCCGAGTGCGGCGGCCTTGGCGGTCAACACCGCCTCGACGTCCACCGGGGTAGCGGCGGCCGGCGCGGCGCCGACGGGCGCGGTG
>JAQGKS010000006.1 GCA_028289965.1 Sphingomonas bacterium
GATCGCCGGGCTGCTCGCCAGCCCGGTGCTGGTCGACCTGCGCAACGTCTATAGCGAGGCCGAGGCGAACCGCGCCGGCCTCCATTATCACGGCATCGGACGCGGCACGCCGCCCGAAATACAACAAGCGGAAGACGCCGCCTGAGCCCACTTCGCATGCGCGGCGGTCGAGTCGGCAGATCCACCATCCTCCTCTCTGCGCTGTGTTCTGCCTGGTCGGCGGACGCGGCTGGCGCGGAGGAGGATCGGGCCATGCTGCAGGCCCTCGCCGCCCAGGATCTTCGCGTCGCGACGATCGCCTTTCGCTTGCTCGTCGGCGGGGTCGGGATCTGTCGGGAGCAGGCGCCCGCGAGCGGGCTGCTGGTCCACGATGCGCTTCAATATGCCACCAGCCTGAGGCCGACGGCACGCGCTTTGTTCGGATTCGAGGATGGCCCCGCAGTGCTGGCCGTCGTGCCCGGCAGCCCTGCCGACCGCGCCGGGATTGCCGCCGGGGACACTATCCGGGCAATTGATGGCGCGCCGGTCGCGACCGTCGACCGTCCTGAACCGGATCGCCGCCGTCCCAGTTTCGCCGTGACGGCGGATGTCGAGGCCAGGCTCGCACAGGCATTCGACAAAGGCGCCGTTACCCTGACGCTGGCCCGTGCGGGTGGCCCTGCGCGTATCGTTCGCATCAAGCCGGTGCCCGCCTGCCGGTCCGGGGTGGAGCTCCAACCCGCGTCCAAGCGCAACGCGTGGTCGGACGGGCAATCGGTGGTGGTGACGACCGCAATGCTGGAGACGACCGGCTCGGACGACGAACTGGCGGTCGTGATCGGCCATGAAGTCGCCCACAACCTCCTCAACCATCGCGCCCGGCTCGATGCCGCGGGCATCGGCAAGGGGCTTTTCTCCCGCATCGGTCCGAAAGCCAAACAGGTTCGCGAGACCGAGGGCGAGGCCGATTATCTCGGCATCTACCTGGTCGCCCGTGCGGGCTACGATCCGGCCGCCGGGGCTGGCTTCTGGTCCCGCTATGGCGCCGCGCATGGCGATGGCTTCCTGGCTGATGCGACCCATCCGGGCTGGCGCGAGCGCGTCGCCAAACTGGCGAGCACCGCCTCGGAGATCGCCGCGAAGCGCGCCGCCGGTGCGCCGCTCGTGCCGACCCCGCCGATCCTCTAACCGCCTCTGCCGTATCGGGATTGCGCGTCGGGCGATGCTTCTTTACGCCTCTGCGGCGCACACCCGGGCGGTCACCGGCCGTCCTACCTGGCTAAATCGGGGTTCAAATGGCGGCACGTATGTCGGCGTGGAGCAGGAAGCGCATTCTGGTGACCGGGGGCGCCGGCTTCGTCGGCTCGCACCTATGCGAAAGATTGCTCGATCGCGGCGACGAGGTCGTCTGCGTCGACAACTTCTACACCGGCAGCCGTCACAACGTCTACCATCTGCTCGACAATCCACGGTTCGAGCTGGTTCGCCACGACGTCACCTTCCCACTCTATGTGGAGGTCGACCAGGTCTATAATCTCGCCTGCCCGGCATCGCCGATCCATTACCAGAATGATCCGGTGCAGACGACCAAGACCAGCTTCCTGGGTGCGGTCAACATGCTCGGGCTCGCCAAGCGGCTGCACATCCCGATCCTCCAGGCATCGACCTCGGAGGTCTATGGCGATCCCCACGTCCATCCCCAGCAGGAGGATTATTGGGGCAACGTCAACCCGATCGGAATCCGCTCCTGCTACGACGAGGGCAAGCGCTGCGCGGAGACCTTGTTCTTCGATTACCATCGGCAGCACCGGATCGAGATCAAGGTCGCCCGGATCTTCAATACCTATGGTCCGCGGATGCATCCGAACGATGGGCGCGTCGTCTCCAACTTCATCTGCCAGGCACTGCGCGGGCAGGACATCACGCTTTATGGCGACGGCAGCCAGACGCGGTCCTTCTGTTATGTCTCCGATCTCGTCTCTGGCCTGATCAAGCTGATGGACTCCGATGCGTCGGTCACCGGGCCAATCAATCTCGGCAACCCCGGCGAGTTCACGATGATTGAGCTTGCCAATGCGGTGCGCGAGCTGACCGGATCGAGCGCGCGGCTGGTGCAGATGCCGCTGCCCGCCGACGATCCGCGCCAGCGCCGGCCGAATATCGATCGTGCGCGCGAGCAGCTCGGCTGGGAACCCAGCGTGTCGTTGCGGGAGGGGCTGGCGAAGACGATCGCCTATTTCGCGACGGTGATCTGACCGGCGGGTTGGCCGGGCGCACGGCAGGTTCGACTAGCGCGGCGGGGGATGCTATCGCGCGCGGCGTTCCATTCCATTGGTAGATATCGTGACGACACCCCTTGAGCGTATTCGTAACTTCAGCATCATTGCCCATATCGACCATGGCAAATCGACGCTGGCGGACCGGCTGATCCAACAGACCGGGGGGCTGACCGCGCGCGAGATGTCCGAGCAGGTGCTCGACAATATGGACATCGAGAAGGAGCGCGGGATCACGATCAAGGCGCAGACGGTGCGCCTGAACTACACCGCGAAGGACGGGCTCGACTATGAGCTGAGCCTGATGGACACGCCCGGCCATGTCGACTTCGCCTATGAGGTGAGCCGCAGCCTGGCCGCGTGCGAGGGCGCCTTGCTCGTCGTCGACGCCGCCCAAGGGGTCGAGGCGCAGACGCTGGCCAACGTCTACCAGTCGATCGAGCACGACCATGAGATCGTGCCGGTGATCAACAAGATCGACCTGCCCGCGGCCGAGCCCGACAAGGTGAAGAAGGAAATCGAGGACATCATCGGCCTGCCCGCCGACGATGCGGTGATGACCTCGGCCAAATCGGGGATCGGCATCGTCGAGGTGCTGGAGGCGATCGTCACCCGCATCCCGCCGCCCAAGGGCGACCGCGACGCGCCGTTGAAGGCGATGCTGGTCGACAGCTGGTACGACCCTTATCTGGGCGTGGTGATCCTGATCCGGGTGGTCGCGGGGATCCTGCGCAAGGGCCAGAACATCAAGTTCATGGCCACCGGCACCCAGCATCTGGTGGACCGCGTCGGCTGCATGCGCCCCAAGATCGAGCAATTGACCGAGCTGGCCGCCGGCGAGATCGGCTTCATCACCGCCCAGATCAAGGAAGTCGCGCAGACCGCGGTCGGCGACACGATCACCGACGTCAAGCGCCCCGCGGCCGAGGCGCTGCCCGGTTTCAAGACGGTCCAGCCGGTGGTGTTCTGCGGCCTGTTCCCGGTCGACGCCGCCGATTTCGACAAGTTGCGCGAGTCGCTCTACAAATTGCGCCTCAACGATGCCTCGTTCAGCTTCGAGGCGGAAAGCAGCGCGGCTTTGGGCTTCGGCTTCCGCTGCGGCTTCCTCGGCCTGCTCCACCTGGAAATCATCCAAGAGCGGCTGACCCGCGAATATGATCTCGACCTGATCACCACCGCGCCGTCGGTGGTGTACAAGATCCAGCTGGCCCACAATAAAGGCGAGCTGGAGCTGCACAACCCGGCCGACATGCCGGACCCGATGCAGATCGGTTCGATCGAGGAGCCGTGGATCGAGGCGGTGATCTATGTGCCCGACGAATATCTCGGCTCGCTGCTCAAGC
>JAQGKS010000010.1 GCA_028289965.1 Sphingomonas bacterium
GGGCAGGTCGACGCCTTCCGTCATGTCGACGGCCGGCGCGCTGGCGGTCACGCTGTCGACCGTCACGTTGCCTCGCGCACGCACTGCCACGAGATTGCTGGCGAATAGGGCCGCGGCGATGATCGCGCCGCCGGCGGCGACTTCGATCTGCTGGCCGACGGCAACCGCATCACCGTGCTCAGCGGCGCGACGATCATCGCCGACGGCGACCTGGTGTTCGGCGCGGTCGGCGATGGCGGGCTCGACGTCGGCGGCACGCTGGATTTCTACGCAGGCAACAACGCCACCGTCGGCCACGATCGCGGCGCCAGCCCGGCCGATACGATCCACGCGGGCAGCGCCCAGGGCTTCACCAACAACGATTTCAGCGGCGGTTTCGGCACCGTGATCCGCGCGGACGGGCAGATCGATCTCGCCGCCGGCGGCGCGATCAACGCCGCCGCCCTATTCGCCAGCAATCTCGTGGCAGTGCGTGCGCGCGGCAACGTGACGGTCGACAGCGTGACCGCCAGCGCGCCGGCCGTCGACATGACGGAAGGCGTCGGCCTGCCCGGCGGCGGCACCGTGTTCCTGAGCGCGGGATCGGCCGAGCCGCGCGGCAACCCGACACCCGTCGGCTACGCCCGGTCCGATGTCACCATCACCGGCACGGTCAGCGCCCCGGCAAGCATCGAGATCAACGCCGGTCAGGATGTGATCGTCAATCCCGGCGCGCGCATCCTCTCGGACAACCGCGTGACGATCGCCGCGGGCGACGATGTCCGGATCGCGAGCGGTGCGGAGGTGCGTGCCGCGCTCGCGCCGATCGCGACCCCGAGCGACGACGGCAGAACCGAGAGCGGCACGTCGGCGCAGCTCATCCTCTCCGCCGGCCGTCTCACCCGGGATTACTTGGTCGCAGACGGCGAAATATCCTCGATCATCGTGGACGGGATCATCTCGGCGGCGTTGCGGCCGATATCGCTCGCGGGCGGCGCGATCGTGGCCGATGCGAACCCGATCGTGGCGCGCAGCCTGATCGTCGAGATCGACAATGCGCCCGCTCCCGGCGCTCTCCAGCTGACCGTCGGCGGCCAGCTGACGCGGGTCGATTGCCTTCAGGGCAATGTCTGTCTCGGTGCCGTGCTGACCGATCGCGTCCTCAGCGTCGGCGGCGCCGCGCCCGGTACGCAATACTTGCCGACGCGGCTGACAATCGGCGGCAGCAGCGCGAACCGCGCGACGACGCTTCGCGCCAGGGGCGAAGTCACGCTCGGCCGGGCCGGGCACAGCGCGACGATCGCGGGCGACGACCTGTTCGTCCAGTCCGCGGAACGTTCGGTGACCCTGCTCGGCGACACGCTGCTCACCGGCGGGCGGCAAGACGGCCAGTACCGCCTTCTCGCCGCGGGCAACCTCACCGGCGGCACCCTCGATGCCGGTGGCGTCGCGGGATTCGGCATCGGCGACAGCATCGCCGTGACCAGCCTCAGCGCCGGCGCCCTCGCCACGCTCGACCAGGGCGGCGCCGTCGTACGCACGAACGCACTGAACGTCGGCGGCTCGATCGCCATCCCCGGCACGCTGCGGCTCAGCAATGGCGATGCCAATCTGGTCGCCCCCCGCGGAATAGGGGTTGGCCGGGTCGAACTCGCCGCGGGCCGCTCGGCCAACTTCCAGGCGGCGAATGGCGCCACCCGGCTCGGCTTTGCCGGCACATCGCCGCTGGGAACCCCCGCCAATGTCGGCCTGACCGGGCTGATCGTATCGGCCGGGAACCTCATGGCGACCCAGTCGATCCTGCTTACGGCAACCGATGGCGGCATCGACGCGGGCGCGCTTTCGGCGGCCGGCCAAGTGTCGCTGAGCGCCACCGGCAACATCGTCGCCACCAGCCTGGCCGGCGGCGGCATCGACGCGACCGCGGGCGGAACGGCGAACCTCGGTCCGCTCACCGCGGGGGACGACGTGCGCGTCACCTCCGGCGGCGATCTGCGGATCGCGACCGCGACGACGACCGGACTCGGCACCGATAGCGGAGCGCCGGGCAGCAGCATCGTGCTTGCCACCAATGGCGGCGCGCTCACCACCGGCGATCTCAACGCGGCGGGCGATATCGGCCTGACCACGCGCAGCCCGGGCGCGATCGATACCGGCACGCTCGTCGCCGGAGGCGGCATCGCCGTCAATTCGGCAGGCGCGCTGACCCTGGCCGGGGCACGCGGCGGCGGCGCGGTCGCGCTGACCGCCGGCGGCGCGATCGACGCCGGGCCGGTCGAGGCCGGGAGCGACATCAGCTTGTCCGCGCGCGACGCGATCACCGCGGATTCGCTGCGCGCCGGCGGCACCGTCAACACGCTGTCGGGATCGTCGATCAGCGCCAACAACGTCGCCACCCGCGGGGACCTGTTCCTCCTCCTCGACGGCCCGATCGCCTTCGGCGCCGTCGATGCGGGCGGCAGCGTCAACGCCACCTCGACGCGCGCCAGCGTGACGATCGACCGGGCGACCGTCGTCCGCGATCTGCAACTGCGCGCCGGCGGCGGCGTCGGCGGCACGATCGGCCTCGGCACGGCGCGGGTCGACGGGTTCATCGATCTGGAAGCCACCGGCAACGTCACCCGCTTCGCCGACATCGTCGGCCGCGGCGACATCCAGATCGATACCGGCGGCAGCGTCACCGCCGGCAACGTCACCGCCACCGCGGGCGAGATCGACATCGAAGCGATCGGCGGGGTGAGCGGCAACCTGTTCAGCGCCGGCCACGAACTGACGATCACCTCGGCCACCGGCGGCGTCACCCTCGCCTCGGGCATGGCGGGCACCCTTCCTGCCCCGGTCACCGCGGAAAACCGCCGCAGCATCGGCATAAGGGCGATCGGCGACGTTCGCGTCGGCGCCGCCACCGCGGCACGGGACATCGGCCTCGCCTCGTCCGGCACCGTCTCGACCGACACGATCGCCGCCGGTGGCAATGTCGTGCTGCTCGCCGGCAACGAGGTGCGCCTCGGCACGGTCGATGCGGGCGAACTCTTCTACGTCGCCAACGCCTCGATGCTCGAGACGCTGGGCCCCGACTATGATCCCGCGCTGCTCGCCGGCGTCGTCCCCGCCCCGACCGGCGGCGCGGTGACCGCCACCGGCGCGATCAAGGCCGGGCGGGTCGTCGTCGCCAGCGGCGGGCTGTTCGGCTTCACCACGATCGACTCGGTGGATCTGGTGCGACTGGGCGGCAACGGCATTTCCGGCCAACGGATCGGCGCCGGCGGGGCGACCACGCTGCGCGGCGCGTCGATCGCGGTGGAAACCGTGGAAAGCGGCGGCGAGCTGGGCGTCGTGTCGACGTCCGGGGCGATTGCGATCGATCGCGCAAGGAGCGGCGCCAACGCCACCCTCGCGGCGGCCGGCACGCTGACCGTCGCGAGCGATATCCAGGCGCTCGGCCTGGTCTATGCGCGTGGCAGCGCCGTGGCGCTGAACGGACGCGGGCCGCTCACTGTCGGCACGGTGACGGCAAGCAATGGTGGCGTCGCGGTCGAAACCGCAGGAACGCTGATCGTCGGTGCGGCACAGGCGAGCGGATCGATCCGGCTGACCAGCACCGGCGGGTCGGTGATCGTGCAGGATGCCAGTAATCGGCTCCTGTCCGGCAGCGCGGTCACCGCCGATCCGGTCGGCGCGACCGGGCGGGGCGACATCATCGTCAATGCGGCGATCGACGCCCGCCTGAACGGCGCGGTCAGCGCGCGTGACGACGTCAACGCCACCGCCGGCCAGGTCATCGGCATTGCCGGCCAGGTGACCGGCACGAACATCGCGCTCGCCTCCGCCGACGTGGCGGTCGGCGCGACCGCCGTGCTGGGCGGCGGGAGCAATAGCAGCGGCATCGCCTTCACCAACAACCGGGCGGGAAGCCGGACGTTCATCGGCGACGCCAGCGGCACCGACGGCTATCGCCTCGACAATGCGGAGTTCAGCCGGATCCGCGCGCAGACCATCCGCTTCGCGGCGCCCGGCTCCGCCACCATCGGCGAGATGCCCGACGTGGTGATCGGCGATCTCAGCGTCGCGGGATCGGCGACCGGTTCGACCACCCGCTCCGCCAATCTGTTCGGCAGCAATGCCGCGCTGAGCGTGTCGACCCCCGGGACGCTGCGGATCGCCGGCAAGCTGCTGGTCGGCTCGGCCGGCGCGGGCGATCGGGTGCAGATCGATGCGGGGCCACGGCTCGACATGATCACGCCTGCCGGGGCGCTGCTGATCACCGACGCGAGTGGCGCGCCGACCGGGCAGCTCAGCCTGGCAGCGAATCAGATCATCGCCGCCGGATCGCAGGCGGCGGCGGATCTCGCGACGCTCGCGACGGTCGATGCCAAGGACGAACGGCTCAGTCGCAACGATGGCGCCGCGACACCGGACGGCTTCATCCGCGCGGGGGGCATCACCTTCCGGGTGGCGAGCGGGCTCTACATCCAGAATAGCGGCACCGGCATCCTCCCGGCGGAGCGTGCCGGCTTCACCGCGGGCAATGGCGGGGTGTCGATCATCACCGCGGGTACGATCCCCGCCGAAATCGTCATCAACGGCCGTCAGGTGGGGACCGGCGGCACGGTCACCACCGGCCGGGCGCTGATCCCCCTCCTCACGCTGCGCTCGGTGCAGGGCGAAGCGCGGTTGGACGCCCGGTCCACCGCCAATGGCTGCCTGATCGTCGGGACCAGCTGCGTCGGGGATCTCGCGACGCGGCCATTGCCGATAAACATCGCGGCGTCGGTGCCGCCGGTCCAGGACGTGCTTGGCGAGTATGAGCAGGACAGCGCGGTCGATGGCGGTGCGGACGCGCTTCGGGCGTTCAACGTCCCGATCATCGAGCTCGTCGATCTCGATCCCTACGGCTTCGCGCCGTCGATCGACGATCCGGTGACGGGCGCGGGCAATGACGATCTGTGGACCGACGATTGCACCAATCCCGCCAACGCCGGCGATTGCCCGCCGGGATCGGATGGTACGCCCGGCATCGGCGGGTAATCCGCCAGGGGAGCGGGCCGCCCTTGTCCGGCCGCCCGCGGCTGGCTAGACCGCCCCTCCCCCGCTTCCCGCGCATGTTCGAGGACAGGCTCCGCCGATGACGACCGATGCTCCCCTCATGCTGTTCAACAGCCTGAGCCGGACGACCGAGCGGTTCGCGCCGATCGATCCGCGCATGGTGCGCGTCTATAGCTGCGGGCCGACGGTCTATAACTATGCCCATCTCGGCAATCTGCGTGCCTATGTCTTCACCGATACGCTGCGGCGGGTGCTGAACTGGAAGGGCTGGCCGGTAAACCACGTCATCAACATCACCGATGTCGGCCACCTCACGTCCGACGCCGACGAGGGCGAGGACAAGATGGAGCTAGCCGCCAGCCGCGCCGGCGGCACGATCTGGCAAATCGCGGCGCATTATACCGCCGCATTCAAGAGCGACCTGGCCGCGCTCAACGTGCGCCCGCCGACGCTGTGGAGCACCGCGACCGATCATATCCAGGACATGATCGCCTTCGCCCGCGCGGTGGAGGCGGCCGGCGCCGCCTATGAGCTGGAAAGCGGGCTCTATTTCGATGTGTCGAAGGTGCCCGATTACGGGCGCCTCGCCGGCGCACGCGGCGACGAGACGGTCGGCCGGATCGCCGAGGTCGAAGGCAAGCGCAATCCGGCCGACTTCGCGATCTGGCGGCGCTCCCCGCCGGGTGCCGAGCGGCAGATGGAGTGGCTGTCGCCCTGGGGCCCCGGTGCGCCCGGCTGGCACCTAGAATGCTCGGTGATGAGCATGAAATATCTTGGCGAACAATTCGATATCCACACCGGCGGGATCGATCACCGCGAGATCCACCACTGCAACGAGATCGCCCAGAACCAGGCGTTCACCGGCAGCGCGCAAACCGGCGCCAACCTGTGGATGCACAATAACTTCCTGGTCGATCGCGGCGGCAAGATGTCGAAGTCGAAGGGCGGCTTCGCGACCCTCGCCTCCCTGGTCGATCGCGGCTTCCATCCGCTTGCGTACCGGCTGCTCTGCCTGTCAGCCCATTATCGCAGCGAACTGGAATTCTCCCCCGAGACGCTGGCGGCGGCGCTGACCCGCCTGCGGCGGCTGGTGATCGCCATCGCCGCGCTCAAGGCCGACGTTGGCGCGGCCGACTGGCTGCGCGCCGCGGCCGAGGCGGGCGACAGCCGCGGTGCCGCGCTCGATTATCAGCGCGCATCGATCGAACAGGGCCTGAGCGCCGGCGCGCGCGAGCGGATCGCGCGGTTCGATGCGGCGATTTCGGACGACCTGATGATCCCGCAGGCGCTGCCGATCCTCGAGGCGGCCGCGGCGGACAAGAAACTGCCCGCCGAGGAGCGGCTGAAGCTCGTCGCGACAATGGACCTGGCGCTGGGGCTGGACCTGCTGTCGCTTGGCCGCGCCGACCTGCGGGTGCGCCCGGCCGACGCGACGATCGCCGAGGCCGAGGTCGAAGCGCTGATCGCCGAGCGCAAGGCGGCGCGTGCGGCGAAGGACTATGCCGCGGGCGATGCGATCCGCGATCGGCTTGCCCTCGCCGGCGTCGAAATCATGGACGGCGATCCGCTCGGCTGGGATTGGCGCGCGCAGGCCGGATAGTTTTTTCGCCAGCCGATGCACGCCCGAAGAATCGCTATGCCCTGTGCCGCTAATCGCGTAGCAATTCGGGAAATATAACCGGGGCGCGCATCAGGGGACGAGGGGCGGCTGCTTGCCGAGCAGCCTCGCCGTGCGCAGGCTTCGGGGGAAAATACATGATCAAGGCATCGGATCTCTTCATCGAGTGCCTCGAGGAAGAGGGTGTCGAATATGTCTTCGGCGTACCCGGCGAGGAAAATCTCGATTTCCTCGACAGCCTGTCGCGCTCCAAGAGCATCAAGTTGATCCTGACGCGGCACGAGCAGGGCGCCGGCTTCATGGCCGCGACCTACGGCCGTCATACCGGCAAGACCGGGGTATGCCTGGCCACGCTTGGCCCGGGCGCCACCAACCTCGTCACCGCCGCCGCTTACGCCCAGCTCGGCGGGATGCCGATCCTGATGATCACCGGCCAGAAGCCAATCAAGAAATCCAAGCAGGGCCGCTTCCAGATCCTCGACGTCGTCGCGATGATGGGGCCGATCACCAAATATACCCACCAGCTGGCGTCGTCCGACAATATCCCCAGCCGGGTGCGCGAGGCGTTCCGGCTGGCCGAGGAGGAGAAGCCCGGCGCCACGCATCTCGAGCTGCCCGAGGACATTGCCGACGAGCGCACCGACAGCCGGCCGATCAAATCGAGCCTCGCCCGCCGCCCCTCGGCCGAGGAAAAAGCGGTGCGCGCGGCGGTCAAGATGATCGAAACCGCCAAGTCGCCGATCCTGGTGATCGGCGCCGGCGCGAACCGCAAGCTGACCGGCCGGATGCTGTTCCAGTTCATCGAGAAGAC
>JAQGKS010000017.1 GCA_028289965.1 Sphingomonas bacterium
GTAGAGCCGGGTGACGCCGCCGACGCCGACGAGCTGGACGCGGATCCCGTCCCATTTCCACTCGGCGGCATAGTCATCGAGCGAAACCCGGGCATCTTCGAGCGGATGGGCGAGCATGAACGGGCGGAAGACCGGCGTCTCGACGGGCGTCGGCTGCTCACCGCGCCCCTCGCCCCAGGCGAACAGCGGCGCGTAAGGGGGCGTCAGCCCGTGCCAGACCTCCTCGACCGCATCGACATCGAGCGCGAAGGCCTGGGCCAGCGCGGTCTTGGCCAGCCGCGCCGATACGCCGACGCGCAACGCGCCGGTGGCAAGCTTGAGCAAAGCGTAGCGGCCGCTCGAATCGAGGTGATCGAGCATGTCCGCCAGCGCGCGGGGGGCCTCGGCCCGGCCGAGCGACTGGAGGCGTTCGATCGCGCTCGACAGCCGCAGCGATCCGTCGTCGATCTCGGCGGGCTGGTCGATCCGCTTGGGCCAGAGCAGCGCCACCGTTTCGGCCAGGTCGCCGACGAAATCGCGGCTCATCCCCAGCAGCACCGGATCGATCCGCTCCTGCGCGATACCATGGATCGCCGCGGCCTTGACCGCCTTGAGGTCGACCGCGCCGGTCAGCGCCGCCATTGCCCAACCCCGATCGGGATCGGGCGTGTGCACGAGATAGTCGGCGATCAGCTTGAGCTTGGCGTTGCGGGAGCGCGTGTAGACGAGCCCGTCGAGCAGTTGGGAGAAGTTGCGCATTGTGTGCGTAACGAACGGAGTGGCTGCGCGGGTCCGGCCCGTCCGGCGATCCGCTCGCGCCTGCCGCGGACGGGCGGTGGATCACCACCTATCCGCGGCGACGCCAGGCGTCAGGCGCCCTGGGAGGCTTCGAACAGGAACCAGGCACGCTCCTCTGCTAGGTCGGTCCATTCGTCGAGGATGCCGCTGGTGGCGTTGTCCTTGGCTTCGTCGACGATCTCCTTCGCCTCGCGCAGCGACTGGACGAGCAGCAGATTGTCGTCGCGCAGTTCCTTGAGCATGTCCTTCGGGCTGACGAACGTCGCGTCATTGTCCTTGATCCGCTGCCGCCGGGCGATGTCGCCGATCGAGCGCAACGTGCTGTTGCCGGTCTTGCGGACGCGCTCGGCGATCGCGTCGGTCGTGCCCAGGATTTGCGTCGCCTGATCGTCGAGCATCAGGTGATAGTCGCGAAAGTGCGGACCCGAGACGTGCCAGTGGAAATTCTTGGTCTTCAGGTACAGCGCGTAGCTGTCGGCAAGGATGCCGTTCAGCGCGTCGGCAACGGTGGTGACGGCATTGCTGGTGAGGTCGGTCGGGGTGGCGAGCTTGGACGACGTGGATTCCGCCATGGCATTTCTCCTGCTGGGACGTTCGTTTCGGCAAACGGTCATCCCCGGCATTAGTGGCACGGCGCGGCGAATCGCGGGTGGAATAAAAGCGATCTGGCTGATCGACCGCGCTGATCGTGCTGATCGCCGGGCAGCCGCGGCTAGAGCAAGCGGAGCGCGCCGAGGCCAACGATTACGCCGATCACCACGAACAGGATGCCGATCCCGACGCGAATCACCCTGATCGGGACGGTTCGCGGCAATGCATCGCCCAGCATCACGGCGGGCACGCTGGCGAGCAGTATGCCGATCGTCGCGCCGGCGGCGGCGAGCATCGGCACCTGCGCGCGCGCGGCGACGGCGAAGGTCAGGAATTGGCTCTTGTCGCCGAATTCGAGGATGAAGAAGGCGACCGCGCTCGCTGCGAACGGCCCCAACCGATCGTAGATGCCGACCTTGGGCGGCTTTTGCCGCATCAGCGATCCGGCGCCGGCGGAGAGCAAAGCCACCGCCAGCATCAACGTGATCGCCCGGAACGGCACCATCCCCGCCACCAGCGCACCGCCAATGGCGGCGATCAGGCTGTTGGCAAGCGCCGCAACCGCAATGCCGGCGAGGATCGGCGCGGGGCGGCCGAATCGCACCGCAAGCAGGATCGCGAGAAGCTGGGTCTTGTCGCCTACTTCCGCCAGCGCGACGGCGAGAAGGGCGGGGAGCAGTCCATCCACGCCGGCTTAGCCGGCGAACCGGACGCCCACGGCGGCAAGGTAGCTGTTGGCGGACGCGTCATCCTGCCGATCGCAGCGGACCGCGTCGCGCATACCATCGATATAGGGGCGGATCATCGCCCCGCGGCCCCCGCGCGCGAGTGCCTCGCCAAGGCCGGCGGCGAGGCCGCCGACCGGCGCGAGGCCGTTACTATAGGCGAGTTGGCGGATCGAATCGGCGCGCCGGCCGAGTTCGCCGAGCGAGAGCATTCGAAAATCCCGGTCCAGCTGATCGATCCGGGCGCAAAGCTCGCTCCTCACGTCGCCGAGATCCTGCTGATCGTTCCGTATCGACGCCATCTGCCAATCCCCTTACGCAAGCGACACTATACCCGGCATACTTAGCCCAGGCTTAATGACCGTTTGGCGCTGGCGGCGCGGTGCGGGGGGCGATGCCTTGACTTTCACTGCCTCCCCGCGCAAGGAGGCGCCACAGCAAGCGGCGGTGACGCCGCTTTTATTTTTGTTGCCGTCGGTGGACGGCATCCGATGTTTCCAGAGGGTTTCCGGTCATGGCAAAGCCGACCACCGTCAAGATCAAGCTCGTCAGCACGGCCGACACCGGCTTCTATTACGTGACGAAGAAGAATCCGCGCACGCAGACCGAGAAGTTCAGCTTCCGCAAGTACGACCCCGTCGTGCGCAAGCATGTCGACTTCAAGGAAGCCAAGATCAAGTAAGCCGTCCGGGCAGCGGCGCAGCCGATCAGTTCGGCTCGCCTGCCCGCACGCCTGATCCATTACCCCGGACGCGCTTGCGCCTGCCGCCGCGCCGGGCTCCTTCGATCATATCAGCGCCTCGACGGCCTCGACGAATCGCATCAGCGAGATCGGCTTGGAGACATAGGCCTCCGCGCCGGCGGCACGGATTCGCTCCTCGTCGCTCTTCGCGGCATAAGCGGTCACCGCCATGATCGGGATCGCCTTCAGCGCCTCGTCCGCCTTCAACTGTTCGATCAGCTCGAGCCCGCTGACGTGCGGCAGCTGGATGTCCATGATCACCAGATCGGGCATGAACGCCTGCGCCCGTGCCAGCGCTTCGCGGCCATCGCGGACCGGTTCGGTCTCATAGTCGTGGGCGCGCAGAAGGTCGCAGAACAACTTCAGGTTCAGCTCGTTATCCTCGACAACAAGAACTTTCTTCGCCACCTGATCGCCCCATCAATCCACCAGCCGGGATGTAGGCCATGGCCCTTCGCGATACAAACCGGCGTTCGGCGCCCGACACCGTCGCGCTCGGCCTGTCGGCGCTTGCCTGGACGCTGAGCGAGACGAGTCGGGCAGAGCGGCTGCTGGCGGTGACCGGGCTCGCGCCGGCCGACCTGCGGGCGCGCGCGACCGATCCCGCGGTGCTGGGCGCGGTGCTCGCCTTTCTCGAGGCGCATCAGCCCGATCTCGTCGCCTGCGCCGAGGCGCTGGGGGTGACGCCCGAGGCGCTGGTCGGCGCGCATATGGCGCTCGATGCATGAGCCGGCCGCTGCTGATCACCGATTGCGACGAGGTGCTGTTGCACATGCTGTCGCATTTCAGCGCCTGGCTGGATCAGGCGCACGAGATCGACTTCTGGCCGGTCGGCGGCGAGTTCCTCAACGCGATGCGCCGGCGTGACGGCAGCGATCCGCTGCGCCCGGAGGAGATGTGGCCGTTGCTCGACGGCTTCTTCGCCACCGAGATGCACCGGCAGACGCTGACCCCGCACGCCGCCGAGGCGCTTGGCGAGATTGGCGAGGTGGCCGATATCGTCATCCTCACCAACCTCGGCGATCATTGCCATGCCGGCCGGGTCGCCCAGCTCGAGGCGCACGGCATTCGCCACCGCGTGGTCTGCAACCAGGGGGGCAAGGGCGTGCCGGTCAAGCGGCTGCTCGACGAATATCGGCCGAGCGTCGCGGCGTTCGTCGACGATCTGCCCGTCCACCACAATTCGGTCGCCGAACATGCCCCGGAGGTGTGGCGCCTGCACATGATCGCCGAACCCCGGCTCACGATGCGTACCGCCGAGACGGCCCATGCCCGGATCGACGATTGGGCGCAGGCCAAGGAGTGGATTCTCCACCGCTTTGGCGATGGGCCTGCCCCGGTGGTCTTGACGGGTGCGGAAGCCGGAGCGAAGCATTCGGCATGACCATCATCGCCGACCGCCTCGCCGAACTGAACATCGTCCTCCCTTCGCCGGCCGCACCGATCGCCGCTTATGTGCCGACGGTCGAGGCGAACGGGATGCTCTACGTCTCGGGCCAGCTGCCCTTTCGCGCCGACGGCTCGCTGATTACCGGCCATCTCGGCGTCGATTATGACGTCGAACATGGCCGCCAGGCTGCGGAGCGTTGCGCGATCATGCTGCTCGCCCAGATTTCCGCCGCACTGGGCGGCAATCTCGACCGGGTCGAACGGATCGTGAAGCTGGGCGTGTTCGTTGCCTGCGACAGTCATTTCACCGATCAGCCGAAGGTCGCCAACGGCGCATCGGAGCTGATGGTGGCGGTGTTCGGCGACGCCGGCCGGCATGCACGCAGTGCGGTCGGCGTGCCCGTCCTGCCTCTGAACGCGGCCGTCGAGGCCGATGCGGTCGTCGCCATTCGCCCTGCTTGACGGGCTGATCGGGCCGCCGCCCGCGCCGGAGCGGGTGGCGTTCCTGCGCGCCCGGCCATTCGCCCATCGCGGGCTCCACCGGCCGGGCATCGTCGAAAACAGCCGCGCCGCGTTCGCGGCGGCGGTCGCGGCCGGCCACGGCATCGAGTGCGACGTGCAGCTGAGCCGCGACGGCGAGGCATTCGTGTTCCACGACGCCGAACTCGATCGCCTGACCGGAGGGCAGGGCCGCTGCGACGCACAGACCGGCGCGGCGCTCGCCCGGATCGCGCTTGGCGGCACGTCCGAATGCCTGCCGCGGCTGCGCGAGGTGCTGGCGCTGGTGGCGGGGCGGGCGCCGATCCTGATCGAGCTGAAGGCGCCGGGGCGCCGTGTCGGGCCGCTCTGCAGGGCGGTGCGTCGCGATCTGGAGGGATATCGCGGCCACTTTGCGCTGATGTCGTTCAACCCCGATGTCGGGCGCTGGCTGGCCCGCCATGCCCCGCGCATCGTCCGTGGGCTGATCGTCAGCGAAGCCGGGCGGCGCGGCTTGCGCGGCCGGGTGGATCGACACCTTGCGCTATGGCGCGCGCGACCCGACTTCCTGGCCTATGACATACGCGATCTGCCATCTCCGTTCGCTGCGACCGCGCGCCGCCGCGGCGTTCCGGTTCTGACCTGGACCGTGCGCGGCGATGATGCAGCGGGCGCGGCGCACGCCTGGGCCGATCAGATCATCTACGAGCAGGCCGGATGAGCGACCGCGACGTCCCGGTCGTCGCGCGACTGCTGGCAGGCGTCCGCGCGGTGGATGCGGCCGAGTGGGATGCGTGCGCGGGCACCGACAATCCGTTCGTCAGCCATGCCTTTCTCTCGGCGCTGGAGGATTCGGGAAGCGCGACCGCTGCGCGCGGCTGGCGCCCGGTGCCGATCGCGATCGACGGCGCGGACGGGCGTCTGGCCGCGGTGCTCCCGGCCTATCTGAAAAGCCACAGCCAGGGCGAATATGTGTTCGATCACGCCTGGGCGGATGCGTGGACCCGCGCCGGCGGCGATTATTATCCCAAGCTGCAGATCGCCGTGCCGTTCACGCCGGTTCCGGGTCCGCGGCTGCTCGCCCGGGAGCCGGCGCTCGCCCCCGCGCTGATCGGCGCGGCCGAGGCGCTGGTGCGCGAGAACGGCCTGTCCTCGGCGCACGCCACCTTCATCGACGATGCGGACCGATCCTTGTTCGAGGCGGCCGGCTGGCTGCTGCGGGCGGACCGCCAGTTCCACTTCACCAACGAGGGCTATGCCAGCTTCGACGATTTCCTCGCCGCGCTGGCATCGCGCAAGCGCAAGGCGATCCGCAAGGAGCGGGCGGCTGCGGTCGAGGGGCTGACGATCGAGCATCTCAGCGGCGCGGCGCTGACCGAGGCGCATTGGGACGCATTCTGGCACTTCTATCAGGATACGGGCTCGCGCAAATGGGGCCGGCCCTATCTCAGCCGCCGCTTCTTCTCGCTGCTGAGCGAGCGGATGGCGGATCGCGTCCTGCTGATCCTTGCGCTGCGCGATGGCCGGCCAATCGCGGGGGCGCTCAACCTGATCGGTGCCGACGCGCTCTATGGCCGCTACTGGGGTGCGCTCGAGGAGGTGCCGTTCCTCCATTTCGAGCTTTGTTATTATCAGGCGATCGACGCGGCGATCGCCCGCGGACTGAAGCGGGTCGAGGCGGGGGCGCAGGGCGGCCATAAACTGGCCCGCGGCTACGCACCGGTGGCGACCTGGTCGGCCCATTTCATCCCGGATCCTGGGTTCCGCCGCGCGGTCGCCGACTATCTCGAGGCCGAGCGGATCGCCGTTGCCGAGGATATCGAGGCGCTGGACGAAATGACCCCGTTCAAGCGCGGCGAGTGACAGCGCCCGGTCGACAAGCCTTTAGTGGGTGGTGCGCGTCGTCGAAAGCCATGCGCGGGCCTGGCGCTGCGCCTCGGCGATCTCGCGCGCGCTCATCTCC
>JAQGKS010000020.1 GCA_028289965.1 Sphingomonas bacterium
TCCCGCCGAGCAGCCCAAGCTGGGTATCGCTGAGCTGCAATTCCGCCTTGATCGGCGCGACGAGGATGCCGAGGATCTGCCGATCGAGGAAGTTGAAGGTGTAGACGAGCAGCAGCATCGCCAGCACCGTGCGCCGACCGCGCACCGGGACCTCGGCCTCGGGCTGACGTGGGATAGGCGACTGCACGACCGGATGATTCCCTGTCCTAGCGGCCGACAGACGTGGCGGCGGCGCCGAGCCCATGCCGCCGGATCGCGGACAAGTCGAGCGGCGACGCATTCACGGGTGTGGCGGATCGCGCGTAACCGGCTAGGATCGCCGCGATGAACCTCAGCGTCGACAGCTTGGTGGAAGAGATCGTGGTGGCCGACATCGGCGGCACCCATGCGCGCTTCGCGCTTGCGCGGGTGAGCGGCGGACGGGTGCTCGCGCTCGACGCCGAAGAAACGCTCAAGACCGCCGCCTTCGCCAGCCTGGCGACGGCGTGGCAGGGCTATGCCAACCGCGTGCTACAAGCGCAAAAGCGGGCCCTGCCCCGCGCCGCAGGAATCGCGATCGCCTCGCCGATCGACGGCGCACAGCTGAAGCTGACCAACAGCCCGTGGGTGATCCCCCGCGCCACGCTGGCCGCCGATCTCGGGCTCGACCGCCACGTGCTCGTCAACGATTTCGGTGCGGTTGCCCATGCCGTCGCCCATGTCGGCCCCGAACATATGCGCGCGATTTGCGGGCCCGATCGCGACCTGCCCGCCGGCGGCGTGATCAGCATCGTCGGCCCCGGCACCGGGCTTGGCGTCGCCCAGTTGCGGCGCGCGGGCGACGGCTATGTCGTCGGCGAGACCGAGGGCGGCCATATCGATTTCGCGCCGCTCGACGGGTTCGAGGATGCGATGCTGGCGCGGTTGCGCGAACGCTTCCGCCGGGTCTCGGTCGAACGGATCGTCGCCGGCCCGGGGCTGGCCAACATCCACGAGGCGCTGGCAGCGACCGAGGGCCGCGCCGTCCGCATCGGCGACGACGCGGCGCTGTGGAGTGCGGCGATCGCGCGGAGCGATGGACTCGCGGCCGCCGCGCTCGATCGCTTCTGCCGCTGCCTCGGATCGGTCGCCGGTGACATCGCGCTGGCGCAGGGCGCCGTCGGCCTGGTCATCGCCGGCGGCATCGGGCTGCGCCTGGCCGACATCTTGCCGACCTCCGGCTTCGGCGACCGCTTTGCCGCCAAGGGCCGGTTCGAGAGGAGGATGGCGGCGATCCCGGTCAAGTTGCTCGCGCATCCCCAGCCCGGCCTGTTCGGCGCCGCCGCTGCCTATGCCCAGGCGCACCGGTGACGGAGCGCGGCGGCTTCCGCTGCGAATAATTGCCACGTCAACCGGACTGCGGCATTGTCGCGCCCGCACAGGATCGGACCGCACGCCGATTCAAACCAAGATCGTTGGAGAGCCTGCCGATGCGCTTCCCCAAAACCCCGAACTATAGCGGCTTCTTCGCCCCCTCGGGCGTCGAGGCGGAAGTCTCCCACATTCCGGTGATCGAGGGCGAGGTGCCCGCGGATCTGGACGGCGCCTTCTACCGCGTCGCGCCCGATCCGCAGTTCGGCCCCCTTGCCGGCGACGACATCTGGTTCAACGGCGACGGCATGGTAACCATGTTCCGCTTCAAGAACGGCGAAGTCTCGATCAAGCAGCGCTGGGCGCATACCGAGAAGTTCCTGCTCGAGAAGCAGGCGGGCAAGGCGCTGTTCGGCGCCTATCGCAACCCGCTGACCGACGATGAGAGCGTCAAGGGCAAGGTGCGCGGCACCGCCAACACCAACGTCATGGTCCATGGCGGCAAGCTGCTCGCGCTGAAGGAGGACAGCCCGCCGGTATGGATGGACCCGGAGACGCTGGAGACCATCGCGCCAATCTACGATTTCGGCGGCAAGCTCACCAGCGAGACGTTCACCGCGCATCCGAAGATCGATCCCGATACCGGCGAGATGCTGGCCTTCGGCTATGCCGCCAAGGGCCTGCTGACGCGCGACATCGTCTTCTACGTGATCAGCCCTAAAGGCGAGATCACCAACGAAGTCTGGTTCGAGATTCCCTATTATTGCATGATGCACGATTACGGGATCACCAAGGATTATGTGGTGTTCCACGTCGTCCCGATCACGTCGAACTGGGAGCGGCTGGAGAATAAGCTGCCGCACTTCGGGTTCGACAAGAACAAGCCGATCCACCTCGGCGTGCTGCCGCGGAACGGCACGGCGGACGATCTGCGCTGGTTCTCCGCCCCCAACTGCTTTGCCAGCCACGTCATGAATGCGTTCAACGAGGGCACCAAGGTGCATTTCGACACGCCGATGGCCGAGGGCAACATGTTCCCCTTCTTCCCGGACATCGAAGGCGGCGCGTTCGAGCCGCAGAAGGCCGCATCGCGCATCACCCGCTGGACGGTCGACATGCTCGGCAACACCGACGACATCGAAATGACCCGGATGACCGAACTGGTCGGCGAATTTCCGCGCATCGACGATCGCTTCGCCGGCAAGAAATATCGCCACGGCTTCCTGCTGGTGCAGGATTTCGACAAGCCGGTCGACCTGCCCGGCGGCCGCTCGGCATCCGGCATGATGATGAACACGCTCGCCCATATCGATCATGAGACCGGCGAGACCGACACCTATTGGGTCGGCCCGGTGTCCTCGCTGCAGGAGCCCGCCTTCATCCCGCGCCCGGGATCGACCGAGGAGGGCGACGGCTATCTCGTGGTGATCGAGAACCGGCTGGCGGAAATGGGATCGCGGCTGCTGCTGTTCGACGCCCGCAAGCTCGCCGCCGGCCCGGTCGCGACCTTGCAGATCCCGTTCCGCATCCGCATGGGCCTGCACGGCAACTGGGCGCCGGCCGAAATGATCGCGGCCGCCTGATGAACGACGGGCGACGCACCTCGGCGCTTGTCGGGCGCGTCGCCCGCGCTGGATGGTGAGGCATGGCAAGCCACTCCCACCATCCTGACCACAACCCGGCCGGACACGGCCACGCCAACCATGCCGGTCACGGGCACCGCGGCCACGATCATGGCGGGGGGCATGGGCATGGCCATTCCCATGCGCCGGCCGATTTCGGCCGCGCCTTCCTGATCGGGGCGATCCTCAACCTCGGCTTCGTCGTGGTCGAGGCGGGATATGGCATCGCCGCCAACTCGATGGCGCTGATCGCCGATGCCGGGCACAATCTGTCCGATGTGCTCGGGCTGCTCGTCGCGTGGGGCGCGGCATCGCTGTCGAAGCGCCGGCCGAGCGCCTATTACACCTACGGCCTCGGTCGCTCGTCGATCCTTGCCGCCCTGTTCAACGCCGTGTTCCTGCTCGTATCGGTCGGCGCGATCGCGATCGAGGCGGTGCGCCGGCTGACCGATCCGCAGCCGATCGCGGTGAACACGGTGATGGTGGTGGCAGGCATCGGCATCGTCATCAACGGCGCGACCGCCTTGATGTTCGCGCGCGGTCATCACGATATCAACATCCGCGGCGCGTTCCTCCACATGGTGGCGGACGCGGCGCTGTCCGCCGCGGTCGTCATCGCCGGGCTGGTGATCATCGGCACCGGCTGGCTGTGGGTCGATCCGCTGATCAGCCTGGTGATCGTGGCGGTGATCCTGATCGGCACGTGGCGGCTGCTGCGCGATGCGGTGACGATGTCGCTCGATCGGGTGCCGCCCGGAATCTCGCCGGAAAAGGTAGAGGCGGCGCTGGCCGCGCTGCCGGGGGTGGAGCGGGTCCACGATCTCCACATCTGGCCGATGAGCACGACCCAGACGTCGCTCACCTGCCA
>JAQGKS010000057.1 GCA_028289965.1 Sphingomonas bacterium
GCCGCTATTCGATCGCCGACATCGATGTGTTCGCGATGATCCGCAACCTGCCCGATCTCGCCCCCGGACTGATCGACGAGACGCCGGCTCTGGCCGGGCTGGTCGCGCGGATGGAAGCGCGGCCGGCGGTGCAGCGGGCGCTCGCGCTCGGCTGGGGCGGCGAGGCCGCGCGGGCCTTCCTGCCCGGCCCGGAAGTCTCGCGCTGGGGTTAGCCGCGGCACTTGGCGCTGCACTGCGCCGCTGCACTGCGCCGCCGCCCGAGCTACCTTCCCGCCACCGGCTTCTGGCGGGGCGGGATTGATGCTAGGGCGGCGGCCAAGCAGGGGGACGGAATGGCCGAAGCGAACTCACCTCAGGTCAAGTCCGCGCTGCGCACGCTCGACATACTCGAGATCGTCGTCGATTCGCCCCGCCCGCTGGCGGCGCAGGAAATCTCCGAGCTGCTGTCGATCCCGCTCAGCAGCCTGTCCTATTTGCTCGCGACCTTGCTCCAGCGCGGCTACCTGACGCGGCAGGGCGATCGGCGCTATCTGCCGGGGCCGGCGATGGACCGCTTCCGATCGAGCGACATATCGGGGGCGCTGACGCGGCAGGCCGCGCCGTTCGTCCGCTCGCTCCACGCCCGGCTGAACGAGACGACCGGCTTCTTCCTGCTGCGCGGCTTCGAGATCGAGGTCATGCTGAGCGAGACCGGGCTGCATGCGCTGCGCTACACGCTCGAGATCGGCCAGCGCGAGCCGTTGCACGCCTTCGCGGCGGGCAAGGCGATCCTCGCCGCGCTCGATGAGCCGACGCTGGCGCGCTATTTCAACGAGGTCGAGCGGGTGCGTTTCACCGACACCACGGTGGTCGAGGAAGCGAGCCTGCGCCACGAACTGGCGGAAATCCGCCGCAGCGGAATCGCCCGCACCGACGCCGAGCAGACCCCCGGGATCATGGCGATCGGCAGCGCCATCCGCTTCCACGGCGGGATCGGCGCGCTAAGCGTCGCGGTGCCGCTTTCGCGCTATGACGAGGAAGTGGGCGCGAACATCGAGGCGCTGCTCCGGCTCGCCGCGGCACAGCTTTCCGACGCCGGCGGTTAGAAATGCTGCGCAACATTTTTCACATCCGAGAATACTTCCTGTATACGAAGTAGCCTCTGGCTGCTATGAGCCTGCTGCCCCGCAAGCCGGGGTGAACGACCGCGCGGGGCAGCCGCGTGAGGGTCGAGTAGCTCCGGCCGGTCACCGGCCTCGGCATTGGAGAGATATTGATGGCACGCAATCTCGAGCAGATCCTGCAGGACGTCGGCAACCCGGCCGATATGCTGCGCAATTCCCAGGCCGGCCCGAACGTCTATCCCGGCGTCCCGGCCGAATATACCAACTGGCGCGACGAGCAGTGGGCGTGGCAGAACACCGCTGTCCTGTTCAACCAGTCCTATCACATGGCCGACCTGCTGGTCGAAGGCCCCGACGCGCTGAAGCTGCTGAGCTATCTCGGCATCAACAGCATGAAGGGCTTCACCGTCAACAAGGCGAAGCAGTTCGTTCCGTGCAACTATGATGGCTACGTCATCGGCGACGTGATCCTGTTCTATCTGGCGGACAACACCTTCAACCTCGTCGGCCGTGCGCCGGTGCTGGAGTGGGTGATGTTCCACGCCCAGACCGGCAATTACGACGTCAAGGCCACGCTCGATCAGCGCACCGCGCTGCGCACCGACGGCAAGCGCCTCAACTACCGCTTCCAGGTCCAGGGCCCGAATGCGTTCAAGGTCATGGAAAAGGCGATGGGCGCGACCCCGCCGGAGCTGAAGTTCTTCAACATGGCCGACGTCACGATCGCCGGCAGGAAGGTCGGCGCGCTGCGTCACGGCATGGCCGGCCAGCCGGGCTATGAGCTGTACGGCCCGTGGGCGGATTATCAGGCGGTCCACTCGGCGCTGGTCGAGGCGGGCAAGGAATTCGGCATGCGCCTCGTCGGCGGCCGCGCTTATTCCTCGAACACGCTCGAATCCGCGTGGATCCCGTCGCCGCTTCCCGCCGTCTACACCGGCGAGAAGATGAAGCCGTTTCGCGAATGGCTGGACGAGAACAGCTATGAGGCCAAGGCGTCGCTCGGCGGCAGCTTCTATTCGGACAATATCGAGGATTATTATCTGACGCCGTGGGATCTCGGCTACGGTCCGTTCGTCAAGTTCGACCATGACTTCATCGGCCGCGAAGCGCTCGAGAAGCTGGCCGATCAGCCCAAGCGCAAGAAGGTGACCCTCGTCCTCAACGAGGATGACGTGCTCAACAAGATCTGGGGCACCCAGTTCCAGAAGGGCGACCGCGCCAAGTTCCTCGAATATCCGAGCGCGGTCTATTCGATGCACCCGTTCGATCGGGTCATGGCCGACGACAAGCTCGCCGGCGTATCGACCTGGATCGGCTACAGCTCGAACGAGCGCAAGATGCTGACGCTGGCGATCCTCGACGAGGAATATGCGCATCCCGGCACCGAGCTGACGTTCGTGTGGGGCGAGGAAAATGGCGGCTCCAAGAAGGTCACCGTCGAGCCGCACACGCAGGTCGAAATCCGCGCCACGGTCGCCCCGGCGCCCTATGCGGAAGTCGCCCGCAGCCTCTATGCCGATAGCTGGCGCACCCGCCAGGACGGCTGATCGAACGACCAACTGGCAGGAGCCCCGGGCAATGGACACGGATATCGCAGTAAGGCTCGAGCATGTCTTCGACGTTCGCGTCGATTTCACGAGCGATCGCTGTGTGTTCGGTCCGCTGCCCGGCGGCGGCAGCCAGGGTTACACCCCCGCCAGCGGGGGCCGGATCGAAGGTCCGCGCCTCAGCGGGCGGGTGGTGCCCCATAGCGGCGCGGACTTCGCCACCGTGCGCGCCGATGGGGTGATCGAACTGAACGCCCATTATCTGCTCGAAGCGGATGACGGCACCAAGATCTACATCACGAACCGCGGCTACCTCGTGCCGGCCAGGCCGGGCGAGGCGGTGATCGCCCACGGCATGGCCCAGCCCGCCTATTTCCGCTTCACGCCGACCTTCAAGGTGCCCGCCGGCCCGCACGACTGGCTCGCCCGCACCGTGATCCTTGGCGCCGGCGAGCGGCACGCCAATCCCGACCATTCGATCTTCCGCTACTACGCGGTCTATTGAGGCGGAACGCGCCGGCGATTCCGCTGCCTGCGCACCCGCCGCTGCTTGCGTAGCCGCGCCAAGCCGATAGAGACCGCGCATGGACAAGATCATCATCCGTGGCGGCAACCGCCTCGTCGGGCGCGTGCCAATTTCCGGTGCGAAGAACGCCGCCCTTACCCTGCTACCGTGCGCCTTGCTGACCGACGAGGCGCTGACGCTGCGCAACCTGCCGCGGCTGGCCGATGTCGACGGGTTCGGCCACCTGCTCAATGGCCTCGGCGTATCGACCACGGTCGAGGGCGCGCGCGGCAGCGATTTCGGCCGGGTGATGACACTGCGGGCGGAGCGGCTCGCCTCGACCGTCGCGCCTTATGACATGGTCCGCAAGATGCGCGCCTCGATCCTCGTCCTCGGCCCGCTGGTGGCGCGCGAGGGCCAGGCGACGGTATCGCTGCCCGGCGGCTGCGCGATCGGCAACCGCCCGATCGACCTGCATCTGAAGGCGCTCGAGGCGCTGGGCGCGGAAATCGAATTCGCCGCCGGCTACGTCAAGGCGACCGCGCCGGCGGGCGGTCTGGTCGGCGGGCGGATCGTATTCCCCGTGGTGTCGGTCGGCGCGACCGAAAATGCGCTGATGGCCGCCTCGCTCGCCAAGGGCGAGACGGTGATCGACAACGCCGCGCGCGAGCCCGAAATCGCCGATCTCGCCCGCTGCCTGGTGGCGATGGGCGCGGAGATTGACGGGATCGGCACCGAGCGGCTGGTGATCCAGGGCAAGCCGCGGCTGCACGGCGCGGACTATCAGGTGATGGCCGACCGGATCGAGGCGGGCAGCTATGCCTGCGCGGCGGCGATCACCGGCGGCGAGATCGACCTGATCGGTGCGCGGCCGGACGACATGACCGCGATCCTCGCCGGGTTGCGCGACGCGGGCGTGACGGTGGACGTGCACGATCACGGCATCCGCATCGCCGCCGAGGGGCCGCTCCAGGCGCTGACGGTGTCGACCGCGCCGTTCCCGGCCTTTCCGACCGACATGCAGGCGCAGTTCATGGCGATGCTGACGCTCGCCCAGGGCGCCAGCGTACTGACCGAGACGATCTTCGAGAATCGCTATATGCACGTGCCCGAACTGGGCCGGATGGGCGCCGACATCCAGGTGCGCGGCCGCACCGCGGTGGTGCGCGGGGTCGACGGGCTGATCGGCGCGGAGGTGATGGCGACCGACCTGCGCGCATCGATGAGCCTGGTGCTCGCCGGCCTCGCCGCCAAGGGCGAGACCGTGGTCCACCGCGTCTATCACCTCGATCGCGGCTATGAGCGGCTCGAGGAGAAACTGAGCGCGGTCGGCGCGGACATCGAGCGGGCGAGCGAGGGCTAGGCCCCCGCCCGGCACGGCGCGCCGTTCAGAAGAGCAGCTTGGCGCCCACCAGCGCGAGGGTGATGGCGAGGATCGGGCGCAGCACGCCGTCGGACACCCGGGTCGAGACGAGGCTGCCGAGGATGATCCCCGGCACCGAGCCGGCGAGGAGCGAGGCGAGCAGCGACAGATCGACCGAGCCCATCGCGAGGTGGCCGGTGCCCGCGATCAACGTCAGCGGCACCGCATGGGCGATGTCCGATCCGACCAGCCGGTTGGTCGGCAGCTTGTGGTAGAGGACGAGCAAAGCGGTCATTCCCAGCGCGCCGGCGCCGACCGACGATAGCGACACCAGCACGCCGAGGATCGCGCCGAGCAGCACGGTGAGGCCGGCGATGCGCCCGTCGCCGATCGCATCGAACTTCGGCCCGAGCCGGTCGACGATGCGCTGGCGGAACAGGATTGCGACCGCGGTGGCGATCAGCGCGACGCCCAGCATAGTGGTGAGCAGGCCCTCCGTGCCCGACATGCGATCGCCGACATAATCGAGCGCGAGCAGGGTCAGGATGGTCGTCGGGATGCTCCCCGTCGCCAGCCGCCGCACGACCTTCCAGTCGACCGTGCCGTGAAGGCCGTGGACGGTGGTGCCGACCGCCTTGGTCGCGGACGCATAGAGCAGATCGGTGCCGACGGCGGTTGCCGGATGGAAGCCGAAGGCGAGCACCAGCAGCGGCGTCATCAGCGAGCCGCCGCCGACGCCTGTCAGGCCGACCAAGATGCCCACCGCGACACCGGCGAGCGAGTAGAGGGGATTGAAATCGACCAAGCTCGTCCGCCTTCTCGTCCGGCACCGGATGCGCCGCCTGACTGCTAGGGATGTTTGGCGGATGCGAGAAACAATTTGTTGAAGTGCCTGCGGTGCCGGCCTCGCCAGGGAGCGAGGCGGGGGGGCCTAGGCCAGCCGATCGACCAGGTGGATAGCCAGGCCGACGAGCCCGCCGACGACCGTTCCGTTGATGCGGATATATTGCAGGTCGCGCCCAACCGCGGATTCGAGGCGGCCGGTGATCGTCTCCGGATCCCAGCCGCGCACGGTATCGGAGACCAGCCGGACGATCTGATCGCCATAGCTGTCGACCGCGCCCACGATCGCGCGGCGAGCGAACTGGTTGATCGTGCGCTGGAGCCGCGGCTCGCTCTGCAGCGTCGTGCCGAGTTGGCGCAGCGCCTCGCCGAAGCGGCCAGCCATCGTCGCCTCCGGATCGCGCGCCGCGCGCAGCATCCCGGCGCGCGCCGACTCCCACAACCCCTCCATCCAGCGATCGACCGCGGGATTGTCGATGAACTCCTCCTTCAGCCGCTCGACCTTGGCCTGCATCTCGGGATCGTGCTGCATCCGTTCGGCGACGCTGCGCAGCGCCTCCTCCGCCTTGGCGCGCACGGGATGGGCCGGATCGGCGGCCATTTCGCTCAGCAGCTTGTGGAGGCCGGTGAGGATGGCGTTGGCGAGCTTCTCGTCCAGCCCGGTCCAGCGCATGATCGCCCCGGCGCGCTCGTTGACGATGCCGCGGATCAGCGCTTCGTTGGCGTCGAGCGTGCGATCGGCCCAGACGATGATGCCGTTGACGATCGGCAGATGGCGGTTTTCGGCAATTGCGGCCTGCAGCGCCTGGCCGATCAGCGGCGCGACCGCCATCCCGCGCAACTTGGCGGCAAGGCCATAGCGAACCATGCTTCCCAGCCGTTCCGGATCGAGCGCTTCGAGCACGTCGGCGAACAGGCGCGACGCACCCGCGCGCAGCCGGCCTTTCGCGGGCGGGTTGGCGAGGAAGCGGCCGGCCGCCGCGGCCAGGTCGATCCGCCCCATCCGCCGCGCCACGACCGAGGGGGTGAGGAAATTATCGCGCAGGAAGGAGGCGAGATTGTCGCCGATGCGATCCTTGTTGCGCGGAATGATCGCGGTGTGCGGGATCGGCAGGCCGAGCGGGTGGCGGAACAAGGCGGTGACGGCAAACCAGTCCGCCAGCCCGCCGACCATCGCCGCCTCGGCAAAGGCGCGCAGATAGCCCCAGAAATTGTCCGGCCGCTCGAGCGTGCGGGCGAGCAGATAGAGCCCGGCCATGACCACCAGCAGGCCGGTGGCGGCGATCCGCATGCCACGGGCGCCGCCTTGGGCTGGGTTGAAACGATCGAGGCCCGTCGCGGCGAGTAGGTTCATGGCGGACAGGACGCCTCAGCGACGCGAAAGGTTCATTCCGCCGGCACCGGATGCGCATCGCGATCGCGCGGTCCGCCTTCGCCGCCATTGGTGAGCCAGCGGCCCAGCCGGGGCGCGATCCACCGCTCGAACTGATCGGCGAGGCTGAAGCTGGCGGGCACGATGATCAACGTCAGCACGGTGGACATCAGCAGCCCGCCGATCACGGTGATCCCCATCGGCGCGCGGAAGCTGCCATCGCCCGAGATCGACAGCGACACCGGCAGCATGCCGGCGACCATCGCGATCGTCGTCATCACGATCGGCTGGGCGCGCTTATGCCCGGCATCGAGGATCGCCAGCGTCTGGTCTACGCCCTTGTTCATCTCCTCGATCGCGAAATCGACCAGCAGGATCGAGTTCTTCGCGACGATGCCGAGCAGCATCAGCAGCCCGATCAGCACCGGCATCGAGATCGGATTGCCGGTGAGGTGGAGCGCCAGCGCGCCGCCGAGGGGCGCGAGCATCAGCGACCCCATGTTCACGAACGGCGGCATCACCCGCTTGTAGAGCAGCACCAGCACCGCGAAGACGAGCAGGATGCCCGAAACGACGGCGATGACGA
>JAQGKS010000061.1 GCA_028289965.1 Sphingomonas bacterium
TGAGCAAGATTGTCCGGCTGCACGAACTTGGTGGTCCCGAAGTGCTTCGCCTCGAGGAGATGGAGGTCGGAAGCCCCGCCGCGGACGAAGTCCGCATCCGGGTGGAAGCGATCGGGCTCAACCGGTCCGAGGCGATGTTCCGCTCCGGGCGCTATCCGGTCCAGCCGACGCTGCCGACGCTGATCGGATATGAGGCCACCGGAATTGTCGAGGAACTCGGCGCGGGCGTGACCGGCTTCCAGGTCGGCGACGCGGTGTGCGTGCTGCCCAATTTCCGCCTCGGCCGCTACGGCGTATGCGGCGAGAAGGCGATCGTTCCGGCCTCCAGCCTCCTGCCCCGCCCGCCGAAGCTCTCCGCGCCGGAAGCCGCCTCGATCTGGATGCAATATCTCACCGCATTCGCGATCATCGAGGTCGCGGCTGCGGGCGTGGGCGATCACGTCATCATCCCCGCGGCGTCGAGCAGCGTCGGGCTGGCCGCGATCCAGCTCGCCAATTGGGCCGGCGCGGTGCCGATCGCCGTCACCCGGCGCAGCGCCAAGGCGGAGGCGCTGCGCGCCCACGGCGCCGCACACGTCATCGCCAGCGAGGAAAGCGATCTGGTGGCGGAGGTGATGCGCATCACCGACGGCCGCGGCGCGCGGATCGTGTTCGATCCGGTCGGCGGCCCCTATGTCGATACCCTCGCCCAGGCGATGAGCGAGCGCGGCACCCTGTTCATCTATGGCGGCCTCAGCGGGGAGCCGACCCCCTACCCGCATTGGCCCGCGGCAATGAAGGGGCTGAGCCTGCGCGGATGGGTCGCGTCCGAGATCTGGAACCACCCGCAGCGCTTCGCCCGCGCGCGTGACACGATCCTGCTCGGGCTGGCGACGGGCAGACTGAAGCCGGTGATCGCGCGCACCTTCCCGCTCGATCAGATCGTCGAGGCGCACCGCTATCTCGAGGCCAACGCCCAGGTCGGCAAGGTGGTCGTGACGGTTTGACGACCTGATTGCCCCGCGAGACGGCGGGGTTGGGCCAGTCCGGGCGTTAGGCGGGATCGGCGTCCTTCACCCCGCCGGGAAACGGTGGCATGGGCGGCGGGCATGCCCGTTCCCGATCAACCACCCGTGTCCGCGCGCGCCTTGCACATATGCTTCTTGTTCAACGCGCAACGGCATCAACTGCTGCACGGCATCGCCACTGCGGTCGAACTGGCGCGCATGCCGGGTTTCGAAGTGTATGTCGTGTCGCCGGCCGAGGGCCATGTCGCGTATGCGCGCGAGGCGGTGGAGCGGCTGGGCGGCGCGCCGATCCACTTCGTCTGTGCACGCTCGTCGCTGCTGGCGGCGGCGATGCGACGGACGGGCAGCGTGGTGCCACCCAAGCTCCTCAGCCTGACCCTGCTGGCGCGGTGGCTCAATAATTTCGATGCGATCGCGCTGCCCGAGCGGACCTCGATCATCCTGAAGCGGATGGGGGTTCGCCGGCCCCGCTTCATCCATCTCGATCATGGCGCGGGCGATCGCGCCGCCGGCTTCGATCCGCGCATCCGCCATTTCGATTTCGTCCTGATCGCGGGGCCGAAACATCGCGAGCGGCTCCTGGCCGAGCGGCTCGTCCGGCCGCAGTCCCATGCGGTCGTCGGCTACCCCAAGTTCGACGCGGCCGACGCGATGCGCGACGAACATTGGCGGCCCTTCGCCAACGATCGGCCGGTCATACTCTACAACCCCCATTTCTCGTCGCTCGGCTCGTGGGAGCGATGGGGGGCCGAGGTGATCGAGGCGTTCGCCGCGCAGGACCGCTACAATCTGATCGTCGCGCCGCACGTCCGTCTCCTCGATCATGGAGGGTCGCGCGATCGCTGGGGGCCGCTGCTCGATCGCTACGAAGGCCATCCCAACATCCACATCGATCGCGGCAGCGACCGTGCGATCGACATGACCTATACCAGCCTGGCCGACGTCTATCTCGGCGACGTCAGCAGCCAGGTCTACGAGTTCCTGCGCCGGCCGCGGCCGTGCCTGTTCCTCAACGCGCAGGGCGTCGCTTGGCAGGATGACGAAAATTACGCCCACTGGCATTTCGGGCCGACGCTGACCGACGTGACGGACCTGATCGGCGCGGTCGACGCAGCGATCGCCGGCCACGGCGACTGGCGTGCGGCGCAGGAGGCGGGGTTCGGACGCACCTTCCTTCCCGGTGGCGGGGCGGCCCGCGCCGCCGGGGCGATACGCGACTATCTCGCGCCGTCGGCTCTGCCGGATCCCGACTTCGGCAGGTTGCCCGTCGGTCATCGCCGCCGCCGCTGGCAGCGGCGTTCCGGGGCGGCCAGCGCGCGCGTACAGCGCGCCGCCATCCTCGTTCCGATGCTGTTCGCGGGGTGGATGCTCCATGAGGTGCTCGAGCCGGCACCGACGCAGGCGAGCAGCAGCTGGTTCATCGACCGAGCGATCGCCTCGCATCAGACGACGCGCCTGCGCCGGGCGATGCGCAGCCAGCCGGAAACCCATCTGTACGATCCCGCCGAAATCCTGCGGGCGACGGCGATCCGGATGCCGGCGATACCGGCCGGCTGGCAGGTGGGTGACGCGCAGTTATTCCCGTCCACCGCCGGGCACACGATCCAGCTGTCGCTCCATACGCCCCAAGGTGAGGCGGTATCGCTCGTCGCGATGCGGATCGAAACGCCTGCGGGGGCGACGCCGATCCTGGCGGATCGCCCGGCCGAGCATGTCGCTTATTGGGAAGCAGGCGACTGCGCCTTCGCGCTGGTGGGGGAACTGGCCTCCGCCCGGCTGCTGATGCTTGCCTCCAATGTCGCCCGGCCCGCGACCTAGATCGCCGCGCGGGAAGCGGACGCGCTCGCTCCCCATCCCAGCGGGTACGGTTACTTGCCGCGGGCCGGCAAGGCGCCGATCCCGTATCGCACGATGACCGGCACCTCGCAGCCATCCTCGCGGCGGAGCACCGTCAGGACGAGGTTGGCGGGGGGCAGATCGCCGAGCCGCTTGGCCGTTGCACCCATGCCCCGGTAGAGCGACTGGCCGGCGATTTCCGGCCGACTATTCTGACAGACCGGCCCGGCACCCGCCGCCTGACCGCCCCCGCTCGCGGCGAGCAGGGCAATGATGGCGATCAGCATGTCGATAGCTCCGACTGCACAGCATCCGATCGCCGATCATAGCATGATTGCGGGAGTCCCGCACGCAGCGACGCCTAGCGCCGCCCGCCGCCGGTCAGGCTTCCGAGAATAGCGTCGAGCGGGTTGCCGCCGCCCCCGCCCAGCATCCCGCCCAGCCCGCTGCCGCCCGCGCCGCCGCCGAGCACCGAGCCGAGGATTCCGCCAAGGCCGCCGCCCAGCCCCCCGCCCGCGCCGCCCGCACCGTTACCGGCCGAGCCGCGCAGGAAGTGCTGCGCCACCATCGACGCGACGATCGGCAGCAGCGCCTTGAGCACGCTGCTGGAGACGCCCGACTGGCCCTCGGCGTGGCCGGCGACCTGCCGGCTGACGTCCTTGGAGCCGAATATCTGCCCGAGAATGTCGTTGCCGGTGGCGACGCCGGGCTGGCCCGTTCCGCCGGCGAGCTGCGCCACCTGGTCGACGTCGCCCGCTTCGGCACGCTTCTGGAAGCCCCCGGCGACGGCGGGCAGCAGCGACGCCATCGCCGCCTTGGTCTGCTCGGGGGTCAGGCCGAACCGCGCCCCGATCGCGCCGGCGTCCGCTCCGCTCGAGTCCAGCAGCGTGTTGATCTCCTGCACCATCATTCTCCACCTCAGTTTCGCTGGCCGCTGAACGAGGCGGAAGGTTTAAAGGGTCCAGTCTAGGGCGTTGCCGGCTGGTCCAAGGCGCACGCCACCTCGCGGCCCCATCGATCCATCCGATCGCGCAAAGCCGCCTGTGCCGTGCCCAGCGCATCGGCCAGATCGTGCCGGATCATCGCGCGATAGGGCGCCAGCCGCTCCACCGCCTCGCCGCCTGCAAAACCCTGATAGGCCCGCCCGACGCAGCGCAGCCCGTCCGCTGCCTCGATCGCGTCGGCTTCCAGCGCCTGGGCCCAGAAATGCCATAGCCCGAACCAGACCCAGCAGGCTTGCAGATAGGTATGCAGATCGAGGCTTCGTCCCGTCCACGGCGAGGGCAGCCGGTTGTGATAGACGTCCCTGTCGCCCACCAGCCACCGCCCGTCATGGATCTCCGACAGGTCGCAGACGCAGTGGATCGCCTCATGCACCAGCCCGTCGGCAAGTTCGGACGGAGTGGCCGCGAGGACGAACGGATTGCGCACGACCGCCCGGCCGAGAGACAGCGTCGAGCTCGCCGAGGTGTAGAAGCCCGGCGTCGAGGGATCGGATCGGACGACGATCACCCGGGTAAAGGCGTGGACCATCCGGTGAGCCCCGCCGCCGGTCCGCTGGACGATGTCGAGGGCATCGCCGATCCGGCCGAGCGCGACCTCCCTGTCGCCGGCGTCGATCGGCTCGGCCGCGCCGGCGATGTGCGGCAGGGTGCCGAGCGCGTTGGGGCTGGCGAAGTCGATCACGATTCCCTCCAGCTCCGGCGCCACGAGAATCTCGCCATCAAAGGTGAAGCAGCGATCACCCAACGCGGTCCACACCGGCCCGCCGGCAACATCGCACCGGCCGAGCCGGCATTCTTCCGCCGTCAGCACCTGCTCGAGATAGGCAGCGGTCGATTCCACCCGATCGGCGCCGTCATATCCCAGGCGAAAGCCGCTTTCCGGCGCGGTCAGCGCCCGCATCAGCGCTTCGTCGGGCAGCCCACGCATCCGCGCCTCGATCGTTGCCGCGCGCGCGGGATCCCGTTCGCCGAGCCAGCGAAGCACCCGCGCCAGCCGGTCGCAGCAGGTGAGCACGAGCGTCTCGCGCAGCGCGTCGGTCACGCCCTGGTCGCGCGACCAGGCCAAATAGCCCGGCAGGAGCGGGACGACCGCCGTCATCGCCACCCGATCATCCCGCCGGCCAGGATCGGAGGATGCGATCCTGCATCTCGCGCACGGCGGTCAGGACGGTGCCGTCGACGCCGTCGCGAAAATCCTCGATCCTTTGCTCCAGCGGACCGGCGAGAAAGCCCTTCAAGGCGATCAGCATACGGCCGCGGACCTGATCCGGGCAGAACGCCCCGGTGCCGAGCGCCGCCGCCCAGAAGTGGAGCAGGCCATACCAGACGAAGCAGGCCTGCAGGAACGGCCGCGCGCCGAGGATCGATCCCGTCCAGGGCGAGGCGACGCGCGCCTTCGCCGGGTCGAACAATTCAGGCCAGTGCACCCAGGCGACACGCCGTTCCTGCATGTACAGCAAGGCATGGATGCCCTCGTGCACCATCGCTTCGGCCAGATCTATTGGCCGGACGATCGCCATATGCGGGTTGGTGATGAACGATCGGCCGATATACTGGCCGGTCGATCCGCTCGTGAACAGATCCTCATCGTCCTTATCGATCTGCGCGATCAGGACCATGTTGAAGCGCGTCACGAAATCGCGAAACACATCGCCGGCACCGCAAATTCCGGCGAACGCCTCGTCCAGCTTGGCGACGACCAATGCGAGTTCGGGGCCGGTGAACGGCCGGCGCGGGGCCAGCGCGGACGGGCCGGCGAGGTCCACCGCCGCGGCATGGGGGCTCATCACGTCGAACGGAACGCCGCACGCCAGCCGCGGATTGTCGCGCCGCGCCGCATCGGCACCGAAGCCGATATCGCCGAGCGCGGTCCAGCCGCTTTGGCGGTCCCGGTTACCGTGCCCGCCGGCAAGCGCAGCCTCGACCCGGAGGGCATCGGCGACGAAGCCGGCGCGCTCGTCGATCCCCTCGCGCCGCCAGATCAGGCGATAGCTCGTCTCCGGCGCCTGCAGCACGCGCATGAATGCGGCGTCCGATGCCCCGTCCAGTTCCGCCTGCAATCGCGCGTAGGCTTCCGGCGCTTCCGCCTCGGCCTGCTTGAGCAGCGCACCAAGCGCATCGCACAGCAGTTCGATGTAGGAGGCGTGCACCCGGTCCAATATCTCGCCCGGGTCCGACCAGGCGAGGACGGCGGGCATCGTTTCGATCAGCATCGCTCACCCCAGTGCCAGGATCGCGTGCCGCTCCTGCGTCTCGCTGCCGCTGACGCCCAGTCGCTCGCGCATGTGGCTGAACAAGGCATAGATGTCGGCGCACCAGACAGAGGCGTTGTCGAACCCCCGCGCGCGCGAAAAGCGATGCGGAAGATAGCCGCCGGCGCAGGTGTCGCGCTCGCGGCATCCATGGCATGCACCGCTGATCGCAACGCCGCCGAATATCGCGGCGGCGGCCATGTCGTCACGCTGCGCCATGTCGCGAAAATCGTCGCGCAGGACGTTCAGGTTGGTCGCGCTGAAGCCGTTGCCGCACACCCGCAAGACATCGAGCGGCTGGATTTCGCCGTCGGTCTCCACGAACATGTACCGCAGGGGCTGGTTCCCGAGCAGATCGACATCGCTTTCGGCTCCCATGATCAGCCGCGCGATGCTCCAGAACAGCCCGACGCGCAGCCCGATCTCGCCCTCGGCCCACCATTCGTCGAAAGCGGGGATGAGGAAATCGGCGCAGGGCGTCGGCCCGTAGCGGGCGCGCACCGGCGCCACCTCGTCATGGGTGTAATCGGGCAGCAGGAAGTTGATCGAGCGCGGCGCAAGCGCGGTCAGCGCGCGGTAGGTTGCGACCCCGTCTTCGCCCAGCGGGATCACGGTCATCAGATCATAAGCGACGCCGGCCTCGGCGAGGTAGCCGAGCCCGGCGATGATCCGGTCGAACGATCCGCGGCCGGCATGGGTGCGGCGCGCGCGATCGTGGACGGCGCGGTCCCCGTCGATGCTGACGCCGACATAGACCCCGTGCGCCTTCAATATCTCGGCCCATTTGCGGTCGAGCAGCGTGCCGTTGGTCTGCAGCGACAAATGGAGGTGGCCGATATCCTTCAACCCCCAGCGCAGTCGCTTGCAGATCAGGTCGAACGCCTCCGCCCCGATCAGGCTTGGTTCGCCGCCGTGGAAGATGATGCGCACCTTGCGCTGCCCTGACACCGCGCAGTGGCCGATGATGCGGGCGATCGCCGCCTCGATGATGTCGGCCGACATGAACGGCGGCCGATCGCGCCAGGTCTCGTCGCCCTTGTTATAGACGTAGCAATAGCTGCAATTGAGGTTGCAGATCGCCGCCAGCTTGAGCACGAATTGAAGCGGCGCATTGCCGATATTCTCATCCACCCGTGCCATGCCGAACCCCTTCATAAGTCTGGTCGAGGAAATGCCGGCCGTGCGCGGTCAGCAGGTGCCGCGCCTTCAGGCATGTGGCCTCGGCGGCGTCGGCGGCAGCGCGGAGCTGGGCCAGTTCGTCGGCCAGTCCACGCCGATCCGAGGTCACGCCGGCACGCTCCAGCGCGTCATAGAGCGCGGTGATATAAGCGAGCGCGTGGTAAGCGAGCATGACACCGCGCAGCGGACGCGCTTTGGCCTTGAGCGGCGAAGGAAAGCGCAGGCTTTCCCGATCCGGCGGCACGATCGGTGCCGCCGCTTCCGCCAGATAAAAGTATTGGTGCGCGCTTTCATGGATCAGCGCCTCGAGCATACGCACCGCCCCGCACCCGAAGTCCATGCAGATCAGGCCGGGGAGTTCCGGATCCGATGCGCTGCGAAACTCCGGGCCATCCTGTGCTTGGCGTAGCGGCACGGCGACTTTGGCAACGCAGGTCAGCCACGCCGAGATCGCCGGCAGTTCCTCCGCGAGGAAGGCGAGTGCCGACAAATAGGCGCAGATCCACGCCTCTGCGTCGGGATTGTCCTCCCCGGGGCGCCACGCCCCATCGGGTATGCAGGCGTGCCCGGCAGACGCGCCGAGCGTGTCACCAAAGAGGTCGAGATCGATCGTCGCCTCGATCGGCCGCGCGCGCATCGCAGCGCCGAGCGCGTCGAGCGCATAGCATCCCGGTGCCAGCTCGATCGGGCCGCCCGGGGTCCACAGCCGCGACGTAGACGGGACCTGTATTGCGCCCAGCTCGCTAGCGCCGTGACGGGCAACCCAGGCAGCAAGCAATATCTGCGGATCGAGCGATCGGGAGTCATCGACGGCGGGCCGGCACAGCCAGCTGAGGGCCGGATGATACAGCCATTCCGCGCGCGCCTCGGCTGCATCGCACAGGGTGCGGCGCAGTCCGGTCAGGTCGACCGCAAGCTCCGGCGCCAGCACGAACGCTGTCGCCCGATCGTGCATGCGATCGAACCAGGCCGTCTTTGAAGGCTGCCAACTCCAGCCCTCCCGAGGCGCGAGCGCAAGGGCGGGGGCGCCCACGATCGCTCTCCCCCGGCGCCGGTCAGCCTGGGCCGCCGCCCTTGAGGCCCTTGAGCGTCTGCAGGTTCTGCGCGAACTTGGTGAAGCTTTGCTGGTCCATGTTGGCGGCCCGCTCGAGGATCTTATTCTCCTCGATCATCGCATTGCCGCGCGACCGGCTGAAGAAAGCCCCCTTGGAGAATTCCGCCGCCTGCGTTCCGGGGCCGGCGCCGCTTCCCAGTTCGGCGGCGACCGACGCTTTCAGGGCCTGGCTGACGCGCTCCCGCGCCGCCGGAGCGAGCCTGTTGATTTGATCGAGATGTTCTGAAAGATCGTCAGGCATCACATTACCTTCCGGATAGTGGCTCCACGAAACACCGCCCAAGTCGCGAGCACACGGCACGACAATTGCGCGGTCCGTTAGTGAAGACCGACTCGCGGCCCCCGCGCAGATAGTACGTGACGACTAGGACACCCGCAAGTAGAGTGCGCCAGTATAGGCACGGCAGCCAAGACGGTTGCTACCATAATGACGTTACTTCGCTGCTGGTTTCTTTTGTCGCGATTTGGATCAATGGTTAACACAGGCTCGATATTTCACAGTGGCGGGACGCGCCGCATCGAACCGCCGGCGAGATCGCTCGAGCGACTGCTTCCGCAATTGGGCAAGTTCGGGATCACCCGCCTGGCCAATATCACCGGGCTCGACTGGATCGGCATCCCAGTAGTCACCGCCATCCGGCCATTATCCCGGTCGCTCGTGGTCGCGCAGGGCAAGGGCGTGACGCTGCTCGACGCCAAAGTCTCCGCGCTGATGGAGTCGATCGAACTCTTCCATGCCGAGCGTCCCGCCATCCCGGTCCGCATCGCCAGCCTCCGCGATCTGGCGCGCGAGGGCGCCGCGATCATCGATTGCACCCGGCTGCCGCGGAACGGTGCCGAACCATTCGACGAGGCGCAGGCGATCGCCTGGACGGTCGGCACCAATCTCGTCACCGGGACCGGTTTGTGGGTGCCCTATGCCTGTGTCGCGGTGGATGACAGCCTGTCGGCGTTGCCGATACCGCACGGGATTCCCGTCCACTCGAACGGCCTCGCCTCGGGCAACAGCATCGAGGAGGCGACGGTCCACGCACTGTGCGAGCTGATCGAGCGGGACGCGATCGCGCTGTGGCACGCCGGCCCCGACGATTATCGGGAGGGTACGGCGGTGGATCCGG
>JAQGKS010000079.1 GCA_028289965.1 Sphingomonas bacterium
TGCCCTGATCGTCACCACCGCGGGCCTGAACAAGTTCACCAGCGCGCAGGCCGGCGCCGACATCGACCTGACCGTAGCCGAGGTCGGCGTCACGGCGGCCGACTTCGTCGTGGCGCCGACGCTGACCGCGCTGCCGGGCGAGATCATGACATGAAGCGCCTCCCACGCCCCGACCGCACCTGTGACGCCCCGGGCTGCACCGTCGAGGTCCGCCGCGGCATCCTGATGTGCCGCCCGCACTGGTTCCGTACCCCTCGCCTGTTGCGCGAAGCCATTAGCGCCGCCTGGGCGGAGAAACGGATCCGCGACTGGTCAGCCGCCTGCCTCGAGGCGCGCCGCTGGCACCGAGACAACCCGCCGGCGGCCATCGCCGCGCGCATCACCGGAGACGCGCTATGAGCGCAGCAGCATATCCCCTCACTTGGCCAGCTGGCCGCCCGCGCTCGCGCCACACTCGCGAAGCGCTGTTCCGCGACGGCAACCAGGGCGGCAAGCGCGTGTCGCTGGATCTCGCGCGCGACCGCCTCGAGGCGCAGATGTCGAAGCTCGACGCGACCAACATCATCCTGTCGCTGAACATCCGGCTCACCCTCACCGGGCGACGCGACATGAACCTGTCGCGCAACGAGCCGATCGACACCGGCGCCGCGCTCTACTTCGATCTGGGCGGACAGCCCATGTCCTCGCCTGCGATCGGTGGGACCGGGTCGCCGACAACATCGCGGCAATCGCCGCCCATATCGAGGCGTTACGCGGGCAGGAGCGTTGGGGTGTCGCGGATCTGCGACAGGCGTTTGCCGGCCACGTCGCGTTGCCGGCGCCAGCGAAGCCATGGACCGAGATCCTCGGCGTCCGTGCCGACGCCTCGGCCGAAGAGGTCAGCCGCGCATATCGCGCCAAGGCCAAGGCCGCCGGTAGCGACCAGCAGCTGCTGCTCGCCGTCAACCTCGCCGCGACGCGGCCATGGCCGAGAAGGAAACCCGCTAATGGCCGCCCGCACCAAGATCGAATGGACCGACGCCACCTGGAACCTGGTCACCGGCTGCAGCGTCCGTTCCGCTGGCTGCACGAACTGCTACGCGATGCGCCTCGCCGGCACGCGGATGAAGGGCCACCCCTCGCGCGAGGGCCTGACGATCGCCAGCAAGGCCGGCCCCGTCTGGACCGGCGAAATCCGCTTCAACCGCGAGTGGCTGGATCAGCCGCTCCGCTTGGCGAAGCCGCGCCACATCTTCGTCTGCGCCCACTCCGATCTCTTCCATGAGGGGGTCACCGACACCGTCATCGATCTGGTTTTCGCGGTGATGGCGCTGGCGCCGCAGCACGAGTTTCAGGTGCTGACGAAGCGCTCGGCCCGCATGCGCCAATATCTGCAGACGCCGCGCCGTCGCGACTCGATCGCCGCGGCCGTCGCCGTGATCCTGACGGAAGGCCGCTACCGGCGGGCCGAACAGGTCGCCGACGAACGCGGCTACGGTCTCACCATCCCGCAGGCATGGTGGCCGCTGCCGAACGTCGTCGGCATGGTATCGGCCGAGGATCAGGATGCGGCCAACGAGCGCATTCCCGACCTGATCGCCGCCCCGTTCGCCAAGCGCGACCTATCGCTCGAGCCACTGCTCGGCCCGATCGATCTCAGCGCCTGGCTGTGGCGCAACGCCCTGCCCACCGGGCTGATCCGGCAGGTGATCGTCGGCGGCGAGAGCGGCGCCGGCGCGCGGCCGATGCCCCCCGATTGGGCCCGCAGCCTGCGCGATCAGTGCCGCCATGCGCGCGTCGCCTTCAGCTTCAAGCAGTGGGGCGAGTGGGTTTGGTCCGATCACGACGCCAGCATGGTCATGGTTGGCAAGAAGGCCGCCGGTCGCCTTCTCGATGGCGTCCAGCACGATGGAGTTCGGGCATGACGTGCACCTGCACCGGGACGGTCGACGCCATGCTGGCAGAGCGCAACACTCGCCTGACGCTACCGATCATGCTCGGCGAGGATCAGACACCGCGCCTCATGATCGTGACCGAGCAGATCGAGAAGGGCCGCGGAAAGAAGAAGGCCGTCGGCATGTCCGCCACCTTTTGTCCGTTCTGCGGCGCCGCATACGTGCGCGAGAACACGGATCAGGTGCCGGCATGAAATGTCTCGGTCCCGTTCGGCCAGCGGCGCCGGCGTGGCCGTTCGGTGGCCTGCAGATGTTCGGCTACCGCGTCATCCATGCGGATCCCGCGTGGCCGTTCGAAAACTATTCGGCCAAGGGCGAGAGCCGGAACCCGAACCGCCACTATCCCACCATGTCGGTCGAGCAGATCAAGGGTCTCCCGGTCGGGCATCTCGCGGGCGACAGCTGCGCGCTGTTCCTGTGGGTCACCGATCCGATGCTCGAGCATGGGCTGGAAACCATGCGCCGCTGGGGTTTCCGCTACGTCACCACCGCATTCACCTGGGCGAAGCGGACGCGGCGCGACACGGGCTGGCACCTCGGCACCGGTTATTACACCCGCGCGAATTGCGAGATGTGCCTGCTCGGCATGATCGGCAGCATGGGGCTGCCGAAGAGCCGCAGCGTCCGCCAGCTGATCGTCGAGCCGGTGCGCGAGCATAGCCGCAAGCCCGATCGCGTCGCCGGCGACATCAAGGCGATGTTCGACGGTCCCTATGTCGAGCTGTTCGCGCGCCGGCGCCGCAAGGGCTGGGAGAGCTGGGGCAACGACGTCGATCGTTTCGAGATCGCCGACTGATGGCTGGCCGCGCGCCCGATCCTGATCTGGTCGAGCTGGTGAAGGCGCTTGCTCGCGCCGCCGCCGCGCGGGACATTGCGAGCACGCGCTCCACGAACAATAAAAGGCATCCCGGTGCGGACAGTCATCTACGCCCGCTACTCCAGCAGCCTGCAGAATAGCCGCTCGATCGAGGATCAGATCGCGGTCTGTCGCGCCCGGATCGAGCGCGAGGGCTGGCAGTTGGTCGAGATCTTCACGATTATGCGATCAGCGGCGCCGTCGGCATCAGCGAAACGAACCGGCCCGGCCTTGCCGCTCTTCTTACCGCGGTCGAGGCCGGGGGTATCGATCGGGTACTTGCGGAATCGACCGACCGACTTGCCCGCCATCAAGGCGACAGCTTCGAGATCCGGGAGCGGATCGCGTTCGGCGGAGCGCGACTTTTCACCCTCTCCGATGGAGAGGTCACGGAAATCAACGGCACGCTCAAGGGGTTGATGGACGCCCATTTTCGTAAGGAACTCGGCGCGAAGATCAAGCGGGGCCAGCGTGGAGCCGTCGCCCAGGGCCGCGCACCAGCGGGGCTCGCCTACGGATACCGAAAGGCGAATCGGCTCGACCAAAATGGCGACCTGGTGCGCGGCCTGCGCAGCATCGATCCCGATCAGGCTGAGGTCGTGCACCGGATATTCACGGAATATGCCGCTTGAGCGAGCCCGCGGGCTATCGCCCAGCGGCTCAATTCCCAGGAGATACCTGCGCCGAACGGCGCAACGTGGCGAACCACCACCATCGCCGGCGATCGAAAACGACAAAACGGCATACTCCAGAACCGTCTCTATGCTGGCGTGCTGGTTCACAATCGCACCACCAAAGTTCCTCACCCGCGTACGCGGCGAGAGCTTATCCGGCCCAATCCCGAAGCCGACTGGATTACAGAGCCGGTCGAACAGCTCAGGATCATACCAGACGAACTATGGGACGCCGTCGCCGCCATGCGCTCCCGCAACGATGGTGTGAGACCGGAACTGCGCCGCCGCCCCAAGCATCTCCTTTCTGGCATCGCGGCGTGCGGGATCTGCGGCGGAGGCTGGACTGTCATCGGCCGGGATCGTTGGGGGTGCGGCCGCTACCGTGACGGTGGCGGATGCTCCAACAACCGCACGATCATGACCCATCTGCTCGAGGAGCGAGTGCTAAGCGGGCTCCGCCACCGGATGCTGGATCCCGAACTCGTCTCCATCTTCGTCCGTGAATATCATCGCGAATATGCCCGCCGATCCAGCTCGCTTTCGGCCGAACGCGGGAAGCTAGAGCGTCGTCTCGCCGAGGCGGCGGCGAAGGTGGACCGCTTGGTGGACGCCATCGCAAACGGGGCCGACGAATTCACTGAGGTTGGTGGCGCTCTTTCGAAGGCTCGAGCGGAACGCGAGCGCCTTTCGGCGTCCATCGCGGAGGTCCACGCCCTCCCGTAATCGCCCTGCACCCGACAATCGCCGCGGATTACCGGCGCCAGGTCGAGCAGCTCAACGCCACGATAGCAGCCGACCCGGCTGCCCGCTTGGAAGCGTTCCCGATCATCCGAGGCCTGATCGACCGAGTCGAGGTTATGCCTTCCGATCGTCAGCGCGGTGTCTCGATCGAGGTGACAGGAAAACTGACCGCCCTGCTCGCCTTGGCCGCCGGCGAACCGGTTCCAGAACCGATGTATGGTAACGGTGGAGCGGGTAGCGGGGATCGAACCCGCATCACAAGCTTGGAAGGCTAGTGCTCTACCATTGAGCTATACCCGCAAAGTCAACCACTTGGCGCCTATTTACTCGCCTGGTTGTGACAGGCTCGGCCGCAGGCGCCGTCGAATGCGCCCGCTCCCTGCCACTAGTGACGCCGCATCGTCAACATCGACGCGAGGCGGCCGGCGACGGGTTGCGCGGCTTGTGGGAGGACGCCAAGGTTCCGCGTTCGTCCCAGCAGCATCGGGAGATGGCGTGTCGGCAGCAATGGCGGAACGATCGGCGCGCGGCGCAGCCCGCGGTCGCGCATGACCGATCGCCCGATCCTGTTCCCCGCGCCGATGCTCCCGGCCCTGCGCGACGGGCGCAAGACCCAGGTCCGCCGGATGGCCGATTCGGCGCTCGCCGGGTGCGCGCGCGGCGACCGGCTGTGGGTGCAGGAGGCATTCGCGCCGATGGCCGAGGACGGTGACGACATGCGCCCCGTCGACCGCAACGTCGCGACCGTGGCGATGATGAAGGATGGCTGGCACCAGCAGCGCGGTGCGCCGGAGCGGTCGGGCCCCCACGATCTGTCCGATGGGCGCTTTCACCGCGCGCGCTGGGCGCCGGCGCTCAAGATGCCGCGCTGGGCGTCCCGGCTGACGCTGATCGTCGAGGAGGCGCGGATCCTCCCGCTCCAGGCGATCGGCCGGGCGGATGCGATCGCCGAGGGGCTCGATCGCTGGCCGCCGCGGATCGGCGGGCTGTGGCGCTGGCCCAGCCCGCATCATCGCCGCCTCTGGCTGTCCCCGGTCGCCGCGTTCGGCTGGCTGTGGGACACGACGCACGGCACCCCGGGGGAGCGATGGGCGGATGATCCGCTGGTCGTGGCGATCACCTTCAGCGCCGTCGCCGACAATATCGATACGCTCGCGCCCGATTGATCGCCGCTGCCGGCCCGCCCCTCAGTGGCCGAGCCAGACCATCGCCGGATTGCGATCCAGCGCGTGCGGGTTGATCGCCAGCGCCTTGCGGCGCTGCGCGTCGGCGCGGTCGCCCTCGCCGGCCAGCGCATAGGCCTCCATCGCCACGACATGCGCGCCGCTCGCCACCCAGCCCGAGCGCAGCACGGGTTCGATCGTGCGGATCGCATCCTGCGCCCGATGATTGGCGAGATAAGCGGCGGCGAGTTGCGTCGCGCTCTCCCCGAACGGCCGGACGGCGTAATTGGCCAGCGCCACGCGCAGCGTCTCCGCCGGGCTGCCGAAGGCGAGCAGATGCTCGATCGCATGGCCATAAGCCGCCTCGGGCAACAGCCGCATCCGCCGCCGCCACTCCGCATCGGCGCGCGCCGCCCACGCCGCGGATGTCGCAAAGTCGCCGCCGGCGCGCGCCAGCCCCGCCAGCGCGTCCATCGCCTCCGGGCTGCCATCGCGACTGGCGACGGCTGCGAACAGCGTCGCGGCGCGGGCGCGGTCGCCGCGCAGCGCGGCCATCAGCGCGATCTGCTGCTCGGTCGCCCAGTGGCCGGGGAAGATGTCGTTCGCCCAGAGGTAATGGCGTTCCGCCGCCACCCAGTCGCCGCGTGCGAAGGCGATCCGGCCGCGCTGCGTCTCGATCCCGGCCAGCACCTGCTGCTGCGCGCCGCTCAGCTGCGCCTGCGCCTCGTCGAGATAGCCGAGCGCGCGCGCCGGATCGCCCATCGCCGCCCAATAAGTGGCGAGCCGCATGCTCGCCGCCAGCGACGGCGCGCGCCGCCGCCCCTGCTGGTAGAGGTCGAGCGCCTCGCGGTACTGGCCGCGATAGAAGAGCAGGTCGCCGCGCATCCCCAGCAGCGTCGCCGCGGTCGGCGGGTCGGGCGCCATCGCATAATGATCGATCCGGGTCAGATCGGGCTCGACCGCGGCCAGCCGGTGCACCGCCAGATTATAGGCGGCCCGCTCGAGATGCGGGCCGAACCCCGGATCGGCAACCGCGAAGGCGCGGGCGTATAGCGCGCCGGCGCGGGCATAATCGTCGAACGATCCGGTCAGGCGCGCACGATCGAGAAGGTCGCCCGCGATCGTCGCATAAGCCAGCCAGCCGCCCCCGCCGGGGCCGACGGCCGCGGCACCGCTCGCAACCAGCGCGTCGAGACGCGCGCGCGCTTCGTCATGCGTGGTCGGGTAGACATTCTGCCGCGCGGCCGCCTCGTCGTGGCTGAGCGCGCGGGCGATCGGCCCGCCGCGCGGCAGGTCGTCCGGCACGGGCCGCAATGTCAGCCAACTGATCCCCGCGGCGATCGCGGCGAGCAGGACCAGCGCCGCCCCCGCCCGTCGTGCCGGCGCGATCGCCTGGCCCGCCATGATCATCCGCTCCCCGCCGTCTTATTTGGCGCAGGTGGTGAAGGACA
>JAQGKS010000083.1 GCA_028289965.1 Sphingomonas bacterium
GGGCGCGGTGCGGGTCGCCGGGCGCCCCTCCTCGCGGGCGGCGGCGGCGGCGGCCATCGGCCCGCCGCCACTATCGCCCTCGACCAGTTCCAGCCCGCGCGCGACCACCGCGGCGGCGCTCTCCCCCTCCACCGCGCGGACATAGGCGCTGTTGACCAGGGACAACCGCAGGTCCGGCCCGCGATGCCACATCGGGAAGGGCGCTGCCTCGATGAGCGAGGACAGCGCGCCGATCGCGGTTGCCAGCCGGGCCGATTCCGCCGCCAGCCGATCGATCTGGAGTTGGCTTTCGGTGATGTCGTGGAACCACAGCAGCAGCCGCCCTGGCGCGCCCTCGGGCACCGGGCCGCCCTGAACGCTCAGCGTTCGCAAGGAACTGGGGACGCGGACGATGCGGGTGAAGCTGCCGCCCGATCGCTGCGCCGTGGCAATGTCGGCGGCCAGCGCGTCGGCATCCGCGGCCGCCAGCCCGCCGTCCGCTGCGCCACCCCCAGCGCGGAGATCGGCCAGGTTTTGCGGCGACCGCGCGAGCCCAAGCCGGTCCGCCAGCCGGTCGCTCGCCTCGATCCGCCCATCGGCACCGATGAGCATCGGGATCGACGGCGAGACGTCGATCAGCCCCGCCAGCCGATCGGCGCGCGCGGAGGATTGCCGCGCCGCCGCGCGCCGCCGCAGGCCGACGATCGTCGCCACCACCGCGCCGCACAACCACAGCGCAAGCACCACCGCGATCAACGCGGCCGTCAACGGACGCAACGCGATCATGCGCGCGCCGCCATGCCTGTCCCCGGTCCCCGCCGCTCCGCGTGCAACATCGCTTCCTTCTAGGTCAGGCCGATGCGACCGTCATGTACCAAGTTCGCTCGCGCTGCACGCTGCATGTGGCAGCTCTGTAACAGTTGCCAAAGAACCGCAGCGGGCAGGTTGGCCTGCCTTGAGTTTCATCCGCTTCGGCGTATCGTTCGATCCATGCTACTGCAACGGGGCGCCCCCAGGTGCGCCTTGCGTGCAACATAAGGGCTCCTTGCATGATACGTCTTGGCCTTCTCGGCGAAACTTCCCTTCGTTCCCTCACCTGCATCGGCATCGCGCTGGCGATCGCAACCCCCGCGCTGGCGCAGGAAGCGACGACCGAGCCGGGCCAGACGCCGGTGGCCGACAGCGCCGCCGCTCCGGCCGAGGTGGCGGACGCCGCCAGCGAACAGACGATCGTCGTCACCGGCAGCCGCATCCGCCGTCCGAACCTTGAATCGGGCGCGCCGATCGCCAGCGTCACCGGCGCCGAATTCTTCGAAACCGGCCAGGTTTCTATCGGCGACGTGCTGAACGAGATGCCGCAGCTGCGATCGACCTTCAGCCAGCAGAATTCAACGCGGTTCCTCGGGACGCGCGGGCTCAACCTGCTCGATCTGCGCGGCCTCGGCTCGCAGCGCACACTGGTGCTTGTCAACGGCCGCCGCCACGTTCCGGGCGACGTGCTCAACAACGCGGTCTCGCCCGACGTCAACACCTTCCCGACCGATCTGATCGAGCGGGTCGACATCATCACCGGCGGCGGCTCCTCGGTCTATGGTTCGGATGCGATCGCGGGCGCGGTCAACTTCGTTCTCAAGCGGAATTATGAGGGCGTGCAGGTTCGTGGCCAGTCCGGCATCAGCCAGTATGGCGATGCCGGAAACCAGTATGTCTCCCTGCTCGCGGGCCAGAACTTCGCTGATGGACGCGGCAACATCGCTGCAAACTTCGAATTCGCGCATCAGCAGAAGTATTTCGCCTCGGGTCGCAAGAAGCTCCGTCAGGTCGACAACTTCGTCGTCGTTGATTCCGATCCGGCCGGTGCGGCCAACGGATCGGACGGCGTGCCCGACCGCGTCTTCCTGCGTGACATTCGCTCGACCACGATCTCGCTCGGCGGCCTCCTCAACATCGCCAATCCGGGCGGTTGCGGCCGCAGCGCGACGGGTGCCGCCTATAACTGCACCTATCTGTTCCAGCCGGACGGCACGCTGGCCCCACAGACCGGGCAGCGCGTCGGCCTCGCGCCGAACGGCAGCTTCCTCGGCGGCAACGGCTATAGCGGCCGCGAAGGTGAGTTGGTTGCCCTTTCGCCGACGCTGAACCGCTACTCGGCCAATCTGCTCGGCCATTTCGAAGTTTCGCCCGCGTTCGTGCCGTTCTTCGAAGCCAAATTTGTCCGCACCGAAGCGCAGGGTTCGCAGAGCGGCCCGTTCTTCTCGCAGGGCACCACCCTGGGCGACACCGCGCCGGCCAACCGTGAGCAGCCGCGGCTCGACAATCCCTACCTAAACCCCCAGGCGCGGGCGGTCATCGTCGCGGCGCGCACTGCCGCCGGCCTCGCCTCGACCGACGCGACCCGCTTCGCGCTTCGTCGCAACTACCTTGACCTCGGCATTCGCGACGAGCGCATCATCCGCGAGACCTATCGCGGCGTTGCCGGTGTTCGCGGTGACTTTAACGACGATTGGAACTACGAGGTCTCGGTCAATTATGGCGAGCACCGCGAGAAGAACACGGTCCTCTCCAACATCAACGTCCAGCGCTACCTGCTGGCGGTTGACACGGTCCGCAACCCGGCCGGCCAGATCGTCTGCCGCGCACAGGTCACCCCGGCGTCGGCCGGTGACGACATTGCCGGCAATGCCGCGCAACTCGCCTCGGATATTGCCGCCTGCGTTCCGCTCAATCCATTTGGAACCGGCTCGATCACCCCGGCGGCGCGCAACTACGTAACCGTCGATTCCAACGCGAGCGGCAAGATCACCCAGTTCGTCGCCAGCGGCTTCGTTGCCGGTGACCTCAGCCAGCTGTTCGAGCTGCCCGGCGGCCCGGTCGGCTTCTCGCTGGGCGGCGAGTATCGCCGCGAGCGCGTGAACTACGACCTGGATGACCTCACCCAGGCTGGCTACGCCTTCTACAACGCCATCCCCGCCCTCGTTGCTCCGGCGTTCGAGGTGAAGGAAGTGTTCGGCGAGCTTTCGGTGCCGATCCTCAAAGACACGCCTTTCTTCCAGGAGCTGACGCTCACCGGGTCGGGCCGTATCTCCGACTATAAGGGCGCGACCGGCACGGTGTACGCCTATGGCGGCGAACTGGTGTGGAAGCCGTTCCAGGATCTCCGCCTGCGCGCCAGCTATAACCGCGCAATCCGCGCGCCGAACCTCGTCGAGCTTTATTCCGCGCAGAGCCAGAACTTCACGCCGGCGCCGTCGGATCCCTGCTCGGCCCGGAACCTGGCAACCGGCTCCCCCACCCGCGTCGCGAATTGCAGCGCGGCTGGGCGTCCTGCCGGCTATGACTTCGTCTACACTCAGTCGCTTGAGATCGTCTCCGGCGGCAATCCGAGCCTGCGCGAAGAAACGGCCGACAATTACACGATCGGCGGCGTGCTGACGCCGACCTTCCTGCCCGGCCTGTCGCTGTCGGTCGATTATTACCAGATCACCGTCAACAACGTGATCGCCTCGGTCGACGCGCAGGACATCCTCAACAATTGCTACGACGCGCCGGACCTCAACAATCCGTTCTGCAGCTCCTTCCAGCGGGCCGGCACCGGCGGTGGGCCGCGCGGCGAAGCCGCCTTCCAGGTGCTGGAGAGCTCGCTGCTCGTCTCGTCGCTCAACTTTGCCAAGCTGAAGGCACGCGGTATCGATACCGAGTTGGCCTACCGCTACAATTTCGATTGGGGCTCGATGGGCTTCCGCGCCCACTGGACGCACGTCCTGCAGCGTGACGACTTCCTCAACCCGACCGATCCGACCACTGCGGATCGGATCCTCGGCGAAGTTGGCGATCCGAAGAATCGGGTGACGGCGAATACCGATGCCAAGATCGGCAAGCTGACGCTCGGCTATCAGGTCCGCTGGATCGGCAAGCAGGACTTCGGTCAGGTCGAAAACACCGTTTCGGTGCAGGGCCGCGATCCGGAGAATGCCGATTATGCGGACGCCAGCGGCTACGGTAATGTCTTCTACCACGACATTCGCGCCGACTTCGAGGTGAGCGACAAGTTCACCGTCTATGGCGGCGTCGATAACGTCCTCAACCGGTTCCCGCCGTGGGGCGCGACCGGCATCGGCGCCGGCCTTGACAATACCGGCGTGACCGGCAGCTACGACAATCGTGGCCGCTACCTCTACGCGGGCGTGGTCGCGAAGTTCTGATCGCACCGCTACTGACGATCGTAAGGGGGTCGGCGCCATGCGCCGGCCCCTTTTCTTTGCGCCGCACGCGGGCCATGACGCGGCAATGAACCTCGCCGTCTCCGCCCAGGCGCAGATGCTCGCGTCGAGCGGCCGAATGGTCGAGGCGCTCCGGCTGCTGGAACTCGCCGCGGCGCGCGCCGATGGCGATGCCCTGTTCACGCTGGCGACCTGGCGCCTGGCAGGGCAATTCCTGCCCCGCAACCTGGCGATGGCGCGCGATCTGTTCGCCCGCGCCGGCCGCTCGGGTCGGGGCGATGCGGCCGCGATCCATGTCGCGTTCGTCGCCAACGGAACCGGCGGTCCGGCCGATTGGCCGCAGGCGATGACGCTGCTGGAACGGCTGGCGCCGAAGGACGATGGCGCACGCGAGCAGGTCGCTTTGATCGGGGCGATGCGGCTGGCAGACGATGGCGCCCCCGCCGCCCTGCCC
>JAQGKS010000088.1 GCA_028289965.1 Sphingomonas bacterium
CCTTCGTCGCGCAGCGGCTGGAGCGCCCGGCCGACCGCGATATGCTCGGCGGGATCGAGCCCGTTTCGCAGCGACAGCTGCGCGGTGGGGATGTCGGCATCGGGCAGCGCGACCTTCATCGGGATGAACACGCCATGGTCCCAGCCGCGCTCTTCCTCGCGCCCGGTATCGAACCCCGCCGCCGCGAGCAGCCCGGCGGCGCGATCGGCCAGTTCGGGCGCCCCCGGCGCGTCCCAGCGCAGCCGATAGGTATGCTCGGGAAAGCCGTAATAATCGTACAGGAGCCCCGGCTTGGTGCCGGCATGGACGGTGAAGCGCGGCTCCTCCCAATGGCCCGAGACGATCAGCAGTGCCTTGGGCCGTTCCTCCAGCGAGGGCAGCAGCCCGGCCAGGAACCCGGCCATGTGCGCCCACATGTCCGGCGGGCCGCGGCCATCGTCCATGAAGAAGCACGGCCCGCCGCCATGCGGGATGTAGAAGGTCGGCTGGCGCATAACCCCATCTCCTTAGGTGCCCGATCGGCGGACCGGCGGGCACGCGCGTGGCGGATTTCCTCCGCGGCGCTTCTGCTCTATCCGGGTTGCCCATGACGCGTTTCACGGTCAACGGCCAGCCCGTACACTATAGCATCGATCCCGAGACGCCGTTGCTGTGGGCGCTGCGCGATGCATCGAACCTGACAGGTACGAAATATGGCTGCGGCGCGGGGCTGTGCGGCGCGTGCACGGTACATGTCGACGGCCGCGCCGTCCGCTCGTGCCAGGTGCCGATCGCCGCGCTGGAGGGCAGCTTCGTCACCACGATCGAGGCGTTGTCGCGCGATCGCGGCCACCCGGTGCAACAGGCGTGGATTGCCGAGAATGTGCCGCAATGCGGCTTTTGTCAGCCCGGCATGGTGATGGCCGCGGCGGCACTCCTCGCCGCCAACCAGAATCCAAGCGATGCCGAGATCGACGCGAACATCACCAATCTCTGCCGCTGCGGCACCTATCCGCGGATCCGCCGGGCGATCCGGCATGCCGCGCGGGTGATGCGCGGCGAGGTGATCGCCGCCGCGCCGCCGCCCGGCATCGATCCCGTCGACGCGGCCCGCGCCGTGCCCGCGCTGACCCCGGTTGCGCCGTCGACGGGCGATTGACGCTGGCCGGCGAAGGCGCCCCGGCCGGGCGCGCGCCAATGCTTTCTGGAAGCTTACGACCGGGTTCAGCGATCGCTCAGCCCGTGGAGCGTAGCTCGATTGCAGGTGACGGATCCCTGCCACCCGGGAGTATGATCCATGCGTAACATAATCCGATTCGTGCTGCTCGCGGCGACCGCGGCGACGCCGCTGGCGGCGCAGAACGCGACGCCGGCCGACCGACAGGAGGCGCGCCAGAACCGCGCCGAAATGCGTGGTGATCGCCGCGAGGTCCGCGACGGCCGGGCCGAGGTGCGCCGCGACGTCGCCCAGGGCGACTATCGCGAGGCACGGCAGGATCAGCGCGAACTCGGCCGCGACCGCGCCGAGCTGCGCCAGGACCAGCGCGAGAGCTATCGCGATCGGCAGGCAGTGCAGTCCGGCCGTTCAGACGGCTTTGCCGAGCGGCAGCGCGACGATCGCCAGGACAATCGCGACTATCGCGGCGACCGACGGGATGATCGCCGCGACTGGCGCGACGATCGCGGCGACCGGCGGGGTGATCGCCGTGACTGGCGCGACGATCGCGGCGGCAACCGCGGCAACGCCAACTGGAATCGCGGCTGGCGCAACGATGGCCGCTACAACTGGCAGGGCTATCGCGCCCAGAACCGCACTGCCTATCGCCTGCCGCGTTATTATGCCCCGCGCGGCTATGCCAGCCAGTATCGCCGCTGGTCCTCCGGTTCCCGCCTCCAGCCTTATTTCTATGGCAGCAACTACTGGATCAACGATCCCTCGGCCTATCGCCTGCCCCCGGCTTATGGCGGCTATCGCTGGGTCCGCTATTATGACGACGTCGCGCTGGTCGATATTCGCAGCGGGCTGATCGCCGACATCATCTACTCGTTTTTCTACTAAGTCCCTATAACTCCGCTAAAACACGGGCCCGGGGCAGATTAAGCCCCGGGCCCTTTTCGGTTTATGCGCATTAACGAAGATGTACGGCGGCTGACGGTCCAGTTCGTGGCTGGTTCATGCATATTATGCGAATCATTACTTCATGGTCGGGATCTTCGGCACGTCCGCTTTGTTTACCGACCGTAGAAATAGGAGTATCTCTCATGCGTAAATTCATGATCGCTGGCTTGATCGCCGCCACGATGGTTCCGGCCATGGCCTCTGCGCAGAGCGGTGAACTTCGCCGCGACCGCCAGGACATTCGCGAAGAACAGCGCGAGCTGCGCGACGCCCGCCGCTCGGGTGACTGGCGCGATGTCCGCGAGGAGCGGCGCGACGTCCGCGAAGCCCGTCGCGAATATCGAGAGGATTGGCAGGATTATCGCCGCAGCAACCGCAACGCCTTCCGTCGGCCTGCCTATGTCGGCCCGCGCGGATGGGCCTATCGCCCGGTCGCCGTCGGCCATCGCCTCCAGCCCAACTTCTACGGCTCGCGCTACGTGATCGCGGATCCGTACGCCTATCGCCTGCCCCGCGCGACGCGCGGCAACCGCTGGGTCCGCTACGGTAATGACGTGCTGCTGGTGAACGGCCGCAACGGCCGCGTCGTCAGCGTCTATAACGGCTTTTTCTTCTAAGCCGGATACTCCCCTCCCGCCTGCGCGGGAGGGGGGATTTTCAGGCCTGCGCCGTCGCTGTCGCGGCCAGCGCCTCGGCGATCAGCCGCCGCGCCCCCGCCACGCCGTAGAGCGCGATGAAGCTGCCCATGCGCGGCCCCTGGCTTGATCCGAGCAGCGTTTCATAGAGCGCCTTGAACCAGTCGCGCAGCGGATCGAACCCCGCCGCCTTGCCCGCCTCATAGACCTCGTTCTGGATCGCCTCGGCCCCCGCCTCGGCACCCAGCACCGCCAGCCGCGCGTCGAGATCGGCCAGGGCCCCCGCTTCGCGGGCATCGGGCGCGCGCCGTGCCAGCGTCGGCGCGACGACATCGCGGTGATAGGCCAGCGCGTGGCCGATCAGCCGGTCCAGCTCGGGATAGGTTTCGGGCTTCGCATCGGGCACATAATTGCCGAGATAGCCCCACACCTGCTCGCGCGATGCGGTCTCGCCGAGCACCCCGACGAGGTTGAGCAGCAGGCCGAAGCTCACCGGCAGCGTCGCATCGGGCACCGCGCCGTCGTGGACGTGGTGGACGGCATTGCCGAGCTTCTGCTTGATGTCCTGATTGAACCAGGCGGTGTGCGACTGCCAATAATCGTCGATCGCGCGCGGGATCACCCCCATGTGGAGCGACTTGGCGCGCTTGGGCTCGCGGAAGATATAATAAGCCAGGCTCTCCTCGGTCCCATAGGTCAGCCACTGCTCGATGCTCAGGCCGTTGCCCTTGGATTTAGAGATCTTCTCGCCCTGCTCGTCGAGGAACATCTCGTAATTGAAACCCTCCGGCGGCCGCGCGCCGAGCACGCGGGCGATCTTGGAGGATTGGACGACCGAATCGATCAGGTCCTTGCCCGCCATCTCATAATCGACGCCGAGCGCCGTCCAGCGCATCGCCCAGTCGACCTTCCACTGCAGCTTGGCCGCGCCCGACAGGATCGAGACCGTCATCGTCTCGCCGTCATTGGGATCGACGTAGCGAACCAGCCCCGCCGCCGGATCGATCACCTCGATCGGCACCTGCAGCACGATTCCCGTCTTGGGATCAATCGGCAGCACCGGCGAATAGGTCGCCTGCCGCTCCGCCCGCAGCGTCGGCAGCATCACCGCCATGATCGCGTCATAGCGCTCCAGCACCAGCCGCAGCGCCGGATCGAACCGGCCGCTGGCATAGACCTCGGTCGCCGACAGGAATTCATAGTCGAAGCCGTAGCGATCGAGAAATTCGCGCAGCATCGCGTTGTTATGGTGGGCAAAGCTCTCGAACTTGCCGAACGGATCGGGGATCCGGGTCAGCGGCCGGCCGAGATGCTCGGCCAGCATCGCGCCGTTCGGCACGTTGTCGGGCACCTTGCGCAGCCCGTCCATGTCGTCGGAAAAGGCGATCAGCCGGGTCGGGATGTCGGACATCGCCTGATAGGCGTTGCGCACCATCGTCGTGCGCAGCACCTCGTTGAACGTGCCGATGTGCGGCAGGCCGGACGGGCCATAGCCGGTCTCGAACAGCACATGGCCCTTGTCGGGCGCGCCGCCCGCATAGCGCTTGAGGAGCTTGCGCGCCTCCTCATAGGGCCAGGCCTTGCTGTCCAGCGCAGCCGCGCGAAGCGCTTCGTCGTTTGCCATTTGTTCCCTCGATCGGCTAGGCAGGCGCGGCGACTTAGAGCAAGCTGCGCGTCCGGGGAAGGCGCTTGCCCTCCCGGCCGCCGTCCGCACGCCCGAGTATGCCATGTCCGACGCGCCCGATCAGCTTCCCATCCTTCACGCCCGGCGCATGGATTTCATCGCCGAGGAGGTCCGCTATGTCGCCCGTCCCGGCCTGCTCGCTTTGCCGTCCGGCACATGGACCGTGCTGCTGTTCATCACCCCGCAGATTTTTTCGGCGCTGTTTCTGCTGTGGGCGATCTGGTGGCCGGAGCCGGCGACGATGAGATCCTATCTGTTCGCCTGGGCGTGGACGGCGGTGCTGATGCTGCTGGCGATCGGCGTCGTCGTGATCCTGCTGCGCCGCAATCCCGGATTCGCCATGGGGGTGATCCGCGCGCCCTTCATTCGCCTGACAGTGACGGACCGGCGCGTGATCTGGAGCCTGCCGTGGGCGGCCGCGCCGCTGATGGAGATCGATCGGCGGCGGGTGACCGGCGGCATCCTCGGCAGCGTCGATCGCCGCGGGCGGGGCAATGCGGCGATGATGCTCGTACCCGGCGATCCGGCGGCCGATGTCGATGGCAACATCCACTTCGATCGCCTGCCCAACGTCACCGCGTTCGTCGCCGCGCTGGCCCGCATGGGATGAGGGTTCGTCCTGCGCCCCATCTGCCGGCCGGACGGTCGAGCCATGTTCCGGCCTGGTTAAGCCTCCGGGAAATAGGCAGAAAGCCGCGATGATCCCTTATCCTGCCCTTCACGCCACCCATGGCGGCATCTGGATCGCCACGCCCGATGGCGATCTGCGCACCGTCGGCCGCGGCGAGGCGGTGGCGCGCGCGGCCGAGACGCCGATGGTCCTGCTCGGCGCGCCGGTGATCGGCGCGCGACTCGGCTATGGCGAGATTTCCGGGCTCGACCTGCTCGAACTGTTCGCCTTCATCCACCCTGCCCGCTTCGCCGTGCCGACGCCGGCCGGGATGGCCCGCGCCCTCGGCCTCGAGCCGCCGGCGCGCGACGAGGATGCCGCACCCTTCCTGCTGCGGGCGACCGAGGCGCTGTTCGCGGTGCTCGGCAAGCCCGACTGGCGCGAGCGCGAAGGCGCGTGGAGCGCGCTGCAGACGCTCGGCCGGCTGCGCTGGCCGTGGGCGTCGGCGATCGGCTCGCGCATCGCCCAGCCCGAGCGGGCCGAACGCTGGCTCTTCTCGCGGCTGCCCGAGTGGGAGGAGCAGCCGCCCCGCCCGCAACCGCGCACCGTCCGCCTCGGCGCGCAGGCCGCGCTCGACCGGCTCGCGGGGCTGGTCGGCACCGGAGCGGAGCCGCGCGAGGGGCAGCGCGCTTATGCCGCCGCCGCGATCCACGCCTTCGGCCCGCGCACTGCGGAAGGGCGGCCCAACCTGCTTTTGGCGGAGGCCGGCACCGGCATCGGCAAGACGCTCGGCTACCTCGCCCCGGCATCGCTGTGGGCGAACGAGGCCGATGGCGCGGTGTGGATCTCGACCTACACCAAGGCGCTGCAACGCCAGCTCGATCGCGAGACCGAGCGCGTCTTCCCCGATCCCGCGACGCGGGCGAGCAAGGTCGTGGTGCGCAAGGGGCGGGAGAATTATCTCTGCTTGCTCAATCTGGAAGATGCGCTGCAGGGCGGTTTCCAGGGCCGCGCCGCGATCCTGGCGCAGCTCGTCGCGCGCTGGGCGGGCTATAGCCGCGATGGCGACATGGTCGGCGGCGATCTGCCCGGCTGGCTGCCCACCCTGTTCCGCCGCGCCGGATCGACCGCGCTGACCGATCGGCGGGGCGAATGCGTCTACGCGGGCTGCCCGCACCACCGCAAATGCTTTATCGAACGATCGACCCGCGCGGCGGAGGGCGCGGACCTGGTCATCGCCAACCATGCGCTGGTGATGCTGCTCGCCGAACGCCGCCGCGCCGAGGGCCGCGCGCTCGGCCGGATCGTGTTCGACGAGGGCCATCATCTGTTCGACGCCGCCGACGCGACCTTTGCCGCCGCGCTCACCGACCGGCGCGGCGAGTGCGTCTATGCCGGCTGCCCGCATTACCGGAAATGCTTCATCGAGCGCGCGACCCGCGCCAGCCAGGATGCGGACCTAGTGATCGCCAACCACGCGCTGGTGATGGTCAACGCCGC
>JAQGKS010000100.1 GCA_028289965.1 Sphingomonas bacterium
CGTCCTGTACGATAATGCGCCGCACCGAACGGCAGCGCGCGGCTGGTGGATGTTCCGCACCTTCGGGATCGACACCGTGGCAATCCTGGATGGCGGGCTGGCGGCGTGGCATTCGGAAGGGCGGCCGCTGGCCGCGGGGCCGGAGCCGGTGAGGCCCGCCACGCTGTCGCTGCGCAAGAACGACGCCGCGGTTCGCGATCTCGGCCAGATCGTCGCCAATATCGGCACGGGGCGCGAGCAGTTGCTCGATGCGCGGGGCGCTGCGCGGTTCACCGGCGCGGAGCCCGATCCCCACGGTTCGGCGCCGGGGCACATACCGGGATCGCGCAACCTGCCTTATTCCGCACTGCTGGATGCGGAGGGCCGATTCAAGGATACGGCGGCCTTGCGCGAGGCATTCACTGGCGCTGGGATCGATCTGGCCCGGCCGCTGGTGACGACCTGCGGGTCGGGCGTCACCGCCGCGGTGCTGTTGTTCGCCGCGCATCTGATCGGCATGGCAGACGTCGCCCTCTACGACGGTTCGTGGAGCGAATATGGCGCCGATCCGGCGACCGAAAAGGCGATGGGACCGGCGTGACCAAGGAACAGCAGACGCAGATCGCCGCCGCGACCCGGCTGGTCGAGGGTGGGCGCCGGCCCGAATGGACCACGGGCATCGTCAATCCGCCGGTGTGGCGGGCATCGACCATCCTGTTCGACGATGTCGCGGCGTTGCGCGCGGCCGCGGCGGCGCCGAACGACGGTCTCTATTATGGGCGGCGCGGCACGCCGACGCAGTGGGCGCTGGCCGATGCGCTGACCGAGTTGGAGCCCGGCGCGGCGGGAACGATGCTGTACCCGTCCGGGGTCGCGGCGATTGCGGGGGCCTTGCTGTCGGTGCTCAAGCCCGGCGATGAGCTGCTCGTCGCCGACACCGTCTATGATCCGACTCGTGCTTTCTGCCGGTCGGTGCTCGCGCCGCTGGGTATCACCACGCGTTATTATGATCCGACAATCGGGGCGGGGATCGCCGGTCTGTTCGGGGAGCGGACGCGCGCGCTGTTTCTCGAAAGCCCCGGCAGTCTGAGCTTTGAGGTGCAGGACGTGCCCGCAATGTGCGCCGCGGCGCGCGCGCGCGGCATCGTCACGCTGCTCGACAATACATGGGCGACGCCGCTGCTGTTCCCCGCGATCGCCCACGGCACCGACCTGACGATCCTCGCCTGCACCAAATATATCGTCGGCCATTCGGACGTGATGATGGGCTCGGTCACGGCGACCCCCGACCATTTCGAGGCGCTGCGCCGCACCGCGCAACTCTATGGCAATTGCGTCAGCCCCGACGACGCCTATCTCGCCAGCCGCGGCCTGCGCACCCTGGGGGTCCGGCTGCGCCAACATCAGGAGGGCGGGCTGGCGGTGGCGCGGTGGCTGGCGGATCAGCCGCAGGTCGCGCGCGTGCTCCATCCGGCGCTGCCGGGCTGCCCGGGGCACGAATATTGGGTGCGCGACTTCAACGGCGCATCGGGCCTGTTCACCTTCATCCTGGACGGAGGCGGGGAGGCGGCGCGCACCTCGCTGATCGACGGCCTCGCCCATTTCGGCATCGGCTTTTCGTGGGGGGGCTATGAGAGCCTGGCGCTGCCGATCGATCCGGTGCGCAGCGTCAATCCGTGGCGGGCGGAGGGACCGGCGGTCCGGCTGCACATCGGGCTGGAGGATGCGGACGATCTGATCGCCGACCTCGCCGCAGGACTGTGCCGCTTCGAACAGGCGCGCGGCTGAGCGGCTCAGCCGAGCGGCGCCAGCCGATCCATCGCGGCAATGGCGCGGCGCATTTCCAGCATCAGTTGCGACGCGGCCGGCGCGCAGTCCCGCCCGGTCGTGTCGCGGTGGCGGATCAATGCGGCAATCCCCGCCGATGCGAACGCGCCGGCCTCGGCCGCGAGCGCATCGAGCCGGCGCCGGGCGATCGGCGTCGCGCCTCGGTAGGCGTCGGCGCGCCGTGCGATCTCGTCCGGGGTTTCCGCCGGGACCTCCGCGACGCCCGCCATCCGGGCGACGATCGCGAGGGCTGCACGCAACTGGGCGCGACGCTCCATCGCCGCCGTGTCTTCGGCCAAAGCCGTGGGATCGCCATCCTGTCCGGTCATCATCCTGTCCGCCGTTCGCCCGCGCCCCTGCTTGTCCCCGCGCCTCCTAACGAACCGCTAAGCGGCGGGCCCGGTCTGGTTCGGGCCTGGGCCGGACGAACATGTCTGTTGCTGCGACGAAGATGCGGACAAGCATTCTTGTCGCGATCGCGCACTAATGTGCAGCAAAGCACAGCGGCAGATGCGGCATCACGGTTATTGGGGCTCAACAGATCCAATCCAGCCTGCCTGAAGGACAATCAAGTGCCTGCAAATCATCCTGGATCAACTCGCCCGATGTGGCTCGGCCTCGCGCCGCTGGGGCTGCTCGGCGCCGCGCTGATTGCCACCGTCGCGTCCCCGCTTGCCGCCGATCCGCGCGTGCCGACGCCGCCGGCCCGCGCCGCCTTTGCCTGGTCGCTCGATCAGGTGCGGGCGCTGATCGGCGCGATCGGCGAGGCGCGGCGCCATGGGCTCGATCCCGCGACCTATGGAATCGCCGCACTGCGCGCCGAACTCGATCTGTGCGAGGAGCTGTGGAACACGCCGGGCAGCCGCCAGCTCGACACACTGGCGCGCACCGCCGCGCTCGCCCTCGCCAATGAGTATCGCCGGGTTGCCGCCGCCCAGCGCGGGCCGGTGCAACCGGCGGAACTGGATGCAGCACTTGCCGCCGGGCGCGTCGGCAGCTGGCTGTCGGAAATGGCGCCGAACGACGGAAGGAACGGCTGATGGCCTTCATCGCCTTCGACTTCGCATCGACCACCGGTGCCGCCCCGGCAAAAGATTTCACCCACCAACTGTGCGGCTTCACCCGCGCCGAATGGATCGCCATCCGCCTGGCGCGGTGCGACGGCGTGGCCAGCGTCCGAGCTGCATCCCCGATCGGCAGCGCCGTGCGCCGGCTGTTCGGGCTCGAGCCCGCCAACCGCCTCGCCGACCCGCGGCTCGAAGCGCTGCGACGGGTGGCGGTGTGCTGCTGGCGCCAGCGGCCGATCGACAGCCGGCAGGTCGAGGCGCTGATCGGCGCCGGATTCAGCTTCGATCATGTCGCGCTGATCCGCGCCCACGTGCAGTCCGCCGGCTGACCGGCGGGCAGCGGCGTCCGTCAGCCGGCCAACACCCGCAGGGCGAAGCGCTCGCCGGCGCGGATCCCGGCATCGTCCACGCCGTGATCGAGGCCGGGCGTCAGATGGCATTCGAGCGGAAATCCGAGACGCGCCAGTTCGGCCTGCGCCTGATGGAAAGCGGATACCGGCACGACCGAATCGGCGGCGCCGTGGATCAGCAGGATCGGCGGCCGGGTGCGGCCCGGATGCGCCAGATCGGCCGCGTCGGCGAGCGCGCCGGAATAAGCGATGATGCCGGCGATCTGCCGGGCGCGGCGTGGCCCGGCATGGAGCGCCATCATCGTGCCCTGGCTGAACCCGACGAGGAGCAGCTTGTCCTCGCCAAGCCCATGCGCCGCGAGTTGGGCATCGATATAGGCGTCGAGCACGGGGGTTGCCCGGGCGACCCCGGCGGCGACGTCGGCGCGGCTGAGCGTGCGCAGATCCCACCATTGATGGCCACCCGGTGCGCCGGGGCAGCGTTCGGGTGCGTTGGGCGCGAGGAACAGCGCATCGGGCAAGGCGCGCCGCCAGCGCGGGGCGAGCGACAGCAGGTCCGCGCCGTTCGATCCATAGCCGTGGAGCAGGATGACGATCTGGCGGGCCGGCCCGCCGGACGAAGGGGGCAGGGCAGGGCCGTCCAGCGCGACCAGGCTCATGCCGCGAGCAGCTTGTCGATGGTTATCGGCAGCGATCGGATGCGCTTGCCGGTGGCGTGATAGATTGCATTGGCGATCGCGGCGGCGGTGGAGACGATGCCGATCTCGCCCAGACCCTTGACCCCCATTGGCAGCTCCGGCTCCTGTTCGTCCACGAAGATCACCTGGATGTCGTGCACGTCGGCGTTGGCGGGGACGTGATATTCGGCGAAATTATGGTTCATGAAGCGGCCGAGACGGTGATCGAGGAAGCTCTCCTCGTGCAGCGCCATGCCGATCCCCATCACCACGCCGCCCAATATCTGGCTGCGCGCGGTCTTGGGGCTGATGATCCGGCCCGCCGCGACGGCATTGACGATGCGGGTGACGCGGACGACGTTCAATTCCTCGTCCACATGCACCTCGGCGAACACCGCGCTGTGGGTGTTGCGCGCCTTGCGCGTCTGGCTGATCATGCCGTGCAGCCCTTCGCTGCCGGTTTCCTCGGCTTCGATCGTGGTCAGCCCGGCGGCGCGCATCGCCTCGCCGAACGACACGCTCTTGGCCGGATCGGTTTTGAGCCGGACGCTGCCGTCGACGAACTCGACATCGTCGATCGTCGCGCCACCCAGCGGCTGGCCGTCCACCTTGGCGGCGGCCTTGAGCAGCTTTTCCCCGACCGCCCGGCAGGCGAGCTGCACCGCATAGCCGACCGACCCGGCCATCCACGATCCGCCTTCGACGGGGGCGGCAGGCAGGCTCGAATCGCCGAGCCGCGCGCTGATCCGTTCCGGCGGGATGCCGAGCGTGTCGGCGGCGAGCAGGGTCATCACGGTATAGGTGCCGGTGCCGATGTCGGACGCCGCCGAGGCGACCTCGAGATGGCCATTGGCGGTCAGCCTCGCGCGCGCGCTCGTCTTGGAGAACATCGCATCCCAGATGCCGGTGGCGACGCCCCAGCCGACCAGCTCGCGGCCATCCTTCATCGATCGCGGTTCGGGCGATCTCTTGTCCCAGCCGAATGCCGCCGCGCCTTCGCGATAGGCCTTGCGCAGTTCCTTGCTGGAGAAGGGGATGCCGTGCATCGCATCCACGTCGGAATCGTTCATCTCGCGGAACCGGAGCGGATCGACGCCGGCCGCATAGGCCATTTCGTCGATCGCGATCTCGAACAGGGTCATCCCCGTGGCGGCACCCGGCGCGCGCATGTCGCCGGACGTATAGGTGTCGCGCCGGGCGACCTTGTAATCGCCCATCGCATTGGGCGCGGCATAGTTGATCATCCCCCAGGTGACGACATTCTCCATATTATCCTCGAAGTTCGAGGTGGAGGTGACCGCCTTGTTGATGATCGCGGTGAGCGTGCCGTCCGTCTCCGCGCCCAGCTGCACCTCCTGCACCGCTTCCGGCCGGTGGACGTGGCTGAACATCTGCTGGCGGGTCAGCACGACGCGGACCGAACGCTCGAGCATCTTCGCCGCCAGCGTCGCCAGGAACACCTGATATTGCGGGCGCAAGCCCGATCCGAACGCGCCGCCGACATATGGATTGCGGACCTGCACGTCCTTCTTGGACAGGCCGAACACGCTGGCGAGATAGGCCTGGATGTTCTGCGGCCCCTGCGTCTTGTCATAGACGGTGATCTTGCCGCCGCCCTCCCACACCACGGTGGTCGCGTGCATCTCCATCGGATTATGATGCTCGGTCGCGAGGTGATATTCCTGCGAGACCTTGAGCGGGGCATCGGCAAAGGCCTGCTCGGCATCGCCACGCGGTTTCGGCGCCTGGATGTTGTCGCGCTTCTTCGACGGAAGCGTGGCGTTGGCGCGGGCGACCGCGAAATCGGTGTTGTGCGCCTCCGCCGCATAGTCGATGTCGACCAGGCTGGCGGCATAGCGCGCCGCCTCGAACGTCTCCGCCAGCACCAGCGCGACCGGCTGCATCGCGAACTGGATCATATCGTCGCCGAGCGGACGGAAGGGCGATCCCGGCGGCCCGGTCTCGTCCCGGTAGCTGCGATCGAAGAAGGCGATGTGCGGCCGGTTCCGATGCGTCATCACCTCGACCACGCCGGGTACGGCGCGGGCGGCGGCATCGTCGATCGCCGTGATCCGGCCCTTGGCGATCGCGCCGGAGACGACGACTCCGTAGAGCAGGTTGTCCGCCGGATATTCGGCGGCGTAGAGCGCCTCGCCGGTGACCTTGGCGACGCCGTCGACGCGGCTGAGCGCGGTGCCGAAGCCGGCTTTGGTGGTGGCGGTTGCCATGTGATGAAGCTCCCTCAGGCGACGCGCTTGTCGGTCTGCGATTGCGGCGTGCCCGCTGCCGCCTGCGCCAGCGCACGGACGATCGCCTTGCGCGCCAG
>JAQGKS010000148.1 GCA_028289965.1 Sphingomonas bacterium
AATTCGATCATGCCGGGCTGCGTGCGCTGCCGTCGCGCCTTGTCCGGCCCGATCGCGTCGCGGCCAGCCCGGTCAGTTTCGAGTGCCTGGTGACCCAGATCGTGCGGCTCGAGACAAAGGAGGGCCGCGCGCTGGACCAATGGCTGGTGATCGGCGAGGCGGTAGGTATCCACATCGACCGCGCGATGCTTCAGGACGGGGTGTACCAGACGGCGCGCGCCCGGCCGATCGTGCGGGGCGGCGGCCCGGCGGACTATTTCGAGATCAAGGAAGATGCCTTGTTCAAACTGAAGCGGCCGGACTGATGCAGGTGCGCGCTGGTGGGGTGTCGCCACGGCGATCGTAAGGGGCGTCGGAACACGGGTCCCGGACGGGCGTTCTCGATCGCTGCGTCCCGGTCCTGGAAGCCTGGAGTTATCGCTGGCGCAGTTCGCTTGATCTCGCCAACGCCGATTCGTTGATCGAAGAGCGGGCGAATACCGCCCGCGAGGGGCTCCCCTCCGATCGCTCCGGCCTCGACTCAACCAACGCTTCTCGGACGCGCAACCCGGCCTGCTTATCGCGCGCGCGAAATCCGGCGGATCTGATAGGTTTCGATCGACAGGCGCTTCCCGGCACGACTGGACGGATGGATCCGGCCGCGTCGACCGGGGCATGTTCCAAGCGGAGTGAAGACATGGACGATCGATCGATCGGTTTTATCGGGCTCGGCATCATGGGCGGGCCGATGGCGGGGCACCTCGCGGCCGCCGGATACCGACTGACGGTGCTCGACCTCGATCGCGCGGCGGCCGAGCGGCTTCGCGGCCGGTTCGATACGGTGCAGCTGGCGGATAGCCCGGCCGAGGTGGCGGCGGCCTCCGACGTGGTGGTGACGATGCTGCCCTCCGGACGCGAGGTGCGCGAGGTCGCGCTCGGCGACCGCGGGCTGATCGAAGGGTTCAAACCGGGCACCCTCCTGCTCGACACATCCTCGGCGGAACCGTGGCTGACGCGCGAGGTGGCCGTGCGGCTGGCCGAGCGCGGCGTGGCGATGGTCGATGCGCCGGTCTCGGGTGCGGAGATGGGCGCGATCGCGGCCGAGCTGGTCTTCATGGTCGGCGGCGAGCGGCAGGATGTCGCGCGCGTCCGGCCATTGTTCCAGATCATGGGCAAGAAGATATTCCACCTCGGGCCGATCGGGTCGGGGCACGTGATGAAGTCGATCAACAATACGATTACCGCCGTTACGCTCGTCTCGACCGCCGAGGGACTGATCCTCGGCAAGCAGAACGGGCTGGACCCGGCGGTGATGAACGAGGTGCTGATCGAATCGACCGGCATGTCGTGGATCACCCACACGCATATCGCCCAGCGCATCCTCAGCCGGCGGTTCGACGATCCGTTCAAGCTCGACCTGATGGTCAAGGACATGAACATCGCCACCGCGCTGGCGGCCGAGGGAGGGATCGGCGTGCCGGTGTGGGCGTCGGCGCAGAATGTCTGGCGCGAAGCGCAGGCGGCGATGCCGCCGCACAGCAGCGTCAGCGACGTCGTCCGGCACGTCGAGCACAGCGCCGGGATCGAGATCAGCCCGGGCTCGCAGGCCAACGAGGCCAAGTGATGCAAGCGCGGCTTCGTTGGACGGTGTGATCGTCGGCGAGCGACGGGGGGCCGGCCGCATCCGGGCGCGCAAGTCCCGACGCTGACGATCCGCGAACAGGACGATGTCCTATTGGCGGTCGATCAGGACAGCCATGCGCGTCCCCGGGCGTGCGTCGCCAGCCACACGAGCAGGATCGCGCCGACAGAGACCATGATCGGCACGGCCAAGCCGAAGGATTCCGGAGCGCCACTGAAGAAGACGGACCAGCCCTCCAGCACCAGCAAGGCCGCAAGGGAGACGATAAGCACCGGCTGTGCCCACGCATTGCGCAGCAGCAGGCCCAGGCTTCCGATCAAGCCCGCGAAGGTGCCCAGCGCGAACGCACCGGTGATCCAGTCAGGCAGGGAGGCGGCGGCTGCCCGATCGGCTTCTGTGAGCCCCGCCATGGAATCGCCGAACACCCCGACCGAACTCAGGTACATCGCGACGCCGAACATATTCCAGATGACGGCAAGTATCGCCGCCGCGCGGAACGCGGCGGGAGGCGAACTAGGTGACACAATGGCCATGCCGTCGCCCTTTCCCAATCAGGAGGCGGCGCAAATCTGCACCTTTCCCGTGCGCATCGCAATGCAGTCCGCTGCGGCAGGTGGCGACAGTTCGATGCTCCGGCGGAACGCTACTTCGCGCGGATCAGAATTGAATGACCAGCCGTCCCCTCGTGCCACCCGCCTCAAGCCGGCCATGCGCCTCGGCCGCGCGTTCGGGCGGATAGACCGCCGCCACGCGAAGGGTGATCGTGCCGTCCTCGACCTGCTGCCGCAGCCGGTCGAGCTTTTCCCATTCGTGTGCGTAGGAGCGCACCAGGGTCGCCGTGAAGCGGATTTCCCGCTGCGGCGCGCCCACAAAGCCGCGGACGGAGGTGAAGGCGCCGCCGTCGCGCACCGCGGGGATGGCGAGCGCGTTGAGCACCGCGCCGTCGGCGAGCCCGTCGACGCCTTCGGGAAAATGCTCGCGGATCCGCGACGCCACATCATCGCCCCGGCGAACGACGATATCGGCGTCGAGCGAGGCGACCAGCGCCTCGTCCTTCTCGGACGCATCGGCGATCACCGTCAGCCCCTCGGCCTTGGCGAGCTGGATGACATAGCCGCCATAAGCCCCCGCCGCGCCGGTCACGGCGATGACCTGTCCCGGCGACAGCTGGAGCAGGTCGAGCGACTGGCGCGCGGTCAGGCCGTTCATCGGCAAGCTGGCCGCCTCGGGATGGGTCCGTCCGGCAGGCGCGCGCACGACCGACCGGGCATCGAGCGTGATTTGCTCGCGATACGCGCCATGGCTGCCTTTCGGCAGCACGATCGCCATCACGGCGTCGCCCAGCTTGAGCCTGTCCGGAGCGCCGCTGCCGACTTGATCGACGATCCCGGCGACCTCCATTCCCGGCACGTAGGGGAGGGGATCGGCCTTCTGCTGTTCGGCGCGCGTGCCGTTGCGCACACCGACGTCGGTCGGGTTGACGGTTGCGGCGTGGACGCGGATCCGCACCTCACCCGGTCCAGCGGAGACTTCGGGGACTTGAACGACCTCGAGAACTTCAGGGCCGCCATGCGTGAATAGTCCGACTGCGCGCATCAATTCATCCCTGGTCCCGTGGCCGATGCCGATCTTGCGCCGGCTCCACGTATATTAGGAACATTCGCCTCGGCGGCAACCAGGGCTTGTCTTCCCGCGCCGCGCCGATCGATCCGGCGGCATTCCGCAAATGGGCGCTGGCGAAGCCGGGGGACTGGGCCAGCGATGGGGCGCCCCCACCTGCGCGAAGCCGATCGATCGGCGCGCCGGCATTGAACCGCACCGGCCGGACGGTGCCGCGAACGCGCCGCGGGGGAGCGACTGGATAACCGCGTGCCAGGAGGCGACCGTGGCACGCGGGCGTCGGATGCGCGCGCATGCCACGGCAACGTATCACGCCGCGGTGATGGTCTTTTCGACATCGGCGACGGAGTGGCCGGTCAGATCCTTGGCGATCTCGCCGACGAGCACCGCCGACAGCGCCTTGTGATAATGCTTGCGCAGTTCGCCCAGCGTGCGTGGGGCGGCGACGACGATCAGCGCGTCGATCTTCCCGTCGAGCACGCGCTGGTTCAGCACCTCGGCGACCCCGGCGGCGAAGCTGTCCTCATTCTGCTGGCTATCCGATGGATTTGCCGCGCTGCTCTGATGGCGGCCGCCCGATCCCTTATTCTCGGTGGAGACCGCCGCATCGGCGGTGGCGGTCAGCTGGGGGGCGGATTCGTCGCCGCTGTTGCGAAACAGGTTCAGTATTTCGCCATCGGCGACAGCGACGATCGCGCCCGTGGGGATCTTCATGCAGTTTCCTTCGACGTTGTGATGGTGGGGGAACGTGTGGGCGCGCCGTTCGGTCCGCGATCATCGGTCCGCGGCGGATTGCCGCCGGCTGCTTGCGGTCGAATGCTGCGGACCAACGGGCTCTTGGCGAACCGCGTGCGGCATGCTCAACACCGAAGCGGGCCGAGTATAACCGATCACGCCGATGATCCGCCGCTTCGAGAGGGACATAACGATGAAATGCCTGTTGCCGATTCTCGCCGCATCGCTGCTGCTGGGGGGCACGCTCGCCCAGGCGCAGGCGCTGAACGCCCCGGTCACGGCCCATCCGAACCCTGAATCCTTGTTCACGAGCCCGAACCCCAAGCTCCATGCGAACAAGCAGGTCGCCTTGAAGATCGTCAAGGAACTGCTCGAGGCCGGTCATTGGGACCGCGCGCCGCAATATCTGACCAAGGCCTATATCCAGCACAACCCGCTCGCCGGCTCGGGCCTCGACGCGGTGATGCATTATTTCGTCGACATCGCGAAGGTGAAGCCCAAGCCGATCCCGAAGCGGATGGAGACCAAGGTCGTCGCGGTCACCGCCGAGGGCGACTATGTGACGGTAAGCTTTGTGCGCGAGATGAAGGATCCGCAGGATCCGGCCAAGAGCTACACCACCACCTGGTTCGACATGTGGCGCTTCAAGGACGGCAAGGCCGACGAACATTGGGATCCCGC
>JAQGKS010000151.1 GCA_028289965.1 Sphingomonas bacterium
TTATCTCGCCAAGCGTCATGTCGTTCGTCCAGCCGGGCGCGGCCCTCGGGCCTGGGGAGGACCGGTCGATAACAGCCCGACCGCGGTGTTGATGAGGATGTACATCGGCTCGTGGGAGATGTTGCGGGTGCGGTGGACCTCCTGCCCGTCGACGAAGGGGACGAGCCATTCGGGTGTCCAGTCGAGGCCAAAGCCGTGCCGTTCGCCATCGGAATAGAAGTCGGTCCTATGGCTTCCTCTCCCGCCTGCCCTGATCGTCCCTCCAGTGGATCGTGGTGACCAGCGGGCCCGTTTAAGAATTCGAATATGTCGATCTCGGGTGGCCAGGCGCCGCTGTCCGGGAGGAGCCAGAATGCCGGGACGACGCCCGCTTTCCGGCCCAACCCTGGCGCGAAGTTCCACATAGCCATATTGAAACGCGTACCAGCCCAGTGGCGACACCATCGGGGCGGAATGGTCGAACAGGGTGTTGCCGTCGCGCGTCGGCACCTTTTCCGCCTGCAACGTGCGGTGACCATCGATGATCGGGTGGGGATTCGTCCCGGATCGCTGGTTGCGTCGGCGCAGGGCGCCGATTCCCGGTTGTTGACGTGCCAGCGGCGCATCCATCGATGATGCCATGGCCTCGGTCAGCATTGCAGCCGACGGCGCCGCGACCGCCTCCTCTTCCCGCGCGAGGCCGGCCTGGCCACCCTCCCGATCACAGGCCGCGAGTAGCAGCAGCAGCAGCCCGCCCGAGGACAAGGCGGAACGGCGAAAGGCATGCCGATGACGCATCGGTCGCGGCGTGCGCGGTGTTCGGCGCTCCCCGCAACGAGGGGCGAGCGGAGCGCCGATGGAGGCGGCACGGCCACGATCACGCTACCCCGGATCCGGGCGGAGGCGGAGAAAGCCCCGGTTATCGGCTTTGGCCGGGGATCGCGATCAGAGACGGACGCGCTCGGTGACGATCACTTCGTGGGGGAAGGCGAAGGCGCGAAACACCTCCTCGGTGCGCCGGCCGAACGGTGCGCTGCCGAGTTCCACGCCACGGCCGATACCCCGCTGCCAGTCGAACCGGACATCGAGGCCCACCGCCTTGTCGGGATTCTGCGGCCCGATGCGGACTTCCGGCTGCCCCTCCGTCACGTACAGCACATCGAACCCCGCCAGATTATCGAGCGCCTTGGCAATGTCGTCATTGGACAAATGCTGGAGCACTTGCCGGATGAGGCAGACGTCGCCCTGCGGCGGCCTTTCCACCACGACATCGATATGCTGGAAACTGATGCGGTCCGAGCTGTAGGCTTTTTGATGATGCTCGATCAGCGGTTTGACGATGTCGCAGCCGATGTAGCGCAGCGTCGGCAGCGCTTCGGTCAGCGCGCGCCCGACTTGGAAGTCGCCGCAGCCGACGTCGACCACGGTGATCGGCCGGCCGAGTTCCTCCTGATGCTGGCCAAGGATCGCCACCATCTCCCGGACATAGGCGTCCAGCGCCGGCCCGCGCGAGCCGACCCCCGACAAGAACGCGCTCCCTTCCTCCGCGGCCCACAGCCCGCTTTTGGAGATGTCCGCGCGCCTCGCGCTGCGGCTGGCGGGGGCGGCCGGCGCCGGACGGGGGCTGCCGCGGCGTAACCCGCGCAATCGTCCGCTCAGCCATCTTTTGCCGTGCTTGAGCCGCTGATAGGCGCCACGCCACGCCACCGCGGCGCCAAGATCGTCGGGCAGCCCCTCGACATACGGCCGTGCCCAGCGGTGGAAATTGGTCTCCGTCGACCGGACCTGACCGGGCGTCAGATGATCCAGATATTTCCACGCCTTCGATTCCCACAAATGGTTGGCATAGGCGTCGGTGGGAGGGATCGGGTCGGCCGAAGCGAACAGCCACTCGATATGGGCATTCGACCAAAGCGGCCAGAAGAACGCGGTCGGCGGCAGAACCGTGATTTCGTCGGGATGTTCCTGTGCCAGTCTGGCCGGCAGTTGCACCGAATGCTCGTTCCAATATTCGTCGAGTGCCTTCCCGCGAAAGGACTTATATTCCGCATACCAGCGATCGAGAAACGGCGCGTGCGGTTCGGCCAGGATGACGGCGTTCGCCATGCCGGAAATGCTGCCGAACCCCTCTTGGCCAAGCACCGTCGAGTGATTGAGGAGGTCGTCGAAACTGCGTTGCACCAGCACGTCGGCATCGAGATATATGCCGCCCAGTTCGATCAGCTTCTCCAGCCGGACGATGTCGGCCTTGTGCGCGGGGTGGAACAGCGGACGTCCGAAGATCGTGGTCGGCGCCTCGATCTTGACCGGCGTGACCAGCGGCTTGGTCAAGTCCCACCATGGGCCGGTCGGTTCGAACTCATAGTAGAAGTAGATCGCGTCGGGCTTTATATGCCGCGCAGCACTCGCCACGCCTACATAATGGACCAGGCTCCACGGCTTCCCGCCAAAATCCGGTGCCAGTCCGAAGCAATAATGAATGATCTTGGGAATGCGCGACATATATCACCTATCGAAGAGGCGCAGGTTGCAGAGTTCCTGACTTTCGTCGGGAGATCGACAGGATCTGGCCGAGCACTTGACCGAACAGCGAAGGCGCCACCAGCTTCAGCAATAGCGCGTATGCGCACGGCCCAACCACGCCGATGATCAGGATGCGAAGCAACAAGTGCACTTCCACGCCCAGACTGTATTCGGCGAGCAGTGCGACCGACATGCCGATGCCCGAGACTACCGCCGGGACCACATAAATGGCCGATACTTGCCGGGGCGTGATGCCATAGGTGCGGAATACGAGATATGTGAAAACTGGACCTAACAGGACGTAAAAGACGCTGACGCCGACTGCCACGCCGATCGCCGAGCTCGCCACGGCGCCGACCGTGATGGCAATGAAGAAGATCGGCATGAAGCCGATCGAGTAGCGCAGCGCCCGGGAGAATTCGCCGCGCGCGCTGAGCAACGCCCCCGCGACCCAGGACACCGCGTCGAACGCGAGACCGATGCTGAGTATCTGGATCAGCGGCACCGCGGCGGCCCATTTGCGGCCGAACAGCAAGGCGACCGCGGGTTCGGCGATCGCGGCTTGCAGGAAGCAATAGGGCATCACCGCCGCAGCGAGGATGCGCGACGCGTTGACGGCCGCGTCGCGCTGGCGATCGGGGTGCCCTTGAAGCTGGGCGAGTGCGGGGAACAGCACGGTCTGGAAGCTGCCGGCGAGCATGTGGATCGGCTGCACCGCCAGCCGGAATGCAAAGAAATAGACCCCCACGATCGCCGGTGTGGTCAGCACGCCGAGCAGCGCATAATCGCCCTGATGGACGCCCGCGGTGATCAGGCGCGAGCCGAACACCGTGGCGCCCTTCCTGAACATATAAGCGCGCTGCCCCCGCCGCGCCTTGCCGAAGCGGGGGCGCACCAGCACCCATTGCACCCCGGCCCGCAGCGCCGCGGCGATCGGCAGCGGCACCGCGAAACTGAGCGCGCCATAGCCGCGCCAGGCGAAATAGATCGTCAGCGCCTGCACCAGCATTTGCTCGAGAATGTTCAGCTTCGCCAGCGTCTTGAAGCGCAGCGAGGCGCGCAGCATCACCGACGGCACCATCGACAGAGCGCCGATCGGCATCGCCAGCGCCATGATCGGCAACATGATCGTCAGTGCCGGACTATTGTAGAACCCGGCGGCCAGGGGGCTGATCAGGCATATGAACAGGAACGCCGCGATGCCGAGGCCGACGGCGGTTCCAAAGGCCGGCGTCGTCCAGCGGTGGATCGTCCGCTGCCGCTGCATCAGAACATCGTCGATCCCGAACGTCGCGACCAGCCCGACCACGGCGGTGACCGTCATCGCCAGTCCGAGAATGCCGAAGTCCGCCGGCGCGAGAAGCCGGGCGAGCACGATCTGCGACAGGAAGCCGATGACGCGCGCGCCGACCCCCTGAAACATCAGCCAGAACGCGCCGAGTGCGGTGCTTCGGGCAAGCATATTAGGCGAGGTCAGCGTCTAAGGTCACGGTGAGCAAATCACCTATACTGGGCACCCCTGCCCTATCGCTGCGGCCATATAGCGGCGCCTTGAATGCTTTCATCGAAATCAGCCTCAGGTCCCCCGCTGCACGTCTCAGCATTTCGGACAATTGAAGAACCTAGCGCGTTTGTTGGCCGCGGTTGATCCCTGCACAAGCATATCATGCACGAACCTGCTACCAACGTACATGCCGTTACGGATAAAGATCGTTAGCGAGCGATCCGTATTGGTTACAATTTTCCGCGAGCGAACCGCTTCTAAATGCAACTAACTTCAACTGTCCACGTATCGGGCTAGTCGCGAACCGTTGATCGACGCCGCCACGCCGTAAACACGATCGAATACACAGGTGGAAGAACACGTGAACCAGCCAGATGTCGCGCCATTCGTATCCGTCGTCGTGTGCACCCGCAATCGGGCGGAGCAGCTAACGCAGTTTTTGCGGACCGCAGAGGCGCTCAGCATTCCAGAGGGCGTTGCTTGGGAGATTGTTGCGGTCGACAATGGAAGCACAGATGAAACCGCCACAGTGATTAAGTCGTTTGATGATACGCTACCGATTCGGTACGTACATGAACCAGAAGCGGGTCTTTCAAACGCTCGCAACCGCGGTGTGATGCATGCTCGCGGCACCTATATATGCTGGACCGACGACGACGTGGAGTTGGACCCATTTTGGTTAGCCGCCTACGTTAGCTCCTTCAGGATGAATCCCACGTCGGCTTTTTTTGGCGGAGTGGTCGAACCAGTCCTGTTGGGAAGTCCGCCCAGCTGGTTAGTCGAAAACCGATCGAAGTTGAGCGATGTTTTGGCAGAACGGGATTTCGGCTCGCATCAGCGACCGCTACCAGGAGCCGGTGATTTCCTCCCGTACGGAGCCAATTTCGCGGTGCGCACGGAAGAACAGCGCAGGCATTTGTTTGATCCTAATCTCGGTGTCGGCCCCAATCGCAATCGACTAGGCGAGGAGACGGCCGTACTAAACGCCATCGTTGATGCTGGCGGAACTGGGATGTGGGTTCCAGCGGCAATTGTGAAGCATATGATATCGCCCGATCGCCAGACACTTGCCTATGTCGCAAAATACCAGCGCGCAGCGGGAGAGACATGGGCATATTTGAATTTGAGAGAGCCCGAAACCTCTCAAATAGCGTCACCAAGTGAGTATCCCTGCAAGATTCCTCTTTGGCTCTGGCGTCGCGCGATAAGCCATCGTTTTCGCTATTTTCTCTACCGACGGACCCGTGCTTCCGGCAAATGGCTGGAATGCTGGCTGCACTATAACTTTTTCAAAGGGGCCATACTTTATATGGTGAGAAGCAATCCTCTTCTGGGTGGCCGCTAAGCGCCGAACCCTTTCGACAGTTCAGGAGCTATCAGGCATGGAGGTGCCATCGTCTCAGTTGCGTGCCCTCTACTCGCCTCGGTCGGGCAGATCGGCCTCGGCGGCATCGGCTGCGGGCTGGCTCGAACGCTGCGACTTCTTGCGATAGTGGTTGGCGACGAGCGTCGCCCCGAGGATGAACCCGCCCGGGGCGAGCAGGATCACGGCGGCGAGCCCGAGCTTGTTGAGCATATCCTTGCGCATGGACGACGGCATGGCACCGGTTTGTGGCCCTGCCGTGACCTCCGCCAGCCGCGCCGAAAATACCTTGGTCGCGCCGGCAGGGAAGATCCGCGTCCGCCGCACCGCCCGTCGACAGGGGGTCCGGCTGATCCTACAGGATCAGCCATCCAGGGCGGGGAGAGACGAGATCAGCGGCGAAGACGGATCGGGCGAGCGTTTGCAGATCGAGGCCGCCCGGATTCGAAACGCCGGCACGCTCGGCCGCTCGGTCCCGCTCACCCGGCTGTTCGATTTCCTGCTCGCTCGCTCGCTCGACGGGCAGACGCCCAAGGAGGTCGAGGTCGCGCAGGAAGTGTTCGGCAAGGATGCCGACTTCGACATGGGGGCCGATGCGTCGGTCCGCGTCTATATCCACCGCCTGCGCCGCCGCCTCGAAGCCTTCTACCGCGCCGCCCCCGCGCAGGGCGACCGGCTGTTCATCCCGCTCGGCGAGTATCGGCTGGCGATCGCGGACGGGAGCGGGGTGCCGGCCGACGAGGCGCCGGCAGTCGACCCGGCTCTGCCCGCTCCACCTGTCGCAACCGGAATGGCAAAGTCCCGCCGTCCGTGGATCGCGGCGTTGCTCGCCCTGCTGCTGGTCAATGCCGGCGGCTGGCTGTTGCTGACCCGATCGAGCGGACCGGCGGCCGCCCTGTCCGCGCTCGCCGGCACCCCCTTATGGTCGCCGCTGGCACAGAGCGATCGCCCCACCCTTGTCGTCGTCGGTGACTATTACATCTTCGGCGAAGCGCCCGAATCGACCGAGGTGACCCGCCTGATCCGCGAATTCTCGATCAACTCGCGCGAGGATCTCGACCAATTTCTGATGCGCAACCCGGCGCAGATGGGCCGGCTGGTCGATCTCGACCTCCATTACCTGCCCGTCGCCGCCGCCTCCGCACTCGGCGCCCTCATGCCCCTCGTCAGCCGGGTCGCCGGCGGGCAGACGGCGCGGCCGCGCGTCATCACCATGTCGCAACTCTCGCCCGATCTGCTGAAGAGCGCCGACATCGTCTATGTCGGCTATCTCAGCGGGCTGGGGCTGCTGCGCGAAGCGGTGTTCGACGCCTCCAACTTCTCGGTCGGGACGAGCTATGACGAGCTGGTCGATGACGCAACCGGCACCCGCTACGTCTCCGACTGGTCGGAGTTCCAGGACGGGCGGAGCCCCCGCCGGGATTATGGCTATATCGCCAGCCTACAGGGCCCAAGCGGCAACCGCATCCTGATCATCGCCGGCACGCGCGATGCGGCGCTGGCGCAGATGGCCGAAAATGCGGTGAACCCGGCGCAGATCGGTCAGATCGTCGGCCGCGCCGGCGGCACTTCGATCGAGGCGCTGTATGAGGTGCGCACCCTCGGCAATACCAATTTCGGCAGCCGGCTGGTCAAGGCGGCCGCCCTGCGCCGCCCCGGTTCGGGCGCCGGCGGTCCGGGTGAAACCGGCCCCTTCCCCGACACCACGCCGAAACAGCCCTGAGCCCGCCGCCCCTCCTCGGGATCTGGCGACGGCTACCGTAGTCCCGCTATACCCGATGCCGATGCCGCGCGGCCCCGGCCCCGGCGCCACAGGAGGATGACGATGCGCTACACCAAGCTCGGCACGACCGGCCTCGACATTTCGCGACTGTGCATCGGCTGCATGTCGTTCGGCATCCCCGGCCGCGGCCCGCACGACTGGACGCTGGATGAGGACAAGAGCCGCCCGATCATCCGCAAGGCGGTCGAGGCCGGCATCAACTTCTTCGACACCGCCAACGTCTATTCGGACGGCACGTCGGAAGAGATCGTCGGCCGGCTGCTCAAGGAATTCATGGCGCGCGAAGAAGCGGTGATCGCGACCAAGGTGCATGGCCGGATGCGGCCCGGCGCCAACGGCGCGGGGCTGTCGCGCAAGGCGATCCTGCAGGAGATCGACGCCAGCCTGCGCCGGCTCGGCACCGATTATGTCGATCTCTACCAGATCCACCGGTTCGATCATGACACCCCGATCGAGGAGACGCTGGAGGCGCTCCACGATGTCGTGAAGGCCGGAAAGGCGCGCTACATCGGCGCATCGTCGATGTTCGCCTGGCAGTTCGCGACGATGCTGCACACGTCGGAGGCGAATGGCTGGACGCGGTTCGCCAGCATGCAGAATTACGTCAACCTGCTCTACCGCGAGGAGGAGCGCGAGATGCTGCCGCTGTGCGAGGCGGAAGGGGTCGGCGTGATTCCGTGGAGCCCGCTTGCCCGCGGCCGCCTCACCCGCAGCTGGGACGATGCGACCGAGCGATCGCGCGCCGACGAATTCGGCAGGACGCTCTACGCCGCGACCGCCGCGGCCGACCGGCAGGTGGTCGAGCGCGTCGCCGAGGTCGCGACCGCGCGCGGCGTGCCGATGGCGCAGGTCGCGCTCGCCTGGGTGCTTGGCAAGGATGCGGTGAGCGCGCCGATCGTCGGCGCCACCCGGCCCGAGCATCTCGACGACGCGATCGCCGCCGTCGAGATCAGTCTCGACGCGGCCGAGACCGCACGGCTGGAGGAGCCGTACATTCCCCACGGGATCGTCGGCTTCCACTGACGATCCGCCGGCCCGCCGGCGATCAGTCGCGCCAGCCGCCCTCGGAGGCGAAGCTGTCGACCGGGTTGCGGCCGTTGGGCGCTTCGCGTCCCTGCAAGACCTCGGGCAGCACCGACTTGTCGCCCGGGCGGCCGACGGCGATCGCGGCCTCGACGCGGTAGCGTTCCGGCACGTGCAGTTCGGTCTGCGCGCGGGCGATGTCGAACCCGGTCATGCCGTGCGCCTGCAACCCCATCCGCGTCGCCTGTAGCGCGAGCTGCGCCCACGCCGCCCCGGCATCGAACGAATGGCTGTGCGATGGCCGCAGGCTACCGTCCGATCCGGCCATCATCCTATCCGACACGATCACGAACAACACCGACGCGCGCTGCGCCCAGGAGGCGTTGAACGGCAGCAGCAGGCCGAGGAACGTCTCCCACGCCGGTGTGTCGCGCAGCGCATAGAGGAAGCGCCAGGGCTGCGCATTGTAGGAGGATGGCGCCCAGCGCGCCGCCTCCAGCAGGCTCATCAGCTGATCGTAGGAGATCGCCGAACCGTCGAAGGCGCGCGGCGACCACCGTTCCAGAAACAGCGGATCGACCGGGAAATCGGCCGTGCGGTGGTTCGCTGTCGTCATCGGCTGTCCTGCGTCTGAAGGATCGGAGCGCAGAGGAACCGCGCTCGGAGTTTCTTGGACGAGGCCAGCGGCTCGTGCCACCCCCGTCGCTTCAAAAACTCGCCCGGCAGTGACACGACCCGCGAGCCGGAAGAAGTGGCGCGTGCATCGCCTCGGCGCAGATTGCCCTTTCGCCGGAGCCGTCCGCAGGCCTATCGCTACCCGCGATCGCGGCGACAAGGCGCAGGCGGGCGGCGACACGGAGGATGCATGGCGAACACGAAGGTGGCGATCATCGGCGCAGGACCGGCGGGGATGCTGTTGTCGCAGCTGCTCCATGTCGCCGGCATCGATTTCGTGATCCTCGAACGCAAGTCGCGCGACTATGTCGAGGGACGCGTTCGCGCCGGCGTGCTGGAGGATACCACGGTCAAGCTGCTCGAGCGGGCCGGCGTCGCCGATCGCATGCACCGGGAGGGTCTTCCCCATGGCGGCTTCGCGCTGGCGAGCGAGGATGGCGTCACCCGCATCGACATGGCCGCGCTGACCGGGCGATCGGTGATGGTCTATGGCCAGACCGAGGTGACGCGCGACCTGATCGACGCCTGCCTCGCCCGCGGCGGTCGGGTGGAATTCGAGGCCGAGGACGTCGCCCTCCACGACGTGGACAGCGAGACGCCGTCCGTCACCTGGCGCCGCGACGGCGTCGAACATCGGCTCAGCTGCGACTTCATCGCCGGTTGCGACGGCTATCACGGCGTCAGCCGGCCGAGCATTCCGGACGACGTGCTGCGCACGTTCGAGCGGGTCTATCCGTTCGGCTGGCTCGGCGTGCTGGCGGAGGTGCCGCCGTGCGACCATGAACTGGTCTACAGCAACCATGAAAACGGCTTCGCGCTCGCCTCGATGCGCTCGCCCACGCGCAGCCGCTATTATCTTCAGGTGCCGCTGACCGACCAGGTTTCGGAGTGGTCCGACGAGCGCTTCTGGGACGAACTCGCCGTCCGCCTCGGCCCGACGATTGCGCCGCACATCGTGCGCGGCCCCTCGTTCGAGAAATCGATCGCGCCGCTGCGCAGCTTCGTCGCCGAGCCGATGCGCCACGGCCGCCTGTTCCTCGCCGGGGACGCGGCCCACATCGTGCCGCCGACCGGCGCCAAGGGGCTGAACCTCGCCGCGTCCGACGTGGCGATGCTCGCCGACGCCCTGATCGCCTTCTACGGGTCCGGCGACGCGAGCGGGATTGACGGCTATTCGGCGCGCGCGCTGGCGCGGGTGTGGAAGGCGGAGCGTTTCTCGTGGTGGTTCACCAGCCTGATGCACCGCTTTCCCGAAACCGGCGCGTTCGGCCGCAAGATGCAGACCGCGGAGATCGCCTATATCCGGCAGTCGCACGCCGCCCAGCAGTCGATCGCCGAAAACTATGTTGGCTTGCCGCTCGACTGACCGGCTCAACCATCGGGGCGAAAGCGCGTTGAGCGGGCATGTCGATCGCCCGTCTCGCCGCCGCTTTGCTCTCCTTGCCGCTGGAGCGGACCGCGGCCACCTTGCTGTCGCACGATGCGCCGGTGGATTTCGCCACCCCGGTCGGGGAGCCCGCGTTGATCGGGCCGGACTCGGTATCCTGGCGGATTTTCCGCAACCCACTGACGATGTTCATCGGCGGGGTCACCGCCGTGCTGCTCGAGCTTGGCGAGCCCCGGGTGCGCACGGGCGTGTGGGAGCATAGCGGCTTTCGCGCCGATCCCGCCCGGCGGCTGCGGCGCACGGGGATGGCGGCGATGGTCACGGTCTATGGCGCGCGCAGCCGGATGGAGGCGCTCGCCGCGCGGGTGCGGGCGATGCACGGCGCGGTCAGCGGCACCACGCCCGCGGGCGAACCCTATCGGGCCGACGATCCCGAACTGCTCCGCTGGGTGCAGGGCACCGCCGCCTTCGCCTTCCTCGCCGCCTATCGGCGCCACGTGCGCGACGTGCCGGCGGCGGAGCGCGACCTTTATTATGCCGAAGGGAGCGCCGGGTCGCTGCTCTATGCCGCCGAGGGGGCGCCCGCGTCGGAGGCCGAATTCGGCGCGATGCTCCGGGCGATGATGCCCCGGCTGGAGCCTTCACCGATCCTCGACGAGTTGCTCGCGATCCTCCGTTCCGCGCCGATCCTGCCGCCGGCGATGCGCCCTCTGCAACGGTTGATCGTGCGCGCCGCGGTCGATCTGGTGCCGGCGGAGGCGCGCGCCCGGCTGCGGCTCGGGCGGCACGGCCGGCTGACCGCGGCGGAGGCGGCGTTCCTCCATATGCTCGGGCGGACGCTGGACCATGCCCGCTTCCCGACCAGCCCGGCGGCGCAAGCCTGCGTGCGGCTTGGCCTGCCCGCCGACTATCTCGTCCCGGCCTGAGCCAGGCCCTGGTTCAGGCGGCGGCGCGCGCCAGCGATGGCTTGCCGCGAAACTGGTAGCCGAGCAGGAAGATCAGGAAGGCGACCCCGAGCGGCGGCAACGCCACCAACGTCAGCGTCTGCGGCAGCGTCAGGTGCGAGGTCAGCGCGAGCGCGCCGAGCAGCGGTGCGATGATCCCGCCGATCCGCCCCGCGCCGCCTGCCCAGCCGAGGCCGGTGCTGCGCACGCTGGCCGGATAGGTCTGCGTCACCATCATGTTGATGCCCGATTGGCCGCCGGTCTGGCAGAAGCTCATCAGGATGAACACCAGCACGAACGTCGTCGTCCCGAACGGCACATGGCCGAGCAGCGCGAGCATCGCCGCCATGCCGATATAATAAAGCGGGATCAGCCGGCTCGCCCGCACCCGATCGAGCAGATAGCCGACCGTCAGCGTGCCGAGCAGCCCGCCGGCGAACGAGATCATCGACGCGATCGCGAATCGCTGGATCGAGATCCCCGCCATCTCGCGGAAATAAGTCGGCAGCCAGTTGGCGAGCAACGCCGTCGTGCCCATGCCGAGTATCGCGGAGAGCCAGATCAGCGTCGTCGCGCGGCCACGGCCCTCGCGGAAGATGTCGAACAGGCTGGCTTTCTCGCGCGGGGCGGAGCCATCGCCGACCGAGAATCGCTCGTTCCCGGTAAGCTCGACCGAGCGATCGATCCGCCGCAGCGTGCGCGCGATCGACGGATCGACCGGGTTGCGCGCGGCGCGGAACTGGAGCGATTCCGGCACGAGGAACAGCAGCAGCGGCACGCTCACCAGCGGCAAAATCCCGCCGACCCAGAAGCCGCTCTGCCAGCCATAATCCGCCACCAGCCAGGCCGCGACCGCGGCGCCGGAGGCCGAGCCACTGCTATAGCCGGCGAGCGAGATGGCGAGGAAGGTGGAGCGGCGATGCTTGGGCGTGATCTCCGCCAGCAGGGCCATCGCCACCGGCAGGCCACCCGACAGGAATATGCCGGAAAGCCCGCGCAGGATCGCCAGCTGGTCGAGCGAGGTGGCGAACGCGCCGGCCAGGGTCAGCACGCCGAACGCGGTCGAGGTGATCAGCAGCATGCGCTTGCGGCCGACGCGATCGGCCAGCGGCGTCGCCGCGAACGCGCCGATCGCCAGGCCGATCTGCTGGAAGAAGAACACCTTGGTCAGCGCCGCCGCCGGCTGCCCAAAACCGTCCGCGATGGCAGGCGCGATCTTGCCGATCATGAAGATGTCGAAGCCGTCGATGAACATGACCAGCGTCATGACCATCAGCACCGAAATGTGGATTGCACGCACGCGCTGGCGGTCGACGAACGCCTGTATGTCGAACCGCATCCGCTTCTTCGCCTCTTGCCCGGTCGCGGGCGTGGACCGCCCTTTTGCGGCATCGTACCGATTGACGCCCG
>JAQGKS010000162.1 GCA_028289965.1 Sphingomonas bacterium
CCTTGAAGAATGCGGAGCAGGACTGGCTCAAGACCAACCTCGCGCGGTTCAGCCGCATGCTCCAGGGCGAGCGCGACCTGACCACCGTGTCCAACCTGATCATGTCCGAACTCGCGCCGCTGGTGAATGCGCAATATGGCGTGTTCTACGTCACCAAGCGCGAGGACGACGAGACCAAGCTCGAACTGGTTGCGAGCTATGGCGCGGAGAGCCGCGACGAGTTGACGCGCGAATTCCGGCTGCGCGAGGGGCTGGTCGGCCAAGCCGCGGCGGACAAGCGGCCGATCCTGCTCAAGGGTGTGCCGAGCGAGTTCATCCGCATCGGCTCCGGCCTCGGCCATGCGACCCCGGCCAACGTCAACATCCTGCCCGCCCTGTTCGAGGATGACGTGAAGGCGGTGATCGAGCTCGCCTCGTTCAGCGAGTTCAACGAGACCCACCAGAACTTCCTCGATCAGCTGATGGAATCGGTCGGCATCGTGCTCAACACGATCGCCGCGACGATGCGCACCGAAGGGCTGCTGGAGCAGTCTCAGCTGCTGACGCAGGAGTTGCAGGCGCGCCAGACCGAACTCACCACCAAATCCGAGGAGCTCCACGCAACCAACGAGGAACTGGAGGAAAAGGCCCAGCTGCTCGAGAATGAAAAGCGTCAGGTCGAGGCCAAGAACCTCGAGATCGAAATGGCGCGCCGCGCCGTCGAGGAGAAGGCCGAACAGCTCGCGCTCACGTCCAAGTACAAGTCCGAATTCCTCGCCAATATGAGCCACGAGCTGCGCACCCCGCTCAACTCGCTGCTGATCCTGTCCAAGCTGCTCGCCGACAATCCGCAGGGCAACCTCAACGAAAAGCAGACCGAGTTCGCCCGCACGATCCACGGCGCGGGCTACGATCTGCTCAGCCTGATCAACGACATTCTCGACCTTTCCAAGATCGAGTCCGGGACGGTGTCGATCGAGGTCGGCGACATGCCGATGACCGCCCTCAAGCAACATATGGAGCGGACCTTCCGCCAGCTCGCGGCCGACAAGAATCTCGATTTCAACGTCCGGTTCGACAGTTCGGTGCCGGCGACGATCCGCACCGACGAGAAGCGGTTGCAGCAGATCGTGCTCAACCTGCTGTCCAACGCCTTCAAGTTCACCGCGCATGGCGGCGTCACGCTCGCGGTGCGCAGCGCGACGAGCGGATGGAGCACCAACCATCCGGTGCTGCGCGGTGCCGAACAGGCGATCGAGATCGCAGTGACCGATACCGGCATCGGCATCCCCCAGGACAAGCAGAAGCTGATCTTCGAGGCGTTCCAGCAGGCCGACGGGACGACCAGCCGCAAATATGGCGGCACCGGGCTCGGCCTGTCGATCAGCCGGGAAATCGCCCGGCTGCTGGGGGGCGAGCTGCAGGTCCGCTCGATCCCGGGCGAGGGATCGACCTTCACTTTGTTCATCCCGCTCCAGGCCGCCGCACCCGCCGCGTTGCCGGGGCCGCGCGGCACGGCGCGCTACGACAATACCGGGGCGATCGTGTCGGCGTCGCTGCCGACCGAATATCAGCTGACCGATGACCGCGACACGCTTGGCGACGATCCGTTCGTGCTGATCGTCGAGGATGATCCGACCTTCGCCTCGATCCTGCTCGATCTGGCACGCGACGCCGGGCTGAAGGGCGTGGTGTCGACCGCGGGGGCGGGGACGCTGGCGATGGCGCGCAAGCTGCAGCCCCACGCGATCACGCTCGATCTCGGCCTGTCGGACATTGACGGGTTCGTCCTGCTCGACCTGATCAAGCACGATCCGCAGACCAGCGAGCTGCCGGTCCACGTGATTTCGGGCGCGGACAAGGTCGCCTCGGCGCTCAACATGGGGGCGTTCGGGGTCACCGCCAAACCGGCCGACCGGGCGACATTGGCGGCGATCTTTGCCGAGCTGGCGGACACGATCGGCACCGGCACGAAGGTCCGCCGCGTGATGATCGACGGCGAACCGATATTGTCGGCGCGCAGTGCGCCGGAACTGGCCGGCGCGAAGGTGCTGATCGTCGACGACGACATCCGCAACATCTATTCGCTGACCAGCGTGCTCGAGAGCTATGGCGTCGAGGTGCTGCATGCCGAACGCGGCCGCGACGGCATCGTCATCCTCGAACAGACGCCCGACGTCGCCGTCGCGCTGATCGACATCATGATGCCCGAGATGGACGGCTATGAGACGATGCAGCAGATCCGCCAGCGCCCCGCGCTGGTCGATCTGCCGCTGGTCGCGGTCACCGCAAAGGCGATGAAGGGCGATCGCCAGAAGTGCCTTGATGCCGGCGCCTCGGACTATATCTCCAAGCCGGTGGATATCGAGCTGTTGCTGGCGCTGCTGCGCGTGTGGGTTTCGCGCGGGCGGGAAACCCGGCCGATCGAACGCCCCCTCGTCGCGGCGGCCGAATGACGGTGGTCACCCCGCATATCGCACTCAGCAAGACATTGGACGCGGAAACATCTTCGGGAGCGGGCGATACGCTCGCGGTGGATCCGGCCACCGGCCGCACGCGCGTGCTCGTGGTCGACGATGACGAGCGCAACCTGCTCGCGATCCGCACGGTGATCGAGGACATCGCCGACGTGGTCACCGCCCGCTCGGGCGAGGAGGCGCTGCGCCACCTGCTCCGGGGGGACTTCGCCGTCATCCTGCTCGACGTCTACATGCCGGGGATGGACGGCTATGAGACGGCGCAGATGATCCGCGGGCGCGAGCAGACCAAGCGGATTCCGATCGTCTTCCTGTCGGCGGTCAACAAGGAAACCGAGCATCTGATGCGCGGCTATTCGATGGGCGCGGTCGATTATGTGTTCAAGCCGGTCGAGCCGGTTGTCCTGCGCTCCAAGGTGTCGGTGTTCGTCGACCTGTTCAAGATGCGGCGCGAGATCCAGCGCAAGGCCGCGCACGAGCAGAGCCTGCTCGACGCCAATCTGCGCGCCAATGCCGAGCGGCTGCGCGCCGAACAGGAATTGCGCGTCGCCGAACAGCGCCAGGCGGCGATCATCGAATCGCTGCCGATCATTCTCTATCTCGAAGGGCTGCAGGAATCGCCGCGGATCCCGCGCTTCGTCAGCGGCAATTT
>JAQGKS010000183.1 GCA_028289965.1 Sphingomonas bacterium
GCGGCGCAGATCCTGATGACCGCGTCGCTGCGCAACGCGCCGATCGCGCTGCTCGCGCCGTTCGACTATCTCCAGCTCGCCTGGTCGATATTGCTCGGCTGGCTGCTGTGGAGCACGGCACCCGGACGCGCGACCTTCGTCGGCGCGGCGCTGATCGTCGCGAGCGGGCTCTATACCGTCTATCGCGAGCGGCGCCTGCACGTCACGGCCAACGCCGCGGCGGCGACCCACCCGGGGCCGTGAGGCGCGGGCCTAGCGGCGCCCGATCAGCCGCTGGGCGATGCGATCCGCGACGATCGCGGTCGGATCGCCGGTCGCGTCGCTTTCGTCCCACACCTGATTCAGCCGGGCCCGAATGCCGGCGACACGCTGGTCGACCGCGGCGCGGTCCGACCCGCCGAGATATTCGAGCGCGACGTTGATGATGCCACCGGCGTTGATCACATAATCCGGCGCATAGAGGATGCCGCGCGCGTGCAGCCGCGCCGCATCGGCCGGCGTCGCCAGCTGGTTGTTCGCGCCGCCCGCGACGATCGGCACCGCGAGCGCATGGATCGAATCGCGGTTCAGCACCGCACCGAGCGCGCACGGGCTGAGCACGTCCGCCTCGATCGCCAGGATCGCGTCGGCGGCAACGGCGGACGCGCCGAGTTCCGCCGCCAGCGCGGTCGCCCGATCGGGATGGACATCGGCCAGCGTCAGCCGTGCACCTTGGGCGGCGAGCAGCCGGGCCAGCCCGCCGCCGACGCTGCCGACGCCCTGGATCGCGACGTGGATGCCGGCGAGGTCGGTCTTGCCGAGCGCGCGGGCGACGGCCGCCTTGACGCCGAGGAACACGCCCTGCGCGGTCGTCGGCCCCGGATCGCCACCGGCCGCGCCGGCCGCGACCGGCAGGCCGGAGACGTGCCTGGTCTCGGCCCGGATCGCGACCATGTCCGCATCGGTCATGCCGACATCCTCGGCGGTGACATAGCGCCCGCCGAGCGTCTCGATCGCCTTGCCGAACGCCGCGAGCAGCGCCGGCGTCTTGATCCGGTCGGCCGGGGCGAGCACGACGCCCTTGCCGCCGCCCATCGGCAGCCCGGCCATCGCATTCTTGTAGCTCATTCCGCGCGACAGCCGCAGCGCATCGGTGACCGCATCGGCGCTGTCGGCATAATGCCAGAATCGCGTGCCCCCGGCGGCCGGGCCGCGCGCGGTGGAATGGATCGCGATGATCGCGCGCAGGCCCGATGCCGGATCGTCGAAGAAGTGCACCCCCTCATGGGCATCGAAATCGGGATAGTCCCAAAGCGAAGCCATCGCGCGGGTCCTTCAGGATCGGGTGGGGAAAAGGGGCCCGCTGGGGCGATCGACGGGGATTGAACCCGCAACCTCCGGTACCACAAACCGGCGCTCTAACCAATTGAGCTACGATCGCCACGGCGTTGCGGGGCGCGGCCGCACATAGGAGCCCTCTGGGCCGAGCGTCAAGGATCGAGACGGCCCGGAATGCCAGAAGGGACGATTCTCTTTGTCCTGCCGCCGATCCGCACCGTCACGGGGACTTGCCGCCGCCCGCGCAAAGGCACAGATGCGCAGGCGTGCTGTCCCAACGTACCCGTTATGCGATCCGCGCCCTGCTCTATCTGGGCGACCGCTATGGCGAGGGCCCGGTCCAGTTGCCGGAGATTGCGGCGACGCAGAATATTCCGGCCAAGTTCCTGACCGTGATCCTGTCCGAGATGAAACGCGCCGGGCTGGTCGAGACGCTGCGCGGCAAGGTCGGCGGCTATTGGCTGTCGAAGCCGCCGAATCAGATCACCTACGGTCAGGTCGTGCGGCTGACCCGCGGATCGCTGGCGTTGCTGCCGTGCGCGGCACGGCTGGCTTATGCGCCGTGCGGCAACTGCGTGGAGGAGGCCAAGTGCCGGCTGCGGCTGGTGATGCTGTCGGTGCGCGATGAGACCGCGCGGATCCTGGATCAGGTGACGCTGGCCGAGGGCCTGCCGGAGGACGTGTGACGGACCCGGCGGCGCTGTTTGCCCGGACGGTGCCGGCGGCGGCGGGCGGCGGCGCGATCACGCTCGAATCGGTCGACAAAAGCTATGGCGCCTTCCGCGCGCTCGATTCGGTCAGCCTGGAGGTGCGGGCGGGCGAGTTCCTTGCGCTGCTCGGCCCGTCTGGTTCGGGCAAGACGACGCTGCTGCGAATCGTGGCGGGGCTCGATTCGGCCGATGGCGGGATCGTTCGCTTCGGTGACGAGGATGTCGGCCGGCGCGGCCCGGCCGAACGCGGCGTCGGCTTCGTGTTCCAGCATTATGCGCTGTTCGGCCACATGCGGGTGGCCGAGAATGTCGCCTTCGGGCTGCGCGTCCGCCCGCGCGCGGTGCGGCCGTCGGATGCGGAGATCGATCGGCGCGTCGCCGAACTGATCGATCTGGTCCAGCTCGGCGGGCTTGGCGATCGCTATCCGGCGCAGCTTTCCGGAGGGCAGCGCCAGCGCGTCGCCTTGGCCCGCGCGCTCGCGGTCGAGCCGCGCATCCTGTTGCTCGACGAGCCGTTCGGCGCGCTCGACGCCAAGGTCCGCAAGGAATTGCGCGGCTGGCTGCGCGCGCTGCACGATCGCACCGGGCTGACGTCGATCTTCGTCACGCACGATCAGGACGAAGCGCTCGAACTTGCGGACCGGGTGGCGGTGATGGCGCAGGGCCGGATCGTCCAGGTCGCGGACCCGCGCACCCTGTATGAGGAGCCGGCGAGCGCATTCGTGTTCGAATTCGTCGGCGAATCGAACCGGCTATCGGTGATGGTGCGCGACGGTTGCGTGCAACTTCACGGCCGGGAGATAGAGGTAGGGGCGATTGCGCGGGGCGATGGCCCGGCAAGCCTCTATTTCCGTCCCCATGACGTGTCGCTGGCGGTGCCGGGTGGCGGCACGATCCCGGCGATCGTCACCGGCGTGCGGATGCTCGGCGGAAAGACGCGAATCGAGGCCGCCGCGGTGGAGGGCGGAGAGGCGCTGATACTGGACGTCACCGGCACGCCCCCGCGGCGCGGCGAGCAGATCGCCCTGCGGCTGGGTCGCGCGCGCTTATTCCAAGACGGCGGTCGCTGAGTCGGAGGGGTCAGGAAGCATTGCCGCCGCTCGACGCGTCGCCGGCATTCCCCCCTGATCCTCGAGCGCGGGATCTTCCGGCGCGGTCAGTCCGTCGGGCGAGGCATCGAGCATCTCGGCAGCATCGTTGAGTTGCGCGGCCTCGTCGGCCGTCACCCCGCCGACGCCCTTCGCGTCGCCGCCGTCACACCCGGCGAGCAAGGCGGTGGCGAGCAGCGCCATCGTCGCGAGGCTGCGGTTCATCGGGCATCACTCCAGGCCGGGATCGACCGGGCCAGTGTAGCGCGGCCGGTGCCAACGAAAAGGGGGCCCGCCGCTTTCACGGCAGGCCCCCCAAAGCGCGTATGTTCCGGCGATCAGAGGTTGTTCTGCGCCGCGCCTTCGATCGCGTCGCCGGCATTGTCCAGCGCATTGCCGGCATCGTCGATCGCGTTGCCGGTCGTCTCGGCGACGTTGCCCAGGCTGTTGCCGGCGGCGGAAGCGGCGGCATCTACATCGGCGACGGCGGCGTCGGCGGTGGCATCGATGTCGGACACGACCTCGTTGCTGGTCGCGGCTACTTCGTTGTTATCCTGGCTCGAGCAGGCGGCGACGCCGAGCGCGGTGGCGAGGAGGAGGGCGATGGAGACGTTCTTCATGGCGTTAGATCCTGTCTGAAAGTGCGGGCGTGGAATGCGCCGCGTGGGTCAATTGGCCGGCGGGGCCGGCGTCGGGGTGATCTGGGTCGGCTCGGCCGCGGGGGCTGCCGGCGCGGTGTCCGTCGACGCCGGATCGGTCGCTGGTGTCGTTTCGCTCGGTGCGGCGGTGTCCGCCGGAGTCGCGTCGCTGGTGGGGGCTTCGGTCGCGGGGCCCGCCGCGGCGCCGCCGGACTGCTCCTGCATCTCCTTCACCGCCGCATCCAGCGCGGCCTGGTCGGCCGGGCTGCCGCCATCCGCAGTCGCGACAGCGGCTGCATCCTGGTCGAGGATCGCTGCCTGCCGCCGCTGGAGATAGGCCGAACGCGCTGCCGCATAGGGATCGAGGCTGGTTTCGAGGAAGGTGTCGCCGCCCGCCTCGGTGATGTCGCTGCGCGCGCTCACCACCTGGAACGCGTTGATGGCGAGCACTTCGGTGCCCGACAGCCCCGATTCGTTCAGGCCGATGCGGTAGGGATCGGTGAAAAAGCCGACCCCGGTGCCGACGCCGTCGCGGATCGTCGATGGGCCGAGCAGCGGCAGCACCAGATAGGCGCTGCTTTTCACGCCCCAATGGGCGAGCGTCTGGCCGAAATCCTCGGGCGTCGGGCGCATCCCCATGCGCGATGCCGGATCGGCCAGCCCGGCGACGCCGATCGTGCTGTTGACGACGAACCGGCCAAGCGAATTGAACGCCCGCTCGGGCTTGCCCTGGAGCAGGCCGTTGAGGAACGAGAATGGCTCGGTCAGGTTGCTCAGCACGCGCGACAGGCCGCGCCGCACCGGGCGCGGGATCACGGCGCGGTAGACGCGCGACGCCGGCTTGATGATGACCTTGTCGGCGCCCTGGTTGAAGCCCCACATCGCCCGGTTGAAGCGTTCCAGCGGGTCCTTCTGCACCGGTGCCGGGGCGTCGATATCGGCCGAGGCGGCGGCCAGCGCCGCGGCGGCGTCCGGCGGATCGCCTGCAACGACGCCCGGCGCCGGCGTTCCGGCGGGTGCGGCGATCACCGCCGGCGCGGCAGGTTCCTGCGCGGCAACCGAGGCCGTTCCGCCGGCAGCCAATGCCAGCGCAGCCGCCGTAGCCATTGCCCGCATGCCCCGATTCCTTCACGTTCGTTTGAAGCGCGCCGCCTGCCATATGCCGCAACCGCACACAAGTCCGGGTTCCCGGCCGCCGACAGGCGTTGCCGCCACGGCGGCGGCTCACTACGCAGTGCGCCATGCGAAAGGCCCTAGATATATTCCGCGCGCTGGCGGATCCGACCCGGCTGCGCATCTTCGCGCTGCTGCGGGCGATGGAATTGTCGGTCGGCGAGCTCGCGCAGGTGTTGGGGCAGAGCCAGCCGCGCGTGTCCCGCCACGTCAAGATCCTGTGCGATGCCGGGGTCGCGGAACGGCGCAAGGAAGGCAGCTGGGTGTTCCTCGGGCTCGGCGATCCCGCCTGTGTCGGTCCGCTGCTGGCCGCGGTCGATGCGTGGTATGAAAGCGAGGCGGGCGATCCGTGGGAAGTGGCGGACATCGCCCGGCTGGCGGCGGTGCGCGCCGATCGGGCGATCGCCGCCGAACGCTATTTCGCCGCCCGCGCGGAGGATTGGGATGCGATTCGCTCGCTCCATGTCGCGGAGAGCGAGGTGGAGGCGGCGATCCTGCGCGCGCTCGGCGATGGTCCGCTCGGCCGGCTGGTCGACATCGGCACCGGCACCGGCCGGATGATCGAGCTGCTCGGCGGGCAGGCGAGCAATGCGCTGGGGATCGATCGCAGCCCCGAGATGCTGCGGCTGGCGCGCGCCAAGCTGGCGAGCGCCGGGCAGGACCGGGTCGAGCTGCGCCAGGGCGACATGTATGCGCTGCCGGTGCCCAGCGGATCGGCGGATAGCGTCGTGCTCCACCAGGTGCTCCATTATGCCCAGCAGCCCGCAGCCGCGGTGAACGAGGCGGCGCGGCTGCTCGCGCCCGGCGGCCGGCTGCTGATCGTCGATTTCGCCCCCCACGATCGCGAGGAACTGCGCGCGCAGGATGCCCATGCCCGGCTGGGTTTTGCCGACGAACAGCTTGCCGGCTGGTTCAAGGCGGCCGGGTTGGTCGAGGAGGAGGGGCTGCAGCTTCAGGGCGGGGAACTGACCGTCAAATTGTGGCTTGCGCGGCGGCCGGCCTGATCGCGGCACCCGCAACGCCGGCGCGCTTAACCCTAATTGACCTCGACAGCGCGGCCGTCGCCATGCACCCCGGCGGGCAAGCTTAAGCGGAGCCCTGCCGATGACGAAACTGACTATCGCGCTGCTCGGGCTGGCGCTTGCCGTCCCCGTTCTGGCCCAGCAGGCCGCGGCACCGTTCACCGTGCAGGAGAGCGGCCGACGCTTCTACCGGCTGGACGACGCGGTGAAGGCGATCGGCGGCGGCGACGGCACGATCCTGGTCGCCAGCGGCCGCTACAAGGATTGCGCGATCCAGGAGGCCGGACGCGTCGCCTATCGCGCGATCGAGCCGGGCAAGGCGGTGTTCGACGGCGGGATATGCGAGGGCAAGGCGGCGCTGGTGCTGCGCGGCCGCGAGGCGGTCGTCGACGGGCTGGTGTTCCAGAATATGCGGGTCGGCGACGGCAACGGCGCGGGCATCCGCCTCGAAAAAGGTCCGCTGACGGTCACCAACGCGCTGTTCCGCGATTCGCAGGAAGGGATATTGTCGGCCGACGATCCGTCCGCGACGATGACGGTCGATCGCTCCACCTTCTCCGGGCTCGGCACGTGCGAGCATAGCGCCGGCTGCGCCCATTCGCTGTATATCGGCGACTATGGCGGGCTGGTCGTCACCCGCTCGCGGTTCGAGCGGGGCGCCGGCGGCCATTACGTCAAGAGCCGCGCGGCGCGGATCGAAGTGCGCGATTCGAGCTTCGACGACACCGCCGGACACGCGACCAACTATATGATCGACCTGCCCGCCGGCGCCACCGGCACGATCAGCGGCAACACCTTCGTCCAGGGCAAGGACAAGGAGAATCACAGCGCCTTCATTGCCGTCGCGGCGGAGGCGCGGAACCATCCATCGGCAGGACTTGCGGTAAGCGACAACCGCGCCTCGCTCGCTCCCGGCGTGACCTGGCCGACCATCTTCGTCGCGGACTGGAGCCACGAGCCGCTCAGGATCGGCGCCAACCAGCTCGGCAAGGGCATCGGCCGGTTCGAAGCGCGCTGAGCGAACCGGCACCAAACACCATGCCGCGGGGCGGTGCGTCGTGCCGCCGTCGATGCTATATCGCGGCGATGATCCGCCTCGCCCTGCTCGTCCGATTGCTCGTCACGCTGATCGCCGGCCTGCTGGTCGTCGCTCCGGCGATCGCGGCCGAGCCGACCCATATCACCCCCAGCCTGGTGGCCGAGACGCCGCGTCCCGCAGCGGGATCGACGGTGACGATCGCCATTGCGATGCGACCGGCGCCGACCTGGCACGGTTATTGGCAGAATCCCGGCGATTCCGGGATCGAGACGCTGGTCGAATGGAGGCTGCCCAAGGGGGTCACTGCCGGCCCACTGGCCTATCCGGTGCCCGGCACGCTCGTCATCGCTGGGCTGATGAACTATGTCTATGAGCGCGATTATGCCCAGCTGGTCGAGTTCAAGATCCCCGCCGGGCTGGCGCCGGGCACGCCGCTGCCGATCCGCGCCAAGCTCGACTGGCTGGCCTGCACCGACGAGATCTGCGTGCCCGAGACGGGGCCGCTGGCGATCGACCTGACCGTCGGTGATGGTACGCCCGATCCGGCGCGTCGCGCCGATTTCGATGGCTGGCGGGCCGCGCTGCCGCGCGCGCTTGGCAGTGCGGCGCGGTTCGCGGTGGCCGGGGACAAGGTTCGCATCGGCGTTCCGCTGCCGGCATCGGTGGCGGCGCAGGACGCCTATTTCTTTCCGCTGACCGATGGCGCGATCGACTATGCCGCGCCGCAGACGGTGTCGCGCAGCGGCGACATGCTGACGATCGAGACCAAGGCAGCGGACGGCGCCGCTGCGCTCAAGCGGAT
>JAQGKS010000197.1 GCA_028289965.1 Sphingomonas bacterium
GATCGACCAGCCGGTTGACCGTCTTGAGCAAGGTCGACTTGCCCGATCCCGAACCGCCGACCAGGGCGACGAAGCTGCCCGCCGCCACCGTCAGCGAGACATTGTCCACCGCCGGCCGCGCCTGCCCTGCGAAACGCTTGCCGACGTCGTCCCAGACGACTTCGGGTCCGCTCACCGATCGGCCGCGTGAATCGCCTCGATCGCGCGGGCGAGCGCGATGTCCCGCTTCGACAGGCCTTCGCAATCATGCGTGGTCAGCAATATATCCACCCGGTTCCACACGTTGGACCATTCGGGGTGGTGATCGGCCTTCTCGGCAAGCAGCGCGACCCGCGTCATGAAGCCGAACGCGGCGTTGAAATCGGCAAAGGTGAACCGGCGGGTGATCGCGTCGCCCACCGGATCGTGGATCCAGTCCGTCAGGTCGCCCAGCGCGGCGTCGCGCGCCTCCGCCGTCAGCCGCTCGATCATCGTCCGCCTCCCGTCGCTGGCGTCGGCGCCCGCGCGCCTCTATGTCGACCGTCGATGACCGATCGTCAAACCCTGCCGCCCGATGCCGAGCGGATCGAGGCGCTCGCCCGCGAGGCGATCGCCCGCCTGCCCGATGCGTTCCGCGCGCATCTCGGCGATGTCCTGCTGCGGGTCGAGGAGTTCCCCGATGCCGACGTGCTGGCGGAACTGGAGATCGAGGATCCGTTCGAGCTGAGCGGGCTCTACACCGGCCGCCCGGTCGGGCAGAAGTCGGTCAGCGACTTCGGCACGATGCCGGATATGATCCACCTCTTCCGCCGTCCTCTGCTCGATGAGTGGATCGAGACCGGGGTGACGCTGGAAGCGCTCGTCGCCCACGTCCTGATCCATGAGGTCGGCCACCATTTCGGCTTGTCCGATGCCGACATGCACGCGCTGGAGCGGGCCGCCGGATGAGCGCAGCGCACGCGCGGCTCCGTTTCGATCGGGTCGCCTGCCTGCGCGGCGCGCGATTGCTGTTCGACGATCTGAGCTTCGCGCTCGGCCCCGGCGACGCCGCGCTCGTCACCGGCCCCAACGGCGTCGGCAAGTCGAGCCTGCTGCGGATCGCCGCCGGCCTGCTCGCCCCCGCCGCCGGGCGGATCGAGCATGGCGGCGGCATCGCTTTGGCCAACGAGGCGACCGCGCTCGATCCGCAAAAGCCGCTCGGCCAGGCGCTCGCTTTCTGGGCGCGGATCGACGGTCGCGGCGCCGGCGACGTGCTGCGCGGGCTCGAGGCGATGGGCATCGCCAATCTGGCCGAGGTGCCGGTGCGGATGCTTTCCACCGGCCAGCGCAAGCGCGCCGCGCTCGCCGGCACGATCGCCGGGGGCGCCGGCGTCTGGCTGCTCGACGAGCCCGGCAACGGCCTCGACACCGCCTCGCTCGAACGCCTCGCCACCGCGATGGCCGCCCACCGGGCTGGCGGCGGCATCGTCCTCGCCGCCTCGCACCAGCCGCTCGGGCTGGCGGACGCGCAGCCGATCACGCTGGCACCGGTACGATGAGGGCGTTCGCCGCGCTGGTCGGGCGCGATCTCGCCCGCGCTTATTCGGGGGGTAGCGGGCTGCTGCCGCTGATCTTCTTCCTGCTGGTGGCGACCCTCTTTCCCTTCGCGGTCGGGCCGGACGGGCCGCTGCTGGCCAAGACCGGCGGCGGCGCCTTGTGGATGGCCGCATTGCTCGCCGCCTTGCTCCCGGTCGACCGGCTGATCGCGCCCGACGCCGAAAGCGGCGTGCTCGATCAGCTCGCGCTGCGCGGGTTCAGCGAGGAGGCGGTCGCCGCGGCCAAGATTCTGGCCCATTGGCTCGGCTTCGGCCCGCCATTGATGATCGCCGCGATTCCCGCCGCGGCTTTGCTCCGCCTCGATGGAGCCACGCTCGGCCGGCTCGAGGCCGGCCTCGCCCTTGGCACGCCGGGGCTTGCAGCGCTCGCGCTCGGCACCAGCGCGCTGACCGCGGGCCTGCGCGGCGCGGGGGCGCTTTCCGGACTGCTGATGTTGCCGCTGGCGGTGCCGCTGCTGATCTTCGGCGCCGGCGCGCTGACGGGGGATGGAAGCGCGCTCAAGCTCCTCGCGGCGACCTCGCTCCTGCTCGTCGCCGGCGCACCGTTCGCGGCCGGCGCGGCGCTGCGGGCCGTGCGCGACTGACCTGCGGCGGTTAGTCGCGCACCCAGCGCGCGAAGATCGCCGTCGGCAGCAGCAGCCCGCGCGCTTCCTCGCGCACCGCCATCTCGCCGACCTCGACCCGCCCGCCGAGATGCGCGGTCGCCTGCGCGACGAGCTCGCCGATCGCCAGCGCCGACATCCGCACCGCATAGACGGTCAGCACCAGGAAGCGCGATTTCTCGTCGAGCAGGTTGCGGCAATGGGTGATCAGGCCGGGCAGATGCTCCTCCAGCCGCCATACCTCGCCATCCGGGCCGCGCCCGAACTTCGGCGGATCGAGCATGATCCCGGTATAGCGCCGCTCGCGCCGCACCTCGCGCGCGGCGAACTTCACCGCATCGTCCACCATCCAGCGGATCGGCCGATCGCCCATGTCGGACAGCGCGGCATTTTCCTTGCCGGCCTCGACCGACTTTTTCGATGCATCGACATGCGTCACCCGCGCGCCCTTGCCCGCCAGTGCCAGGCTGCCGACCCCGGTATAGCCGAACAGGTTGAGCATCTCGTCGCCCTCGGCGGTGCGATCGCGCATCCATTGCCACTGCGGCGCCATGTCGGGGAAGAAAGCGAGGTGGCGGAACGGGGTGCATTGCGCGAGGAAGCGCAGTTCCTCCCACCGCATGTGCCAGCCACCGCGCGGCACATCGCGGGAAAGGTGCCAGCGGCCGCCGCCTTCCTCGTCCGATGCGCCGATGAAGTCGCCGTCGGCCGCCCAATCGTCCCCCGCCGGCGCCCACATCGCCTGCGGCTCCGGGCGGATGAAGCGGAACCGGCCATAGCGTTCCAGCTTCCGCCCGTGGCCCGAGTCGAGCAGCGCGTAATCCGGCCAGGGCTCGGCGATCAGGGTGGTCAGCGATTCGTTCATCAGGCTCTCCGGCTCAGGCGGCCTTGGCGAGCTTGCCGCCGACGCTGGCGGTGGCGATGCCCCCGCCGATCGCCGCGGCACCCGCCGCACGGGCCTGCGCCACGCTCACCGCATCGAGCGCCGCGACGATTTCGGCCGGCGGCACGATCCGGCCATGGACTTGGATCTGGCGGGCGAGATGATCGGACCGGGCCGCAACCGACTCGAGCCCCATCAGCAACCCGGCCTTGGCTTGCGCCCGCGCCCGGGCGAGTTCCGCTTCGCTCATCGTCTCGGCGGTCTCGCGCAGGATCTCGCCGGCGAGCTTGTAGGCGAGCGCGGCATCGGCCTTGGCCGTCGCGCAATAGACGCCGAACAGCCCGGTCTCGGCATAGGAATGGGTCCAGGCATAGATGCTGTAGGCGAGCCCACGCTTCTCCCGCAATTCCTGGAACAGGCGCGAGGATGCCCCGCCACCCGCGGCGCTGGCGAACAGCGACAGCGCATGCACGTCGGGATCGAGATGGCCGACGCCGGGATGCGCGAAGGCGATATGGGTCTGGTCGAAGCGGCGCCGATCATGGGTCGTGCCGCCGACGAACGATGCGGGCGTCGACGGATCGGCCGCGCCGGGCGCGAGATCGCCGAACCGCGCCTCGGCCAGCCGCAGCAGCGCATCCTCGTCGACCTTGCCGGCCGCCGCTAGGATCAGCCCTTCCGGGCGATACTGGCCCTCGATCCACTGCCGCATCGCCGGCACGTCGATCGCCGCGATCCCCGCCTCGTCGCCCAGCACCGGCAGGCCGAGCGGCTGCCCGGCAAAGGCCGCCGCCTGAAGGTGATCGAACACGATGTCATCAGGGGTATCGCGCGCCTCGCCCAGCTCGGCGAGGACGACGCCGCGTTCCTGCTCCAGTTCGTCCGGATCGAGATGCGGCGCGCGGACGAGATCCGCGATCAGTTCCACCGCCAGCCCGAGATCGCCGGCCAGCATCCGCGCGTGGAACACGGTCTGATCGCGCGACGTCCAGGCGTTGAGCGAGCCGCCGGCATCCTCCGGCGCCTCGGCGAGGGCGCGCGCATTGCGCGGCCCGGCGCCCTTGAACACCATATGTTCGACCATGTGGGCGAGGCCGGAAAGCCCGGCCGGCTCGGATCGCGCGCCGACATCGGCATAGAGGCCGACGGCGATCGTCTCGACCCCGGCCATCGGCTCGACCGCGACGGTCAGGCCGTTGCCCAGCCGGTGCATCCGGGTGCTCAAGCCGCGGCTACCGCGCGCTCGGACACATAGGCCTCGACCGCCGCCAACGTCGCCGGCAGCGTGTCATAGCGCTCCTCGCGCTCGAACAGCCCCTCCACCCGCTGCGGCAGCGACGGGCGGCGGCCGGTCGCCCGCTCCACCGCGTCGGGGAACTTGGCCGGGTGGGCAGTGGCGAGGGTCACCACCGGCACGTCGGGTGCCAGGTCCGCCGCGCGCGCCGCGGCGAGGCCGATCGCGGTGTGCGGATCGATCAGCATGTCGGAAGTTTCGGCGGTCCAGCGCATCGCCTGGCTCATCTCGTCTGCGTCGATCCGCGCGCTGACCAGCAGGTCGCGCGTCCCCGCCAGCATCTTCTCCGGAATGGCCAGCCGGCGATCCGCCTCGAACCCGCGCATCGCGCCGGTCAGCGCCGCCCCGTCGCGGCCATGCAGATCGAACAGCAGCCGCTCGAAATTGGAGCTGACCTGGATATCCATTGAGGGCGCCGCCGTCGCGACGACTGATCCGCACGAATAATCGCCGGTGGAAAGCGCGCGGTGGAGGATGTCGTTGACGTTGGTCGCGACGATCAGGCGGGCGACGGGCAACCCCATCCGCGCCGCGACATAGCCGGCGAAGACATCGCCGAAATTGCCCGTCGGCACCGAGAAGGCGACCTTGCGCTCGGGGGCGCCGAGCCGGACCGCGGCGTAGAAATAATAGACGATCTGGGCCATCAGCCGCGCCCAGTTGATCGAATTGACCGCGCTCAGATGGTGCCGCCTCGCGAACGCCGCGTCGTTGAACATCGCCTTCACCAGCGCCTGCGCATCGTCGAAGCTACCCTCGATCGCGATATTATGGACGTTGGGCGAGAGCACCGTCGTCATCTGCCGGCGCTGCACCTCCGACACCCGGCCGAGCGGGTGGAGCATGAAGATATCGACCTTCGCGCGCCCGGCCAGCGCATCGATCGCCGCCGATCCGGTGTCGCCGCTGGTCGCGCCGATCACCGTCAGATGGGTATCGCGCTCGCGCAGGAAGCGCTCGAACAGCAGCCCGAGCAACTGCAGCGCGACGTCCTTGAACGCCAGCGTCGGCCCATGGAAAAGTTCGAGCAGCCAGTGCTTCGCGTCCATCTGCACCAGCGGCGTCACCGCGGCATGGCTGAACCGGCCATAAGCCGCGTCGCACAGGCCGCGCAGCTCGGCATCGCTCAGGCAGCCGCCGAGGAACGGTCGCATCACCGCGACGGCGGTATCGACATAGGACAAACCGGCCATCGCCGCGATCTCGCCGCGGCTGAGGGTCGGCCAGCTCTCCGGCACATAGAGCCCGCCATCGGCGGCGAGGCCGGCGAGGGTTGCACCTTCGAAGTCGAGGATGGGCGCGCTTCCGCGCGTGCTTACATAGCGCATGATGCCGCCCGCGTTAGCGGCGCAGGGCGCGGGCGGCAACGGCTAAGGCTGGGGTGGGACCGGCGGAGCGTCGCCATCGCCGCGCTTGCGCCGCACCGCCAGCAGGAAGATCAGCGCCGCGGTGGCGGCGAACAGGAACCACTGCACGGCATAGGCCATGTGGTTGTTCGGGATTTCCTCGGGCGACGGCGCCGCGCTCGGCACCAGCCCGGGTGCGGCGGTGTCGGACACCAGCAGGATACGATGGGTGCTATCGGGGGCGATCGTTCCGGCGACGGGGCCGCCGCGCCAGGCCGGCGGATCGGCGCGGGTCGACCAGCCCATGTCGACCTGCATCCCCGGCCCCTCGCCGCCGCCGGTGCGGCACGCGGCAATATGGCGCCAGCCGGCGGTCCCCGCCCGGTTGCGGCCCGATGTCGCGCGCCAGCCGGTCACCTCGAGGCAGAAGCCCGAGGCCCGGCGGAACAGCAGCGCGTCGTCCGCCGGGGGTATCGCCGGAAAGGCGGTGGCGGGCAGCGTCCGCGCGGTGGCGTAGCGGGCGAGCAGCCCGTCCTTCCACTCGGCGCGGCGCAACTGCCACACGCCGAGGCCGATCATCGTCAACACCGCAAGGGCGACGATCAGCGTCGGGATAAGCGGCAGCCGCTTCATCGGGCTGCCGCCGCGATCATCCGCCGTGGACCGGCGCGCCCCAACCGCCCCAGATGTAGATGGCGATGAACAGGAACAACCATACCACGTCGACGAAGTGCCAGTACCAGGCCGCGGCTTCGAAGCCGAAATGCTGGCGGGGCGTGAAATCGCCGCGATAGGTCCGGATCAGGCAGACGATCAGGAAAATCGTGCCGACGAGGACGTGGAAGCCGTGGAACCCGGTCGCCATGAAGAAGGCCGAGGTATAGTTCAGCCCGGCGAACGGGAACGGCGCATGGGCATATTCATAGGCCTGGATCGCCGAGAACAATGCGCCAAGCAGGATCGTCAGCCACAGCCCCTTCTTCAGCCCATCGCGATTGCCGTGCAGCAGCGAGTGATGCGCCCAGGTGATCGTCGTGCCCGAGCAGAGCAGGATCATCGTGTTGAGCAGGGGGAAGGCGAACGGATCGATCACCTCGATGCCCTTGGGCGGCCAGGTGCCGCCGACCGCCTCGACGGTCGACGGGAACAAGGCGAAATCGAACCACGACCAGAACCAGCCGACGAAGAACATCACCTCGGAGGCGATGAACAGGATCATGCCATAGCGCAGGTGGAGCGCGACGACCGGCGTGTGATCGCCGGCACGCGCTTCCTTGATGACGTCGGCCCACCAGAAATACATCGTCGCGAGCACGCCGATCAGACCGGCGAAGAAGACGAAGCCGCCGAATGGCTGGGAATGCATCCACATGATCCCGCCGGCCGCCATGACCAGCGCCGTCATCGATCCGATGAGCGGCCACGGGCTGGGTGGCAGGATATGATAGTCGTGATTCTTGGCGCCGGCCATGGTCGTTGCCCCTGTCGTGCTTTTGGCGTCGTGCTTTGCGCGGTCCTTAACCGCCCGACCCGGCGGAATCCACCGGGAAGAAGGTGTAGGAAAGCGTGATTTCGCTGATGTCGCGCGTCGCCGGATCCTCGAGGATCTTGGGATCCACATAATAAGTGACCGGCATGCGCGCCGTCGCGTGCGGCTCCAGCGTCTGCTCGGTGAAGCAGAAGCACTGGATCTTGGTGAAATATTTGCCGGCCTGTTCGGGCGTCACGTTGAACGCCGCAGTGCCGGTGATCGGCTTGTCGGTAAGGTTGGTGGCGGTGAAGAAGGCCAGCTTGCGCGCGCCGATCGCGGTGCGCTCGGTCGCCTTCTCCGGCCCGAACTGCCAGTGCAGCTTGGGCGAGACATTGCCGTCGAAGCGCACCGAGATGACCTTGCCGACCACCGCGCCGGGCGCCGTTGCCCCGTCGGCGCGCTGGGTCGTGCCGGCAAAACCGGTCACCTGGCAGAACATCCGGTAGAGCGGCACCGATGCGAAGCCGAGGCACACCATCGCCACCGCGAGCAACCCGGCGAGCAGCCCGGTGCGCGTGTTCGGCTGCATGGTGCGGAGCGCGCCGATTGCCATCAGGTCATCTTCACGATCGAGATGGCGTAGAACAGCACCACCAGCGCGCCAAGCAGCAGCGCCATGACCACCGAGCGCGAACGCTGCCGGCGGCGGATTTCCTGATCGTCGGGCGGCGTCATGCGAGCAGCCAACGATCGAGCACCAGCACCGCGAACAGCGCGAACAGGTAACCGATCGAAAAAGCGAACAGCCGGCGTTCGGCCTTCATCTTGGCCGGATCCTCCTCGCGGCTGACCGACACCTGGACGGCAAGCAGCAGGAATGCGGCGGACAGCAAGGTCGCGGCGATACCGTAGACGCTGCCGCTCAGCCCGAGCGGCCACGGCGCGATTGCCGCCGCCGCCATCGGCAGGGTGTAGAGCAGCACTTGGAGACGGGTGGCGCGATTGCCGGCGACAACCGGCATCATCGGCACGCCGGCCTTGGCGTAATCGGGCCGGACGAACATCGACAGCGCCCAGAAATGGGGTGGCGTCCACAGAAAGACGATCGCGAACAGCAGCACCGGCAGCGCTTCGACGCGCCCCGTCGCCGCGACCCAGCCGATCAGCGGCGGGAAGGCGCCGGCAGCGCCGCCGATGACGATGTTCTGCGGCGTCCGCCGCTTCAGCCACACGGTGTAGACCAGTACATAGAAGAGGATCGAGACCGCCAGGATCGACGCGGCGAGCAGGTTCACCGCCAGCCCCATCAGCAGCACCGAGAAGACCCCCAGCCCGACCCCGAAGTGGAGCGCGGCCGGGCGGTCCATCCGCCCGGCGGGCAGCGGCCGACCCGCGGTGCGCTTCATCAGCGCATCGATGTCGGCTTCATACCATTGGTTGAGCGCCGCGGCAGCACCCGCGCCCAGCGCGATGCACAGGATCGCGGTGAAGCCGATCACCGGGTTCACCGCGACCGGTGCGGCGAGCATGCCGCACAGGCCGGTGAAGACGACCAGCCGCATCACCCCGGGCTTGGTGAGGGCGAGGAAGTCTCGCCACTCGGCCGGGGCGGCGGCGGCGCCCATCGTCATACTCTGGTTCATGGTCTCAAGCGTGCCTGTCAGTCGATCCGCGGGAGCGTTTCGAACTGGTGATAGGGCGGCGGGCTGGACAGCGTCCACTCCAGCGTCGTCGCGCCCTCGCCCCACGGATTATCACCGACGCGCTTGCCCGCCATCAGCGACCAGATCACGTTGATGAAGAAGAACACCAGGCCGAGCAGCATGATCCCGTAGCCGATGGAGGCGACGTGGTTGTAGTAAGCGAACGCATCCGGATAGTCGGGAATGCGGCGCGGCATGCCGTCGAGCCCGAGGAAGTGCATCGGGAAGAACAGGATGTTCACGCCGACGAAGAAGATCCAGAAGTGCAGCTGGCCAAGCAGCTCGCTGTACATCCGGCCCGACATCTTCGGGAACCAGTAATAGAAGCCGGCGAACAGCGAGAACACCGCACCCAGCGACAGCACGTAGTGGAAGTGCGCCACCACATAATAAGTGTCGTGCATATAGTTATCGATGCCGCCGTTGGCGAGCACCACGCCGGTCACGCCGCCGACGGTGAACATGAAGATGAACCCGATCGCCCACAGCATCGGCGTCGGGAAGCGCAGCGAGCCGCCCCACATCGTCGCGATCCACGAGAAGATCTTGATGCCGGTCGGCACCGCGATCACCATCGTCGCCGCGGTGAAGTACATCTTGGTGTTCACGTCCAGGCCGACCACGAACATGTGGTGCGCCCACACGATGAAGCCGACCACGCCGATCGCGACCATCGCATAGGCCATGCCGAGATAGCCGAACACCGGCTTGCGACTGAACGTCGCGACGATCTGGCTGACGATGCCGAAGCCCGGCAGGATCATGATGTACACTTCGGGATGGCCGAAGAACCAGAACAGATGCTGGTAGAGCACCGGATCGCCGCCGCCCGAGGCATCGAAGAAAGCGGTGCCGAAGTTACGATCGGTCAGCAGCATCGTGATCGCCGCGGCGAGCACCGGCAGCGAAAGCAGCAGCAGGAAGGCGGTGACGAGCACCGACCACACGAACAGCGGCATCTTGTGGAGCGTCATGCCCGGTGCGCGCATGTTGAAGATCGTCGTGATGAAGTTGATCGCGCCGAGGATCGACGAGGCGCCGGCAAGGTGCAGCGCGAGGATGCCCATGTCGACCGCCGGCCCCGCCGACCCGCTGGTCGACAGCGGCGCGTAGACCGTCCAGCCGGTGCCGGCCCCAAGCCCCGTCCCGCCCGACACGAAGGTCGAGCCGAGCAGCAGGGTGAAAGCGGGGATGAGCAGCCAGAAGGAGACGTTGTTCATCCGCGGGAACGCCATGTCCGGCGCGCCGATCATGATCGGGACGAACCAGTTGCCGAATCCGCCGATCATCGCCGGCATGACCATGAAGAACACCATGATCAGGCCGTGCGCCGTGATCAGCACGTTCCACAGGTGGAGCGCGGTATCGAAATTGTCGGTGCCTGCCCAGGCCGGCAGGAACTGGATCCCGGGAACCGCCAGCTCGGCCCGCATCAGGCCGGAGATGGCGCCGCCGATGATGCCGGCGACGATCGCGAAGATCAGATAGAGGGTGCCGATGTCCTTGTGGTTGGTGGACATGAACCAGCGCGCGAAGAACGCCGGCTTGTGATCGGCGTCATGGTGGTGACCATGATCCTCGTGGGCCTGGAAATGGCTGGGGTGGGCGGTCGTGTCGGTCATTGTGCAGGCCCTGTGTTCTGCGTTGCGCCCTGCGACGTCGTCGCAGGCGCGGCAGTCTCATTCACGGTCGGATCGGAGACCGGCGCACCCGGCGCACCGGTGGCCAGCGGCGCTGCCGCCGGCGCAGCGGCGGCGGTCGCCGGACTCGCCGGGCTGGTCGCATCCGGGTTGGCGGCCGGGGCCGCGCCCGGCATCGTGCCACCCTTGGATGCGATCCACGCGGCGAACTGCGTCGGCGTCACCGCCTCGACCGCGATCGGCATATAAGCGTGGCGCGCGCCGCACAGCTCGGAGCACTGGCCAAAATAGACGCCGGTCTTGTCGGCCGGCACCTGGAACCAGGTCTCGTTGAGGCGCCCCGGAACCGCATCCATCTTGGTCCAGAAGGCGGGGACGGCAAAGCTGTGGATGACGTCGTTGGACGTCACGATCAGCTTCACCACCGCGCCGGCCGGAACCACCATCCGCTCGTCGACCGCGAGCAGGCGCGGCCCGTCGGCCGGCGTGCGCTTGTCTTCCGCCAGCATGTTCGAGACGACCTCGAAGTCGCCATTGTCGGGATATTGATAGGTCCAGTACCACTGGTTGCCGATCACCTTGATGGTGAGGTCGGCCTTGGGCGGCGCATATTGCTTGGCGAGCAGCTTGATCGACGGGACCGCGATCACCAGCAGCAGCAGCACCGGCAGCAGCGTCCAGATGATTTCGATCGTCGTGTTGTGCGACGTCCGCGACGGCACCGGATTGGCCTTGGCGCGATAGCGCACCATCACCCACAGCAGCAGCGCGAGCACCAGCAGCGAGATGACGGTGATGATCGGCATCAGCACGACATTGTGCATCCACTTCGCATCCTGGCCGATCTCGGTGACCTGCGGCTGCAGCGCGAAGCCACGCTCCACCGGCTGGCCCACTTCGGGGTTCGGCGCATAATGGCGGATCGCAGGCGCAGGCACCGCGGGCTGGGCAGCGGACACCACCGGCGTTTCGACCGGTGTCGCCGAAGTCGCGACCGGCGCGCCGGCAGCAGCGTTCGCCGCCGCCGTCGCCGGAGTCGCGGCGGCAGGCGCGGGTGCGCTCTGCGCCGACAATGCAGCCGGAGCAGCAGCCAGGATCGCCGCCAACAAGATAGTCTTCAAGCTCTTCATCATACCCCCGTAAGTGCCGCCCCCAGGACGGCCGTGCACGTGCCGGGTCTTCTCCAACGTCGCGGCTTATAGGCGTGGGGTTCGTGCGCCTCAAGCACCCTGGTCAAGGAATCTCCGACAGTTGAAGCGCTGCCCCGGGCGGCCTATCTGCGGCCCGCCGAATAGGGGGAAATACGATGACCGAAGACGAGGTCCTGGCCGAGTTCCGCGCTGCGGGAGCGCTGCTCGAGGGCCATTTCATCCTGTCCTCCGGCCTGCGCAGCCCGCGCTACCTGCAATGCGCCCGCGTGCTGATGAACGGCGCGCGCGCCGCCCGCCTCGCCACCGCGCTCGCCCGCACCCTGCCCGACAAGATCAAGGTCCAGCTCGACCTCGTCGTCTCGCCGGCAATGGGGGGAATCATCGTCGGCCACGAAATGGGCCGTGCGCTCGGCATCGACGCCGTGTTCGTCGAGCGGCCGACCGGCACGTTCGAGCTGCGCCGCGGCTTCTCGATCACCCCCGGGCAGAAGGTGCTGCTGGTGGAGGATGTCGTCACCACCGGCCTGTCGTCGCGCGAGGCGATCGCCGCGGTGCGCGCCGCCGGCGGCGAGGTCATCGCCGCGGCCGCGCTGATCGACCGATCGAACGGCCGGGCCGATCTGGGTGTGCCCTTCTATCCGCTGATCAAGCTCGACGTGCCGAGCTATGCCCCCGACGCCCTGCCGCCCGAACTGGCGGCAGTGCCGGCGATCAAGCCGGGCAGCCGGGCGGCGGCGTGAAGACTATCGCCGCCGCGTTCGCTCTGGCGCTGGCGGCACCGGCGGGCGCGGTCGATGTGTCGCGGCTCGACCGGCTGGTCGATGCCTCCGCCTTTCACGGCGTCGCCCTGGTCGGCGAGGGCAATGCGCTGACCTGGTCGCGCGCGGCGGGCGAAGTGCGCCCCGGCGTGCCGCACCGGCTGGACGCGGTGTGGCGCCTTGCATCGGTCACCAAGCAGCTGACCGCGCTGATCGTGATGCAGGAGGTCGCGGCCGGCCGGATCGATCTCGACCAGCCGGTTCGCGCTTATTGGCCCGGCTGGCCCTATCTCCACGCCGACAATGTCACCGTGCGGATGCTGCTGCGCCACCAGAGCGGGCTCGCCGATCCCAACCTCAGCCGGTCGAGCGCAGGCGACAGCGTGCCTGATTTCTACCGCCGCACCGGCCCCGCCGCGCGACCGATCGCAGCGGCGACGGGGTTCTGCGCCGGCCCGCCGCGCGCCGCGCCGGGCGAGGCCTACCATTATAATAATTGCGACTATATCGTCCTCGGCGCGCTGCTCGAGCACGTCACCGGCCAACCCTTGGCGACGCTGCTGCGCGATCGGATCGCCGGCCCGATCGGCGCTGCGACCCTCGGCCTGTTCGATCCCGAGGCTCCCGGCACGCCGGCGGACGTGCCCGGGTTGCTGACCGGCGACGCGCCCGAACCGGACTTGAACCTCGGCAGCTATGGTGGCGCCGGATCGGCCTATGCCACGCCCGACGATCTGTGGCGGTTCGATCGCGCGCTGATGGACAATGCGCTGCTCGACAAGATCGCCACCGCGACGATGTGGGAGGGCGATCCGGCGATCGGCGCGGCGGCGTTCGGCGCCTGGGCCTATGTCGCGCCGCTGGCCGGTTGCCCCGATCCCGCCCGGCTGGTCGAACGGCGCGGCGCGATCGGCGGGGTCCAGCTGCGCAATTTCCTCGTGCCGGATCGGCGGCTGGCGTTGATCCTGTTCACCAACCGCGAAAGCTTCGACTTTGGCGAGGTCTGGCAGGGGCGCGGTTTTGCCCATGACATGCTCGCCGCCGCCCTTTGCCCGGAGACGAAATGACCACGCGCCTGCGCCTCGGCGTCAACATCGATCATGTCGCGACCGTCCGCAACGCGCGCGGCGGCGACAATCCCGATCCGGTCCGCGCCGCGTTGATCGCCGCCGAGTCGGGGGCGGACGGGATCACCGCCCATCTGCGCGAAGATCGCCGCCACATCACCGATGGCGATATCGACCGGCTGGTCGGCTCGCTCGCCATCCCGCTCAACCTGGAGATGGCGGCGACCGCGGAGATGCTCGAGATCGCGCTGCGCCACCGCCCCCATGCCGCGTGCATCGTGCCCGAGCGGCGCGAGGAACGGACGACCGAGGGCGGACTGAATGCCGCCGGCCAGCACGACCATCTCGCGCCGATCGTCGCGCGGCTGGCCGATGCCGGCATCCGCGTCAGCCTGTTCATCGAGCCCGATCCCCGCCAGATCGAGGCGGCGGTGCGCCTGCGCGTGCCGGTGGTCGAGCTGCATACCGGCGCCTACGCCCATCTCGAGGGCGAACTGCGCGCGGCCGAACTGCGCCGGCTGGCCGACGCCGCCGCGCTCGCCGCCAAGAACGGGATCGAGGCGCATGCCGGCCACGGCCTGACCTTCGACAATGTCGTGCCCGTCGCCGCCATCCCGCAGCTGGCCGAACTCAACATCGGCCATTTCCTGATCGGCGAGGCGATCTTCATCGGCCTCGGCCCCAGCGTCGCGCGGATGCGCGCGCTGATGGACGAGAGCCGCGGATGATCGTCGGGCTGGGATCGGATCTGTGCAACATCGAACGGATCCAGCATTCGATCGACCGGTTCGGCGATCGCTTCCTCCAGCGCGTGTTCACCGATGTGGAGCGCGCGAAGGCCGGCCGGCGACCGTTCACCCAGGCCGGCACCTATGCCAAGCGCTTCGCCGCCAAGGAGGCTTTTTCGAAAGCGGTCGGCACCGGATTCAGCCGCGGCGTGTTCATGCGCGACATCGGCGTGATCAATCTTCCCTCGGGCGCACCGACGCTGCTGCTCCGCGGCGGCGCCAAGGCCAGGGTTGACGCGTTGACCCCGGAAGGCCACGCGATGCACATCCACCTCACTTTGACCGACGACCATCCCTGGGCGCAGGCGTTCGTCATTCTCGAAGCACGCCCGAGTTAAGGAGACGGTCGCGTGAGCGATCAGAATATCGACACATCCGCCGCGCCGTCCGCCACGCCCGCGCGTGGCACCGACTGGGCCGCCGAGGCCCGCGGCATATTCTGGCTCGTGCTCGCCGTGCTCGGCTTCCACAGCTTTATCGCCAAGCCATTCTACATCCCGTCCGAATCGATGATGCCGACGCTGATCAAGGGCGACCGGCTGGTGGTGACCAAATATCCCTATGGCTGGTCCTACGTCTCCCCCAGCTTCCACCTGCTGCCGTTCATCCAGGGCCGGCTGTTCGGGCGTGTGCCGGAGCGCGGCGACATCGTCATCCTCAAGCCGCAGAACAGCAATTCGGACTATATCAAGCGCGTCATCGGCCTGCCCGGCGACCGGCTCGAGGTCCGCCACGGCACGGTCGTCCTCAACGGCGTGCCGGTGAAGCGCGAATTCCTGCCGCCGGCGCGGATCGCGGTCGATGCCAACGCCCCGTGCAACGACGATCAGCTGCCCGGCCGCAGCATCACCGGCGACGACGGCAGCGAATATTGCCTGCTGCCGATCGTGCGCGAGACGCTGCCCAACGGCGCTCGCTTCGACACGATCGATCTCGAATATAATCCGGCGGTCGACGATTATCCCGAAATCATGATCCCGCCGGGCCACGTCTTCGTGATGGGCGACAATCGCGATCGCTCGGCCGATAGCCGCGTCTCGCTCGAGCAGAGTGGGCTCGGCGGGCCGGTGCCGTTCGAGAATATCGGCGGGCGCGCCGAGTTCATCACCTTCTCTCTCGATGGCACGTCGGAGATCTGGAATCCGATCAGCTGGTTTACCGCGATGCGCGGCGGCCGCGCCCTGACCAGCCTCCATCCGGACGATCAGGCGCGATGAGCAGCGAGCCCGGCCATGTCGAAGCCCCCGGCCCGACCGACTTCAGCGATGCGCTGACCCTGCGCGAGTTCCAGCGCGCCAGCGTCTGGCTCGGTCTGGGCGTGGCGATCATCCTGGTCTGGTTCCTCGCCCAGCCACTGCTGCTGATCCTCGGCGGGCTGGTATTCGGCGCAATCCTCGACGGCGGCACCCGACTTCTCGGTCGGGTGCTGCCGATCCGGCGCGGGTGGCGGCTGGCGATCGTCTGCGTCGCGGGCTTGGCGTTCATGCTGTGGACCTTCTACTTCGCCGGCAGCCAGCTCACCGCCCAGGCCGAGGTGCTGCGGGCGACGGTGCAGACCCAGGTCAGCCGCCTGTTCGGCTGGGCGGCGGCGATGGGCTTCGTCCCCAAGGGCGGCGGCGCGAGTGCGTTCAGCAACCAGCTGATGGGGTCGCTCGGGCAGCTCACCTCGGCGGTCGGCAGCGTGTTCGGCGCGCTTTCCAGCCTGATAATGATCGTCGTCATCGGCATCTTCGTGACGGTCGAGCCGCGCCTGTATGAGCGCGGCGTCGCGTGGATGCTGCCGATGCGCAAGCGCGCCGACTTCTATGTCCTGTGCGACAAGATGGGGCGCACTTTGCGCCGGCTGATGGCCGGCCGCCTGCTCGGCATGGCGGTCGAGGGATTCGGCACCTGGCTGCTGCTGATGGTCGGCGGCGTGCCGATGGCGGCGCTGCTCGGCATTCTCACCGGGCTGCTCGCCTTCCTCCCCAATATCGGCGCGATCGTGTCGGGCGTGTTGATCGTGCTGGTCGGCTTCTCCGCCGGCTTCAACACCGGGCTGTGGGCGATCGCGGTCTATCTCATCGTCCAGACGGTCGACGGCTATGTGATCGTGCCGGCCGTGGCCAAACGCTCGGTCGATCTTGCCCCCGCGCTCGTGCTGGGCGCGCAGCTGCTGTTCGGCGCCCTGTTCGGCATCCTCGGCCTCGCGCTCGCCGATCCGATGGTGGCAATGATCAAGGTGCTGCTCGAGGACCGGTCGGAGAGCGCGGCGGAACAGGCCGGCGTCGCCGTCCCCTGAGCCGCCGCCGCCGGTTGCGATGCGAGGTGGACAGACCCGGCGCTGGCAAGCAGTGCGGCGGACTTGGCGGGAGGCACCTGTCGCCGCCGCGACTCGTCAGCGGGTGTCCGCAATCGGCTTCTGAAGGATCGATTTTGGGTCGTGGCCATGTCGCGGCCAAACCGTCTGCGCCTCGTGGCCCGCCGCGCCGACTAGGGGTGAACCAATGCTGGGGTTGGTCGCCGCCCGCTTCTGGCAGCAGCGGCTAAATCAACGCTCGCCGACCGACGAGCGGAGCGGATTACTGATCCATCCCGCCCGGTGGCATCGCCTGGCCGCCCATGCCGCCGTTGCCGCCCATGCCGAGGCCGGGCATTCCGGCGGGGCGCGGCACGATCTCGAGCAGTTCGACATCGAATACGAGCAAGGCGTTGGCCGGGATCGCCCCGCCGCCGGCGCCTTGCGGGCCGTAACCGAGGCTCGGCGGGATCCAGAAGCGGTATTTGGAGCCGCGGTTCATCAGCTGCAGCCCTTCGACCCAGC
>JAQGKS010000209.1 GCA_028289965.1 Sphingomonas bacterium
ACGTATTCCAGGGCTATTGGCGGATGCCGGAGAAGACCGAAGCGGAGTTCCGCGACGGCTATTTCATTACCGGTGATCTCGGCCGGATCAGCCCCGATGGCTATGTCGAGATCGTCGGGCGCGGCAAGGATCTGGTCATCACCGGCGGGCTCAACGTCTATCCCAAGGAAGTCGAGACCGAGATCGACGCGATCGACGGCGTCGAGGAATCCGCTGTCATCGGCCTGCCCCATCCCGATTTCGGCGAAGCGGTGACGGCGATCGTGATCCGCCGCCCGGGCGCCACGGTCGATGCCGACCGGATCCTCGCCGCGCTATCGGAGCGGCTGGCCCGGTTCAAGCTGCCCAAGGCGGTGATCTTCCGCGACGCGCTGCCGCGCAACAGCATGGGCAAGGTCCAGAAGAACCTGCTCAGGGATGGCCATTCCGGCCATTATTCCTGAGCGCTCAACTCTCCAGCGCGCGCACCGCCGCGGCGTAAGGCTTCATCGCCAGCCAGATCAGGAGGACGCCGATCGGCCCGACGATCGCGGCAAAGCTGGCCATCGCGTAGCGCAGCATCGCTTCGTCCTGGAAGACGTTGTCGGTGATCAGTGCGATCGCGGTGGGCCCGAAGCCGCCGCCGATCACGCTGATCGTGAACAGATAGACGGCGCTGATCTGCCCCCGCATCTCGTTGGGGGTGATGATCTGGATCGCGCTATTCTGCCCCGGCGCGCTCATCGCGGCGGCGATCGCCGCGAGCATCCCCATCGCCAATGCCAGCCATGGTGACGGCATCAGCGGCATGGCCACCGCCAGCGGCACCGACAGAGCGTGCGAGATGAAGCACACCCGCAGCATCGCATCGTCGCGCTTCCGGCGGATGAAGAACTCCGCCAGCGCCGTGCCCAGCGCCAGCCCGATCGGGGTGGCGATCAGCATCACCACGCCGAGGATCGGGCCGATCATCGCCGGCCCCCAGCCATAGGTCCGCTCGTAAAAGGCGGGGCGCCATACCAGCAGCCCATATGTCTCGATCGAGGCGATGGCGATGCTGAGGAGCAAGGGGACGTAGATCCGCCAGTTGATGCGGAGGAACCGCGCGACGTCGCGGATCGGCACCGAGCCCTTGTGCTTGCGTCCCCGGCGGGCCGGCTCGCGGATGGTCAGCGCCATCAGCAACGCGAGCAGCAGGCCGGGAATGCCGCACAGCATGAACACCATGTGCCAGTCCTTGATCACGATCCCGCCGGGCAGGTTCAGCGGCGGCATGTTGGCGAGCATCGCGAGCAGAAGCCCGCCGATGATCATCGATCCGCTCATCCCGGCGGTGATCCCCAGCTGGTAGATCGCGAAGGCGCGGGGCAGCCGCTCGCGCGGCACCAGATCCGCGATCATCGACATCGAGCAGGGTCCCTTGACCGACTCCCCCGCGCCGACCAGCCCGCGCGCCGCGAACAGCTGCCAGAAGGTTTGCGCCAGCCCGCACAACGCCGTCGCGATGCTCCAGATCGCAAGCCCGGTGGTGAGGATCACCTTGCGGCTGCGCGAATCCGCAACCCGCGCCATCGGCAGGCCGGACAGCATGTAGAAGAAGGAAAAGGCAAAGCCGACGAGGAGGCTGACCGACGTATCCGACAGCGCCAGATCGCGTTTGATCGGTTCGACCAGCAGGTTGATGATGCCGCGATCGATGTTCGACATCATCGACACGAGCGCGATGATCACGATCGCATACCAGGCACGCCCCGCGCTCGGCCACGGTTCCGCTGGATTGATAGGATCGGAAGCTGCGACGGATCCACCAGCCAATATCAGCTCCTACGATTTAAAAACCAATCATCCGAGATCTATACTATCTCAGCCTTATCATTCACAGCGCGGTTGTCCACCACTTGAAAGCGCCGCGCCCTTTGCCGGAACGAGCCGCCTTTTGCCGCGCGCCTCAAACGATTATCCCATCGCCACCAGGATCGTGTACGCACGGCCGCGAACGAGCGACGGGGCGTTCGACTAGAGCCGCGCCAGGGAGAAGCGCGGCACGATCGATCCGCCGGAATGATATTCGAGAGGGAAGCTAGAATGGCGACGAACGCGGCCGTCGACGAGGCGCTGAAGCCTCCTGCGAAGGTGACCCGTGCAGGCTGGTATGCGCTGACGCTCGTGTCGGCGGCGCAGGCGGTGAGCCTGCTCGACCGGCAGATCCTGTCGATCCTTGCGCCCCACATCCGCAAGGATCTCGGTATCGGCGATGCCGAGCTGGGGCTGCTTTACGGCACGGTCTTCGCGCTGTTCTACGCCTTGTTCTCGCTGCCGCTGGGGCGGCTGGTCGATGGCTGGATCCGCACGCGTCTGCTCGGCATCTGCGTCTTCGCCTGGTCGATCTCGGCGGGGATGGCGGCGTTTGCGGGCGGCTTCTCGATGCTCGCCCTGTCGCGTCTAGGCGTCGGCATCGGCGAGGCTGCGGCGCAGCCGGCCGCCAATTCGATCATCTTCGACGAATTCCCGCGCGAGAAGCGGGGCACGGCGATGGCGGCGCTCGGCATCGCCGTGGCGCTGGGGCTCGGCCTGTCGATGGCGCTGGGCGGCATCGTCGCGGCCTGGTGGGATACCCGCTATGCCGTGGCCGACGCCCCGCTCGGCTTTTCCGGCTGGCAGTTCGCCTTCCTCATCGCCTCCCTTCCCGGCCTTGTGCTCGCCTGGCTGATCTACCGGATGCCCGAGCCGGTCCGCGGCGCGCGCGATGGCATCCGATCTCCCAAGGATCCGCATCCCTTCCGCGCGAGCGCGGCGGTGCTGGCCGCGGTCACGCCCGGCGCCAACTGGTTTTCGCTGTGGCACCGCAAAGCCGGCGCGCGGCAGTGGACCATCAACCTTGTCGGCCTGGCGATCATCCTGGCGGTCTGCCTGGCCATGATCCGCGTCACCCAGGGCTATTCGCCGCGGCCGCCGCTGGTGGTGCTCGGCATGTCGATCGATCCGCACTGGCTGCAATGGTTCGTCGTCGCTTTCGGTGCCTTCGTGATCCTCAACCTGTTCCAGTCGTTCAAGCTTACCGACAAGCCGACCTACAATGTGGTGCTCTCGCCCTCGCTGATCATGCTGATGGTCGTCGGCGGGTTGCAGACCGCGATCAACTACGGCGTGATGGGCTTCACCCCCTCCTTCCTGATCCGCAGCTACGGCCTCTCGCCGGTCGAGACGGGGGTGCAGTTCGGCCTGCTCGCCGCCGCTTTGGGGATCGTCGGGCCGATGGTCGCGGGGCCCTTGTCCGACTGGCTGACGCGGCGGATGGGCGCGCCCGGCCGGGTATGGCTGACCTTGTTCTCGCTCGCCATCTCGCCCTTCTTGGGCATCTGGACCTATAGTGCCGCCGATGCCGGGAGCTTCTATCTGCGCTTCACCGCCTACAGCCTGATCCTGACGCTGTGGCTGCCGCCGATCTATTCGCTGATGTACGATCTCGTGCTGCCGCGGATGCGAGGTATCACCTCCTCGACCTACATCATCATCTCGACCCTGCTGGGGCTCGGCATGGGGCCCTATGTCGTCGGCATCGTCAGCGATCGTAACGGCGGCGATCTTGGCGCCGCAATCGTATCGATCAACTGGGGCGCGCCGATCATCGCGCTGCTGCTGCTGATCGTGCTGCTGCGGATCCGCCGCGACGAGGCGAGCGTGCTTCCCCGCGCACGGGCCGGGGGGGAGCCCGTCTAGGGGGCAGGCTCCTGCCG
>JAQGKS010000080.1 GCA_028289965.1 Sphingomonas bacterium
TGTGCGACTGGCGCGGCGCGCCGCTCCACGGGGACAGCGATGGCCGGGTGATCGCGGCGGGCGATCCGGCGCTGATCCCGGAGATCCTCGACCGGATCGGCTGAGCCACTCAGAAGATCCCGAGGAACTTCTTTTTCTTCTCTTCCTGGCCGGCGGCCTTCTTGGCGTTCGCGCCGCGGGTGCCGAGATCCTTGCGCGGCTCACCCCCGGCGGTGCGCTGGCCGCTGGCGCGTGCCCCGGCGAGCACCGGGCCGCACGCCGCATCCTTGGCATCGCCGACGTCCACGAAGGCCAGCACCGCGGCCAGCGGGCTCGCCACCACGCCCAGCGCAAGGCCCGCGCCGCCGCGCGCGAGCAGCTCGGGGCTGATGATCTGGATCGCGGGGGCGGCGAAGTTGCCGTTGATGCGCACCGGCGACTGGCCCGAAAAGAGGCTGAACTTCTTGGCGTCGACGCGGAAACGCACGTCGATCGATTCGTCCCTGAAGCTGAACCCGCCGGTGGCCGTCATCACGTTCTTGTCGGTGTCGATCAGGATCGGATCGGCCGCGGCGATGCCGTTGCGCACGGTGAAGCCGATCAGTCCGCAATTAAGGTCGACCGGCTTCTTCAATTTGTCCTGGAACATCTTGTGGACGAAGGTGCCGATATCGAATTCGGCGAGCTGGACGTTCCGGGTCCAGAAGCTCCCCTTGGGCAGGATGATGGCGATCCGGCCATCGGACGAGGCGAGCGATTCGCGCACCGTATCGCCGGTGCCCTTCATCTGGATGCGCGCCTTGACCGTGCCGGTCGTGCCTGATTCCTCGACGCCCCAGCCCTTGAGCAACTTGCCCATCGGGGTCGGCGACAGGCGGATATCGTAATCGGTGATGACGGAAGGGACGCGGGCGTTGACCGAGATATCCGACGAGAGGTGCCCGCCGGCCATGTCCATCGTCAGCGGCGACAGCTTCATCAGCGCGCGATCGAGATCGAGGGTCAGGGCGATGTTCGATACCGGCAAATTGGGGGCGCGGATCGTCGCCACCTTATAATCGACATGGGCATCGAACGCCTTGATCGATTCCATCCGCAGCGGCGCATCGGGCAGGATGCGCGGCGCGCCGCCGGTCTGGCCGACGGCGGCCATGACGCCCTTGGTCGCCAGCGCATTCGGCTCATAGCCGACGAACGGCCCGACATCGACGATGTCGACCTTCCTGGAGCTGATGTCGGCGACGATCATGAGCCGGTTGCGGGGCATCGAGATGGTCATCTTGCCGGCGACGTCGCTGTCGCCGAAGCCGCCGTTCATCCGGGTGAAGCGCCACTCCTCCCCGGCCTTGGTCAGCTTGGAGCGCAGGCGATAGCTGCGCGTGTCCGGGACGGCGACGTTGATGAAGTCGAACAGGTCGCGCAGGTTGCGGCCGCGCACCAACATCGTCAGGTCGGCCCCTTCCAGCTGGGTCGCCCCGGCGAGCGTGCCCGATATGTCGAGCCGGGTCTGGCCGACCGCGCTGGCATGCAGCTCGAACCGGTTCCTGCCGCCGGCCAGCACCTCGTTGGCGGAGAGCAGGCTACCATACATGTTGAACGGCTTGGCGCGGAGCGTGCCGTCGCCGGTGAACCGGATATTATTGTCGACCGAGGTGTCCTTGGCCTTGATCGTGTCGAACTTCACGTCGGTGAGGAAGCGGAGCACCGGATCGCGGTAGCGCAGCGTCGTGCCGCTGACGATCGCGCGGCGAATCTCGGGCAGTTCGAACGGCTCGCCCTTCACGTTGGGATCGCCGAACGTCCAGGTGTTGCGGCGGCCCTGCGCGTCCCACTCGGTATCGATGCTCGCACCGACCAGGTTCAGCCAGTTGACCCGTTGCCGGCCGAAGATCAGCGGAAAGGTGGCAATCCGCGTATCGATCAGCCGGGCATCGAGGAAGTTCGGCCGGGTCGCCCATTTCGGGTTGGCCACGGTCAGCCCCTCGGCGAGGAACTTGATGTCGATCGGCGCGAGATAGAGCTGGAAGTCGCCCGCCACGCGGACCGGGCGCCCGGCGGAGCGGGTCGCATATTTCTCGAACGTGGGTTTCAGGAAACGGCCCTTGGTGATGAACAGGATCGCCCAGGCCAGCACGATCAGCCCGAGGATCGAGGCGAGGATGCTGACGCCGATGCCGATCGCGGTGCTCGCGGGATCGTGCCCGATGCGCCGCGGCGGCGGCGTCACCGCGGCGCCGTCGCTGGCATTCGACGCGCTACTCATCGGATCATCAACCATAGCGAGCGCAACCGCCGCGCGTCGAATCGGTTCCGCAACGAGCAGCGATGTTGCCAACCCCCCGGTGGTTGCGTATAGGCGCGCCCTTCCGCGATTTGTAAGGACTGCCCGGCCGGTATGGGCTGCCGTGGCCGTTCACAGCGTCGCTAGACAGGAGACGAAAATGCCCAAACTCAAGACCAAGAGCGGTGTGAAGAAGCGCTTCAAGCTCACCGCCACCGGCAAGATCAAGCACGGCGTGGCCGGCAAGCGCCACCGTCTGATGAGCCATAATTCCAAGTATATCCGTCAGAACCGCGGGATGGACGTGCTCGCCGACGCCGATACGGCGCGGGTGAAGCTCTGGGCTCCGTACGGTCTGAATTGAGGATATAGAAAATGGCACGTGTCAAACGCGGCGTAACTACCCACGCCAAGCACAAGCGGATCCTGAATCAGGCCAAGGGCTATTATGGCCGCCGCAAGAACACCATCCGCATCGCCAAGCAGGCGGTCGAGAAGGCCGGGCAATACGCCTATCGCGACCGCAAGGTGAAGAAGCGCTCGTTCCGGGCGCTCTGGATCCAGCGTATCAACGCGGCTGTCCGCGCCGAGGGTCTCACCTACGGCGTGTTCATCCACGGCCTCGGCCTCGCCGGGATCGAACTGGACCGCAAGGTCCTGGCCGATATCGCGATGCACGAAGGCGAAGCGTTCAGCGCGATCATCGCGCAGGTGAAGGCGGCGCTTCCGGAAGGAGCGCGGGTGGCGGCGTAAGCCCCGGCCCGAACAAGCTTTCAAGGGCGCGGACGGCACCAGCCATCCGCGCCCTTTCCATATCGGCACCCGGACGGGCCCGGCCCCAAGGGGATGATGGAGTTGGTGGTGAGCGACATTTCCGAACAGCAATCCGCGCTACTGGCCGAGATCGCCGGGGCCGCCGACGCGGGCAGCGTCGAGGCGATCCGGGTGCGCGCGCTGGGCAAGCAGGGTGTCGTCACCGCGCTCCTCAAGACGCTGGGGGGCATGAGCCCGGAACAGCGCCAGGCCGAAGGGCCGCGCATCCACGGCCTGCGCGAGGCGATCACCGCCGCCCTCGCCGAACGCAAGTCGGGCCTGGAAGCCGCCGCGCTCGATGCGCGGCTCGCCTCCGAACGGATCGACATGAGCCTGCCGGTGGCCGAGGCGCCGCAGGGCAGCGTCCACCCGGTCAGCCAGGTGATGGACGAACTGGCGGAGATCTTCGCCGATCTCGGCTTCGCCGTCGCCACCGGGCCGGAGATCGAGGACGACTGGCATAATTTCACCGCGCTCAACATTCCGGAGACCCACCCGGCGCGGGCAATGCACGACACCTTCTACATGGCCCAGAGCCAGGCCCCAGAGCGCGAGGCGCCAGAGGGCGACGCCGGCGGAAAGCGGATGCTGCTGCGCACGCATACCTCGCCGGTGCAGATCCGGACGATGAC
>JAQGKS010000085.1 GCA_028289965.1 Sphingomonas bacterium
GCGGGGTGCCTACCGGCTGCGCGCGGCCCAGGCGCCGCGCAAGGTGATCCTGATTGCCACCGGGTCCGAGGTCGAGATCGCGGTCGAGGTGGCGGCGCAGCTCGAGGTGATGGGGGTCGGCGCGGACGTCGTGTCGATGCCGTGCTGGTCGCGCTTCGACGCGCAGCCGGACGATTATCGCGCCGACGTGCTGCCGGATCTGCCGCCGGAGCAGCTGTTGCGCGTCTCGATCGAGGCCGGCTCGCGGATGGGGTGGGAACGCTACACCATGACGCGGGGGCTGCGCTTCGGCATCGATGGCTATGGTGCCTCGGCCCCGGCGCCCGAACTTTATGCCCATTTCGGGCTCACCGCCGATGCGATCGTTCCGAAGGTGACGGCCGCGCTTCAGCAACTGCAAGGGAGATAAACATGGCCGTGAAGGTTGCGATCAACGGGTTCGGGCGGATCGGGCGTCTTGTCGCGCGGGCCGTGCTCTCGCGCCCCGATTGCGGGCTCGAGCTCGTGGCGATCAACGATCTGGCCGATGCCAAGTCGAACGCGCTGCTGTTCAAGCGCGACAGCGTCCACGGCCCGTATAAGGGCAGCGTCGAGGCCGACGGCAACGACCTCGTGGTCGATGGCCGCCGCATCCGCGTGACCGCCGAGCGGGATCCGGCGAACCTGCCGCACGCCGAACTGGGCGTCGACATCGCGCTGGAATGCACCGGTTTCTTCACCGATGCGGCGTCGGCGGGCAAGCATCTCAGCGCCGGCGCCAAGCGGGTGCTGATCTCCGCGCCGGCCAAGGGCGTCGACCTGACCGTGGTCTACGGCGTCAACCATGAAAAGCTGAGCGCCGATCACAAGATCGTCTCCAACGCGTCATGCACCACCAACTGCCTGGCGCCGATCGCCAAGGTGATGAACGATGCGATCGGCATCGAGCGTGGCCTGATGACAACCGTCCACAGCTACACCAACGATCAGAAGATCCTCGATCAGATCCACCCGGACATGCGCCGTGCGCGCGCTGCGGCGATGTCGATGATCCCGACGACCACGGGCGCCGCCCGCGCCGTCGGCGAGGTGATGCCCGAGCTCAAGGGCAAGCTCGATGGATCGGCGATCCGCGTGCCGACGCCGAACGTCTCGGTGATCGACCTGACCTTCACGCCCACGCGCGACACGTCGGTCGAAGAGGTCAACGCGGCGCTCAAGGCCGCCGCGGAGAGCGGTCCGCTCAAGGGCATCCTCCAGTTCGTGACCGAACCGCTGGTATCGATCGACTTCAACGGCGATGCGCATTCGTCATCGGTCGACAGCCTCGAGACGGCAGTGCTGGAAGGCAAGCTGGTCCGCGTGCTGTCGTGGTACGACAATGAATGGGGCTTTTCGAACCGCATGGTCGATACCGCGGCGACCATGGCGAAGTTCCTCTAGGCACTGGCAGAAATGGGCACGGCGATGGCGGCTTTCCGCACTCTCGACGATATCGGCGACGTGCGCGGCAAGCGCGTGCTGGTCCGCGAGGATCTCAACGTGCCGATGGAAGGCACGCGGGTCACCGATGACACGCGGCTGCGGGCCGCCGCGCCGACCATCGCCGAGCTGTCCGACAAGGGCGCGATCGTCCTCGTGCTGGCCCATTTCGGGCGGCCCAAGGGCGAGCGCCGGCCGGAGATGAGCCTCGCGCAACTGACGCTTCCGCTGAAGGACGTGATCGGGCGCGAGGTGATGTTCATCGACGATTGCCAGGGGCAGGCGGCGCTCGATGCCGTCGCCATGCTCCAGCCGGGCGATGTCGCAATCCTCGAAAATACCCGCTTCCACAAGGGCGAGGAAAAGAACGATCCCGCGCTGGTGGCGGCGATGGCGCTGCTCGGCGACCTCTATGTCAACGATGCCTTCTCCGCCGCGCACCGGGCCCATGCCTCGACCGAGGGGCTGGCCCATGTGCTGCCGGCGTTCGCTGGCCGTTCGATGCAATCCGAGTTGGAGGCGCTGGAAAAGGCGCTCGGTTCGCCCGAGCATCCGGTGGCCGCGGTCGTCGGCGGCGCCAAGGTATCGACCAAGCTCGATGTCCTGCGCCACCTCGTCGCCCGCGTCGATCATCTGATCATCGGCGGCGGCATGGCCAACACCTTCCTCGCCGCGCGCGGCGTGGATGTCGGCAAGTCGCTGTGCGAGCATGATCTGGCGGGAACCGCGCTCAAAATCCTCGATGCGGCGGAACAGGCCAATTGCATCGTCCATCTTCCCTACGACGTCGTCGTGGCGAAGGAATTCCGGGCCAACCCGCCGACCCGCACGGTCAACGTCCATGAGGTCGCCGCCGACGAGATGATCCTCGATGTCGGCCCGGCCGCGGTCGAGGCGCTCGGCGATGCGCTCAAGACCTGCAAGACCTTGGTGTGGAACGGCCCGCTCGGCGCGTTCGAAACGCCGCCGTTCGATACCGCCACGGTATCGCTGGCAAAGACCGCCGCGGCGCTGACGCGCAGCGGATCGCTGGTCTCGGTCGCCGGCGGTGGCGACACCGTTGCGGCATTGAACCAGGCCGGAGTGGCCGACGAGTTCAGCTTCGTCTCGACCGCGGGCGGCGCCTTCCTGGAATGGATGGAAGGCAAGCCATTGCCCGGCGTGGACGCGCTTAGCCGCTGAGCAGGCACGCCACACCCGGGCTTTCGCATCGACGCGCTGCCGCTATGGTGCCGTCGAATCTGCTTTGAAGGACACCGGATGCGCCTGCTGACCGCCCTTGCGGCCTTTACGCTGCTGACCCCCGTGATGGTGGTGGCCGCCGCGCCCCAGCAACCGGTGGCCGTTTCCACGCTGGTGCGCGCGGTCGACATTCCGCACCAGAGCTTCACCCTTCCCAACGGCCTGCGCGTTTACGTCCATGAGGACCGCAAGGCGCCGGTGGTGGCGGTGTCGGTGTGGTATCATGTCGGATCGAAGGACGAGCCGGCGGGCAAGACCGGCTTCGCCCATCTGTTCGAGCATCTGATGTTCAACGGATCCGAGAATGCGCCGGGCGATTTCTTCGAGCCGCTCCAGCAGGTCGGCGCGACCGACTTCAACGGCACGACCTGGTTCGATCGAACCAATTATTTCGAGACGGTGCCGACCCCGGCGCTGGAACGGGCGCTGTTCCTGGAAGCGGACCGGATGGGCCACCTGCTCGGTGCGGTCACCCAGAAGACGCTCGATAACCAGCGCGGCGTGGTCCAGAACGAGAAGCGGCAGGGGGACAACGAGCCCTACGGCCTGGTCCAATATGCCCAGTTGCAGGCGCTGTTCCCGGAGGGGCATCCCTATCGGCATGCGACGATCGGCTCGATGGCCGATCTCGACGCCGCCAGCCTGGACGATGTGAAGGACTGGTTCCGCAGCCATTATGGCCCGAACAATGCGGTGCTGGTGCTCGCCGGCGACATCGACCTCGCCACTGCACGGCGGCTGGTGGGCAAATATTTCGGGGACATCAAGCGCGGGCCGGAGCCGCGAGCGATCCCCGCCGCCGTGCCGACGCTGACCGCGCCCAAGTCCGAAACGCTGAAGGATCGGGTGGCGACGACGCGGATCTACCGGATGTGGGCGGTGCCGGGGCTGGTCGATGCCGAAACCGTGCCGCTCGACGTCGCGAGCACCGTGCTTGGCGGGCTTTCCAGCTCGCGCCTCGATAATGCGCTGGTCCGTGACGAGAAGATCGCGGTTGCCGTCACCGCTGGTATCCAGCCGTTCGAGCGGGTCGGCATGTTCGAGGTCACCGTCGACGTGAAGCCGGGGGCGGATGCGGCGCTGGTGGCGCGGCGGCTCGATGCGATCATCGCCGATCTGATCAAGACCGGGCCGACCGCCGACGAGGTCCGCCGCGTCGTGACGCAGGAGGTCGCCCGCCGGATTCGCGGGTTCGAATCGGTCGGCGGGTTCGGCGGCAAGGCGGTCGCGATCGCCGAGGGCGCGCTTTATGCGGACGATCCGGATTTCTACAAGAAGCAGCTTGCCGCTTATGCCGCGGTCACGCCGGCGCAGGTCAAGGCGGCGGCGGCCAAGTGGCTCGGTCGCCCGGTCTATGCGCTGACGGTCGAGCCCGGCGAGCGCAGTGCCTATGATGAGGCCAAGGCCGGGGTGAAGGGCGCCCAGGCCGGCGGGGCGCCCAAGCC
>JAQGKS010000094.1 GCA_028289965.1 Sphingomonas bacterium
GCCGGCAGCGACAGCTTGGGCGTCGACAGCGCCTGATCCAGAGTGAGTGTTCCGGGCAGATCCTGGTCGATCCGGCTGAGGGTCGCGTAGAAGCGCGTCTCGACCGCGTCCGACAGGCGCAGGCCGACATTGCCGTTGAAGCGCACTGCGCTGCGCCGGGCATGATCGCGGTCGCCATCCGAATGGTCGCTGGTCAGCGCGAGATAGGCATCGCCGCGCGCATCGGCGAACGCGGCCGCCGCCTTGCCGCGGAATGTGGCGAAGCTGCCGCCATCGACGCGCAATTCCGCGCCGGGCGCGGTGCGGCCGGTCGGCGTGACGGCGTTTATCGCGCCGCCCAAAGTCGACCCGCCGAAGCGGAGCGCGTTGGCGCCGCGATACACCTCGATCCGCTGAAAGATCTGGGGGTCGAGTTCCTGGAAGTCGCCATTGTCGTCGGCGAGGTTGATCGGGATGCCGTCCTGCAACAGGGTCAGGCCGCGCATGTGAAAGCCGCGGCTGATGCCCGAGCCGCGGATCGACAGGCGCACCTCCTGCCCGAAGCGGGGCTGCGTATAGACGCCGGGGGAGAAAGCGAGCGCCTCGCGCAGCGACACCGCCACGCGATCGCGAAACGTTTCGGCGGCGACGACATCGACCCCGCCGGGGCGCTTCTCGACCGCGTGCCGCGCCTCGTCCGTACTGCGCTGCCCGGTAACGACGATGGGCGGGCGATCGCGGTCGGCGGGGGAAGCATGGGCCTGGGCAAGGCCCGCGCTCGCCGGGGCGAGCACGAGCGCAAGCGCGCCTCGCAAGGCGCGTGGATGGGGTGACATAAGAAGACCTTTGATCGGCGACGCCAAGGCGGCGCCCAACGAGACTCAGCCGCCGAACCGTCGGCGGCGCTGCACTGCGATCAGAAAGGGAGGGGTGGTCCCCGGGGCGGCGGACGCAGGAAGGGCGGCCGGGCGAGTGCTACACCGGGCGCGGCCTGGAACGCGGCGGCGAGGATGAAGCGGATGGCGGTCGCCAGCAGGATCGGATCCGCGGCGGAGAGGGCATGCGCGCCGAGCCCGGCGAAGGCGCACGGCATCTCCGGCTTGCCATGCTCCTCCTGCTTCTTATCGTGATGCCCGGCCATGGAATGCGCTGGCGGGGCAAGCGTCGCCGGTCCGAAGCCGCTGCAAAGCACGATGGCGAGGCGGCCATGATCGCTCGCCACCATGTAGCCGGTCGGGATCGCCAGCTTCATCATCAGCGCAAGCGCGATGATCAAGCCGCCGAGCAGACGGTGGCGCAGGATATGCTGGCTGATCGCGTGCACGCCGCGGGCTCTAGCCAGCCTTTGGCGAAATGTCAGCGTGTCTTGACGCGGGGTAGTGGCCATCGCCGGGAATCGAGACGCGGTTTTTCCGCAGCGCGCGCTGTCAACGCTGGCGGAATGGCTTTGCGCGCCCCATCTACGGCGCTTCGAACGAGGAGCCTGGAAGACACGTGGACATAGCAGCAGACCTTCGATCCCGCGCGGCAGAGGATCGGGCAAAGGCCGAGGCCACCGCGCTGCCCAACGTGCGCGCGGTGCACCTGCGGGCGGCGACAGCCTGGGAAGAAATGGCGCGCAAGGTCGACTTCACCGCCGAACGCGCCGCCGAGAACAAGGCGGCCAAGGACGCGGTCGCCGAATAGCGACGTCGCGACCATGCGCGGCGGGCCCCTCACCGCGCCGACGCGACATTGCGCACAGGGTGCCGAACCCGACGATGTCGCCACTGATCCAGACCGACGCGCGGGACGTCGAGACCTGTCGCGCCGGCATGGAAATGCGCGCAACGTCTCGCATAGGGCCGGATGCGGCTCGGTCACGTGCGGCGGGGTGGAAGGTGGGGAGCTTCTGTTGCCCGGCGCTCCCCGTGCCGCGTAAGCGAACCGCTGTTTAGGCGGCGAGCTTCAGTGCCGTTACCGGCGAGTTGTCGTTCGCATTTAGCGTTCTTGCCGGCATGACGGGCCGACCTAACGGATCGCGTTCAATTCGCATCGAAGACTGTCGAAACTAATTTCACCCCCGTCAGCACCCCTGAGCCCGCGACCGGAAGGGCCAAGGCCCCGCAGTCTGTTCGGCCAAGACGGCCTAGCGGCATACCCCTCAGGGTTGCTGGTGGAGGTGGCGGGTACCGCCCCCGCGTCCAGCCAACTCAACGATCGCCCGAATTACGATCATCGCTACGTTGCCGTAGCCTCCGCAACATGGGCGCGAAGCGGCCGCCACGCAAGTGGCCCGGGCGCAAATCCGCGCCGGTCAGGCGCGGGCAGGCGTACCCAATTACCGCTGTTAACTCGTCCGCAACGTTAGTCGGACAGGTTGGCCGGCCGTGTGGCCAACCGCCTGATCGGCTAATCTGGACGAGACTCCCTGTGGAATCCATCAGGAATTTTACGATCGCTCGGGAGCTCGATCCGGCCGAATCCGGCGCGATCGCTACGAACGGATTGGCAGCACACACCAGCGCGCAGTATCGCGAAGCCGCCCAGCTGACGACCTTGATCAACCAGTTGCCGGGCGTGGTCTATCGCTGCGAGCTGAGCCTGCCGTGGCGGATGCTCTATGTCAGCAACCAGGTGGAGGAACTTACCGGCTATGCGGCCGAGGATTTCCTGGAGCATCGGATCGCGTGGGCGGATATCGTCCACCGCGACGATCTTCCCGGGATCACGGCAAATGTCGGCGCGGGCGTGGCGGGCGGCACGCCCTTCTCGCTGGATTATCGCATCCTCCACCGCAGCGGCGACGTGCGCTGGGTGCTCGAACAGGGCATCGTCGTCCGGCGCACGGAGGACGGGCCGATCCTCGAAGGCTTCATTCGCGACAATAGCGAGCGAAAGCACATCGAATCGGCGCTGCTGACCAGCCAGTCGCGGCTGGAGACGGTGTTCGATCAGGCGCTGGTCGGTATCCTGCACCGGGATCGCGCGTCCAATGTCCTTTCAGTCAACGACATGTTCTGCAACATCATCGGGCGCAGCGCGCAGGAACTGAGCGGCATTCCGCTGGCCGCGTTGCTGCATCCGGACGATGCGCCGGCGAACACCCGCCAGTTCGCGCAGCATATCGCGACGGGCACGCCCTATCGGGCGGAGCGACGCTATCTTCGCCCCGACGGATCGATCATCTGGTGCGAAATCCAGGTCTCGTTCGTGCGCGGCATCGGCGGCGAGGTCGAGTCGGCGATCACGGTGGCGGTCGACATCACCCAGCGTCGCCGGATCGATGAGCAGCGTATCCACGCGATCGAGATGCTGACCGTGGCGCTGAAGGGCGCCGATGCGGGTACGTTCGAGCTCGATGTCGATGACTTTTCGGTGCGGTTGTCGCCGGAGGCGGCGCGCATCTACGGCCTGCCCACCACGCATGAGGGCTTCATCACCCGGACCGACTGGCTGGATCTGATCCACCCGGACGACGCCATGCTGCCACCGCCGTCCAGCCGCGGGCCAGAGACCAAGCCGCGCGCGTTCGAGTTCCGGCTGCGCGAGCGCGACGGCCACGTCCGCTGGCTGCGGACGCTCAGCCACCCGATCCCGATCCACAAGGGCGAGCGGACGAGCATCATCGGGCTGATCTTCGACGACACCGAGCGCAAGGAAGCCGAGCAGCGGCTGCAGGCGAGCGAGGAGCACCTCCGCCTCGTGCAGGAGGCGGCGCACATCGGCAGCTATCACGGCGATGCGAGCATGCGATCGACCTGCTCGAAGCAGTTCTACCGCAACCTCGGACTGGACGAGGACACGCCCTACCTTACCGAGCAAGCCTATTGCGCGCTGGTCCACCCGGAAGACCTGACGCGCCTGATCGCGGATCGCGACGCGGCAATCGCCACGCGCGCCGACGCGATGGAGGGCGAGTTTCGCATCATCCGCGCCGACGATGGCGAGGTGCGGTGGATGTTCAATCGCACGCGCTACCTGCGCGATGCCGGTGGCAGCCTGATCGGGGCGGTCGGCGCCCACATGGACATTACGGACCGTCGCCGCGCAGAGGAGGCCGCGCGCGCGGGCGATGCCCTGAATCTGAGCATCACCCAGGCGAGCGCGGATTGTATCACCCTGCTCGATCTCGACGGGCGCGCGACGTTCATGAACGATCACGCCTTGGCGGCGTTGAACGCGGACTGCTTCGCGCCGCTCGCCGGGGCGGACTGGGCCAATTGCTGGCCGGCCGAGATGCGCCCCTCGCTGAAGGCGGCGATCGACGAAGCGCGCAATGGCCGGGTCGGCCGGTTCAACGGCTGCAACACATTCGCCGCGGACGTGCAGACATGGTGGGATGTGGCGATCACGCCGGTCCAGGGGGATTCGGGCAGCCCGACCGCGCTGCTCGCGATTTCCCGCGACGTGTCCGAGCAGCGGCAGAACGCCGAACGGGTACGGTGGTCCGCCACCCACGATGGGCTGACCGGCCTGCTCAACCGCAGCGCCTTTCTCCAGCAATTGCAGGACGCCCTAATCGAGGCGCAGGCGACCGGCAGCCGCGTCGGCCTGCTCATCCTCGACATCGATCATTTCAAGGAGGTCAATGACGAACGCGGCCACGATGCAGGCGATGCACTGCTCCAGGTGTTTGCCGAGCGGCTGCGCCGCGCGGTGCGCGCGAGCGATACCGTCGCCCGCTTGGGTGGCGACGAGTTTGCGGTCATTCTGCGCCATCTCGGTCTGGATGGCGTGTCGGGAATCGCGCCGTCGCTCGTCGCCAGCCTGACGGCGCCGTTCAACCATCAGGGCAGCGCGCTCGATTGTCGCGCCAGCGTCGGCGCGGCGCTGTGCCCGGACCAGGGATCGACCCCCGACGAGCTGATGAAGAACGCCGATCTCGCGCTCTATGCCTCCAAGTCCGCCAACCGCGGCAAGATGACGCTGTTCGCGCCGACGATGCGATCGGAGATGCAGGGGCGCATCGCCATGCTCAACCTGGCGCGCGACGCGATCCGCGAGAATCTGATCGTGCCCTTCTACCAGCCCAAGGTGGCGTTGCAGACCGGCGCGCTCGTCGGGTTCGAGGCGCTGCTGCGCTGGCGCCGCGCCGACGGTGAATATCAGACGCCGATCACCATCGCCGAGGCGTTCAGCGACGTCGAACTCGCCCCGCAGATCGGCGAGCAGATGCACGATCGGGTGATCGAGGACATGCGCCGCTGGATCCGCAGCGGCGTTGCGTTCCACCGGATCGCGGTCAACGCCTCGGCCGCGGAGTTTCGCAACGACCGTTTCGCCGAACGGCTGCTCGCCAAGCTGAACAAGGCGGGCGTGCCGCCGAGCATGATCGAAGTCGAGGTCACCGAAGAGACGGCGTTCCTGGGCAAGAATTCCGATCATGTCGCCCGCGCGCTCAAGATCCTGCGGGCGCATGGCATCCGCGTCGGGCTCGACGATTTCGGCACCGGCTTTTCCTCGCTGTCGCATCTCAAGATGTTCGCCGTCGACACGTTGAAGATCGACCGGACCTTCATCCGCGGGGTGGGGCAGGGATCGGACACCGACGATGCCGCGATCGTCGCCGCGGTGCTCAACCTTGGCAAAAGCCTCAAGATCGAGGTGGTCGCCGAAGGGATCGAGCAGGAGAGCCAGGCGCAGTTCCTGCGCGCCCACGGCTGCGAGACGGCGCAAGGCTATCTGTTTGGAAGGCCGATGCCCGCCGCCCACGTCGCCGCGCTCGTCGAATCCTGGCCGTTGGCGCAGCATTGCTCGATCTGACGACGGATCGACGAAGCCCCAGGTTCGCAGCCCCCGCACGCGCTTAGACGTTGCCGCCTTCAGGTGGATAACATATTCCTCGGTCTGCCGGCGTGGAGGAGTGAAGGATGGCGTCTGGATATGCGATGCTGGCTGCGGCCCTGGTCGCTGGCGCTACGCCCGCCGCCGCATCGGATTATGTGCTCATCCGCAAGGAGATAGCCGTCGCGCGTTCGGCCGACGCGGTATGGGCGCGGATCGGCGGCTATTGCGCGATCGCCGAGTGGCTCAAGCTGAAATGCGAGATGCTGTCCGGCAAGGGCGATGTCGGCACCGTTCGCCAACTGAACGGGGAGGTGGAGGAGCCGATGGTCGCCCGGACCGCGCGGTCCTACACCTACGGCCAGACCAAGGGCGCGATGGCGGCGTTTGCCTATCATGGTACGCTGGCGGTCGAGCCGGCCGGAACGGGCAGCTCGAGGATCGTCTATACGCTCTTCTACGATGCCGCGCTGATGGCGTCGGACGAGATGCGGAAAAGCCAGTTCGACCGGCTCGGCGCGCGCTTCCAGGGGGCGATCGAGCAGATGAAGACCCTTTCAGAGGCCCAGGGATAGCGACGGACCAGTGGAACTGCACGGCACGATCATCGAGAATCTGCGGATGGCGATTTCCAGTGCGGAGCGCCTGCGGGGACGTGCGGTGTACAAGGACACGCTCGCTTACTGGCACGATCTGCTGCACGAGGCGCGCCGCGCGCGCAGCCTGGCCGGGGAGGCGGACGGCGCCCATATCGAGCGCCTGATCGCCCAGCTCGAACTCGAACTGGCGGAGCGGCCACGCTAGGGGCTGACCGTTCGTCCGGTTCTTACCCGGTGCAGCCTATCGCTCGTCGCTTGCTCCGTAAGACGGCTGCAACTTGTGCCGCATGCGATGGTTCATTCGCGATGACCCAGAACTTCCGACGCCGCCGATGACGCGCATCGCCCATCTCTCGGACATCCATTTCGGCGCGCACGAAGAGAAGATCGTCGCCGCGACCGAGGCGTGGCTGCAGAAGCGGCGCCCCGATCTCGTCATCATCAGCGGCGACTTCACCCAGCGTGCGCGCGAGGACCAGTTCCGCGCGGCATCCGCCTATCTCAACCGGTTGCGCGCTGCGGGCCTCAAGGTGCTGGCCATTCCGGGCAATCACGATGTCCCGCTCTACGACGTTTTGTCGCGCTTCGCCGCGCCGCTCGACCGCTACAAGCGCTATATCGGCAACGATCTTTGTCCCTGGTTCGAGGATGACCAGGTCGCCGTGCTCGGGATCAACACCGCGCGCTCGCTGACGATCAAGGACGGCCGGATCAACCGCGAGCAGATCGCGCTGATGCACGAGCGCTTCGCCAAGGTGGCCGAGCACAAGACGCGGATCCTCGTCACCCACCATCCGCTCTTCGCCATGCCGATCGGCGAAGGAGGCGGGCTGAGCGAGGCGGTCGGGCGTCATGACGACGCCGTCAAGGGCGCCTGCGCGGCCGGCGTGCACCTCGCTCTGGCAGGCCATTTCCACCGGACCTACGCCGAGGCTGCGAGCAAGATGGTCGAGACGGCCGGATCGGCACTGGTGATCCAGGCGGGCACGGCGACGTCGACGCGGCTGCGCAACAGCGAGCCACAAAGCTTCAACTGGCTGCATGTCGAGCGGCGCAACGAAGTCGCGTTGCAGGTGATCGCCTGGAACGGGGCGAGCTTTCAGGACGGCGACGAAAACCGCTTCCACTTCGACGGCACGGCGTGGAGCATGACGCGCCCGTCCGCGGCAGAGCAGGCGCGCGCCGCCGCCGAGCATCTCGGCGCCCATGCGGGTTGATCCTTCCTGCCTCTGACACGCCATAGCTGCGCCGCCGCGCCCCTGCGATCAGGTCGGCGATGGGCGGCCGCCGCGGCCGTCATACGGTGGACGCCGGCGATTTCTGTCGCCCTGCGCCGCAAGAAGCAGTTCGCGATGTTCGGCCCCGAGAGTGCCGAGCGTGCCGAACTCGGCATCACCCTCAAGGACGACGTGGCGAGCGCCCGAATGGTCCAGCAAAAGCCCGGTGGCATGTGCCAATATGCCGTGGCGCTGGGCAGCGCCGCGCAAATTGGCGCGGAACTGCTGGCGGTGCTGCGGGCGCGCATTCGACGGCCGCCTAGCGCGCCGCCAAGGCACCGGCGCAGGCGGGGCATCCTGCCGGGCGACGCGCGTGGAGGTCAGGCGTCGAGATAGCTGGGGGCGGCACCGCGTCGCGAATTGCGGGTAAGCGCGTAGAGCAGGAGAATGCCGGCGATCAGCGCGCCCGCCAGCGCCGGGCCGCGCCAATCCCCCTGCAATATGCGCGCGACGATCATCACCAGGCAGATCACGACCCCCAGAGCGGGGATGAAGATCGGGGCGTTGAAGCATCCCGCAATATTGCCTTCGCGGTGCTTGAGCACGATCAGCGCGCCGTTCACCACCACGAACACGGACAGCAGCAAGAGCACGGTCGCGCTGGCAAGCTGCTGGATATCGCCGGCAAATTGCAGCGCGACGACGATGACCAGGAGGACGCCGATCGCGATATGCGGTGTCTGCCGCGTCGGATGCACCGTGGCGAGCCCGGCGGGCAGCAGCCCCTGACGCGCCATCCCGTAGAGCAGGCGCGAGCCCATCACATAGTTGACCAGCGCGGTGTTGGCGACGGCGGCGATCGTGATCAGGGTGAAGCCGGCGGCGGGAAACCAGGGCGCGGCGCGCTCGATCACCAGCCGGAGCGGGCCCGGCGCGACGGCCAGTTCCTGCCACGGCACGACGGAAACGGCGGTGATCGCGACCATGATATAGATAAGCGAGGCGACGACCATCGCCCCGATCAGGGCGATCGGCAGGCTGCGCTCCGGCCGTTCCACCTCCTCGGCGACGTTGAGCATGTCCTCGAACCCGAGGAAGGAGAAGAAGGTCAGGATCGATCCCTGGAGGATCAGCCCGGCGGTGATCCCGCCGCTGCCGCCCGCTCCGGTCGGGACTTCGAGCAGGTCGGCCTGCCCCCAATAGCGCATGCCGACGACCACCACGAGCAGCAGCCCGGCCGCCTCGATCAGCGTGCACAGCGCGTTTGCCCACAAGGATTCGGTGATACCGCGATAGACGACGCCGCCGACGAGCAGCAGGAACCCGATCGCAATCAGCAGGATCTCGAAGGGCACGCCGGCGAGCGTGAAGCCGAAATCGAGGCCGAATAAAGTGTTGAGGTTTTCGGCGACCACCTTCGACTGGGTGGCGATCGAGGCGAGGCCGGAGCAGACCACGGTCAACCCGACGAGGTAGCTCAGCCAGGGCGCGCCATAGGCGCGCTGCGTCGCATAGGCCGCGCCCGCCGCCTTCGGATAGCGCGACGCGATCGAGGCATAGCTGATGCCGGTAAGCAGGGCCGCCACCATCGCGACCAGGAACGAGATCCACACGGCGCCGCCCATCACGCCCGCGGCCTTGCCGATCAGACCGTAAATGCCCGCGCCGAGCATCGATCCGATGCCGTAGAGCATCAGCTGCATCGGTCCCGCGCTGCGCTTGAGTTCCGCCATTCTCGACCCCTTATCGCTGCGGACAGCGGAGCCGTGCTGCGCTCCACGCCCGGTGGCGCGGCGACGTTCCGGCGCCCCGACCGATCATTGGCCGCCTCGATATCATGCGACGTGCAGGGTAGCGAGGCACTGTTCGGCGGCGCCGAGCCGTAGGTCTTCGCCTGTTGCGCGGAAACCCTGTTCGCCCGCCGGCTTTTCGCTAGAAAGGGCGCAAGAGCAGTCGATCAATGCACTGCGGCAGAGGGCAACAGCCAGGAGAGGTCATCATGGGGCGCATCAGGAAGGCCGCGGCGACGGCTTTGCTCGCGGGGGCGGTGTTCGCTGGCGTGCCGGCGCTGTCGCACCATTCGTTTGCGATGTTCGACGCGACCAAGGATGTCGCGATCAGCGGATCGGTCAAGAGCTTCCAGTGGACCAACCCGCACAGCTGGCTCCAGCTGACGGTGCCCGCCAAGGCCGGGCAGGCGGAGATCGAATATAGCGTCGAACTCGGCAGCCCGAACAGCATTTCGCGGCAGGGCTGGCGCAAGTCCACGTTCAAGGCCGGTGATCGGGTGACGGTCGTGATCCATCCGATGCGCGACGGCTCCCCCGGCGGCGCGTTCGTTTCCGCGACCGATGCGCAGGGACGAAAGCTCCCGATCCTATGACCGCGAAGCGCCTCGCCGCGGCGCTGGCCTGCATCCTGGTCGCGAGCCCGTCGGCCGCCGCCTTGCCCGACTGGAACGGGGTGTGGAGCCTGGTCGGCGGGACGCTCTACGACCGGGCGACCGCCGAGCCGAAAAATGCCCGGGCCGGGGATCCGGGCGCGCGGGAGCACCCGCCGTACACGCCGGCGTATGAGGCCAAATATCGCGAGAACATCGCCAAGGTCGCGGTGGATCGGTTTCCCGACCCGATCACGATGTGCGGCATACCGGTCGGCTTTCCGCGGGTGATGCAGGTGGTCGACGGATATGAGTTCGTCGTCACGCCGAAGCAGACGTGGATCCTGACCGAGAACGGCCCCAACGTCGTGCGGGTCTACACCGATGGCCGCAAGCATCTCGCCGACGACCTGATCTGGGCGACCTATACGGGGGATTCCGTCGGCCGTTGGGAGGGCGAGACGCTGGTCTTCACCACCATCGGCCTGCGCGGCGAAAACGGCACGATCATCGACCGGACCGGCGCGATCATCAGCGATCAGGCGCGGGGCACGACCCGGCTGCGCAAGCGCCCCGACGGGATGATGGAGGCGACGATCACGCTCGAGGATCCGGTGGCGCTGACCAGGCCGTGGACCGTCACCAAGCTTTACGAAAAGCTCGAGGGCGACGTCCGGATCATGGATTACGCCTGCGCCGAGAATAATCGCAACCCCGTCGACGCCGCCACCGGCAAGACGCTGACGCTGGGCAGCGACGGCAAGCCGATCGACCGCGACCGACCCAAAGTGCCGTAATCGCGGCCTGGCTCGGCCGCGCGGTAGTGCGGCGGGGAAGGAAGGGCGGCCAGCCTGATCGGACCGCGCGGCCGCCCTTCCCGCCGCCGGCTATTCCACCTCGGAGAAGCGGTTTGCCTGCTGGCCGAGCAACGTCACTTCGACGCGGCGATTCTGGCGCATTCCGGCGGGGGTCGCGTTGGTCGCGACCGGGTTGCGCTCGCCCCGGCCCTCGACGCGGAAGCGCGCCTGGGTCACGCCCAGTTCGTCGAAGGCCTCGCGCACGCTTTCGGCGCGCCGTTCGGACAGATACTGGTTGTGGGCATCGGTGCCGCGGGAATCGGTGTGGCCGACGATCGCCACCCGTACGCCGGGATTGGCGCGCAGATAGCCGGCGAGCGGGCGCAGCCGTTCGACCGCGCCGGGGCGCAGATCGGCGCTGTCGGTGCGGAACAGAACCTCTTCCTGCATGGTCAGCGTCGCACCCTGCGGGGTCTGGCGGAAGCGATAGTCGCGCATCGCGCGGCGATCCCAGTTGCCGCCCTGATCGGGTGCGATCTCGACCCGCCCGCGCGAATCCCAGTCGAAGCGGTCACGGCGCGGACCGGCGATTTCGGCGAAGGCCCGGTTGGCGGCGTTCGCCTCACGCGGGTTGATGCGGCCATCGTCGTTGAGATCGAAGTTGCGCATCACGAACGCACGGCCGCGATTGGTGCGGCGCAGCTCGGGAAAGAGCATCGGCACGCCGCCGCCGACCAGACGATATTCACGGCCGCCCGGCCGGCCGCCGTCCCAATCCCACCGATCCTGGGCGAGGAGCGGGCCGGCGGTCGCAAGCACCATGGTGGCGGCCGCGATGCGAGCGACTCTGCGGGTCATCGTCGACATCGGTATCTCCCTCGTTGAATGATCGGGGAGGATTGGGCCGATTGAATTGAACCGCGCGTGAGCAGCGCCGACAGCCCAGGTTAACCGCCACGGTGCCGCGGCGGGGCTTAGTGAGGAACCGGCAGGCGGGGCGGGGCGCGTCGTGCGCCCCGCCCGCGCCGGGCTTAGAAGTCGGTCCCGCCGATGCCGCCGGCCATCGATGTCGCACCGCTCGGCTCGGAATATTCGGCGATTGCCGCTTCCGTGGTCAGCAGCAGACCGGCGATCGATGCCGCATCCTGGAGCGCGGAGCGGACGACCTTGGTCGGATCGATCACGCCCGCCTGAACGAGATCCTGATATTCCTCGGTCTGCGCGTTGAAGCCCAGATTGTGGTCGTTGCCGTCGATCAGCTTGCCGACGACCACGGCGCCGTCATGGCCGGCATTCTGCGCGATCTGGCGCAGCGGGGCCTGCAGCGCGCGGCGAACGATGCGGATGCCGCGGGTCTGATCGTCATTGGCGCCCTTGAGGTCGTCGAGCGCCCGCCCGGCGTATAGCAGCGCCGTGCCGCCACCGGGGAGGATGCCCTCCTCGACTGCCGCGCGGGTGGCGTGGAGCGCATCGTCGAGACGGTCCTTGCGCTCCCGCACCTCGACTTCGCTCGATCCGCCGACCCGGATGATCGCGACGCCGCCGGCGAGCTTGGCGAGGCGCTCCTGCAGCTTCTGGATGTCATATTCGCTGCTGCTATTGTCGATCTCGGCGCGGATCGCCTCGATCCGGCCCTTGATCGCTCCGTCCTGGCCCGCGCCATCGACGATGGTGGTGTTGTCCTTGTCGATCGTGACGCGCTTGGCGGTGCCGAGCATGTCGAGCGTGACGTTCTCGAGCTTGATGCCGAGATTCTCGGCGATCATCTCGGCCCCGGTGAGGATCGCAATGTCGTCGAGCATCGCCTTGCGGCGATCGCCGAAGCCGGGCGCCTTGACCGCCGCGACGTTGAGCCCGCCGCGCAGCTTGTTGACGACGAGGGTAGCGAGAGCCTCGCCCTCAATGTCCTCGGCGATGATCAGCAGCGGGCGACCCGACTGAACGACGGCTTCCAGGATCGGGAGCATCGCCTGCAGGTTGCTGAGCTTCTTCTCATGGATCAGGATGTACGGATCGTTGAGCTCGACCGTCATCTTTTCCTGATTGGTGATGAAGTAAGGCGAGAGATAGCCGCGATCGAACTGCATGCCATCGACCACGTCGAGCTCGAATTCGATCCCGCTGGCTTCCTCGACGGTGATCACGCCTTCCTTGCCGATCCGCTCCATCGCCTCGGCGATCTTGCGGCCGATCGTCTCGTCGCCATTGGCGGAGACGATCCCGACCTGGGCGATTTCGGCATTGTTCGACACCGGCCGCGAACGCGCCTTGAGATCCTCGACCACCTTGAGCACGGCGAGATCGATGCCGCGCTTGAGATCCATCGGATCGACCCCGGCGGAGACCGACTTCATCCCTTCGCGGACGATCGCCTGGGCGAGCACGGTAGCGGTGGTGGTGCCGTCGCCGGCATGCTCATGGGTTTTCGAGGCGACGGCACGCACCATCTGGGCGCCCATATTCTCGAACTTGTCCTGGAGCTCGATCTCCTTGGCGACGGTGACGCCATCCTTGGTGATCCGCGGCGCGCCATAGCCCTTGTCGATGACGACGTTGCGGCCCTTGGGACCGAGCGTCACCCGGACGGTGTTGGCGAGAATGTCGACGCCGCGCATGATTGCTTCGCGCGCGTCGCGGGAGAATTTGACGTCCTTGGCTGACATGATCGGTAAGTCCTTGTTCGAAGCGGGAATAGGGGCGTCGTTCAGGCGCGGTGGGGCCGTTTGTCGAACCGGATAATGTTGCCAGCCTGGATCATGTGACGGCAGTCCCGGCGCTGGGCCACGACCGAATGGTCGCTTTCACAAGCGGGGAGCCAGCGCTGCCGATTTGCGATCTGGCACTCTAACAGGAAGAGTGCCAACGGACTGGATGTGGGCGCGCAAGGCGGCCGCGTCAATGGGCCGACTGAGGATCGTCAGATTGATCCGCCACTAAGCGAGCGGGAAGCCAAGCGGGGGATCGCCCCATTGCCACGGCGGCACCCGCACCATGATCCGCGCGAACAGCGCCGATGCCAGATGCCGCGCCAACCACGCCTGCAAAGCGGGCAGCGGCAGGGAATCGAAATAGGTCCGGTCGGTCTCGGCGAACTGGCGGACGAACGGCAGGAGCGCCATGTCGGCCAGCCCCGGTTGCGCGCACACCAGGTTGGACTGGTGACGCAGCCGCGCGTCGAGCCCGGCCAGGAAGTCGGTCGCGGCGGCGCGGTGTTCGAGGCGGGCGGGGTCCCCGGGATCGCCATATTTGTAGCGATCGAGATGATGCTTGAACGCGCCGTCATTGGCCGCGATCAGCGCGGGATCGTCTCCGGCGAGCCAGCCATCGGGATCGCGCGCCGCCAGGGCCCAGCGCATGATCGCGAGACTTTCGTCGATCACCGCGCCATCGGGCAGGACCAGAACGGGCACGGTGCCCTTCGGCGACGCCGCCAGCATCGCCGCCGGCTTGTCGCGCAAGACCACCTCGCGCAGTTCCACCCACGCGCCGCTGGCGACGAGCGCGAGGCGCGCGCGCATCGCATAGGGGCAGCGACGGAAGCTGTAGAGGAGGGGGAGCGGCATGGCCGGGCTATAGTCGCTCGGCAGCGGGATCGCGACCGCGGCTGTTGCGCCCGCCCGCCGCCGCGGTTCAGCCCGTGGCGCTGGGCCGAGCGCAGGCCGCCCGCAGATCGGCGGCGCGTTCCCGCGCGAAATCGCGGATCTTGCGCGTCTGTGCCCGGTCAGCCGCTTCACATCGTCCGAGATCACCGCGAGATAAGCCTCGCGGTCGCGCTCTCAAACGAGACCATGTCGTCGCTCGACCAGGGGAAGGCGTTGACGACCTGATCGGGCACCGCTTCGCGCGGGATGCCGAGGCTGCGGCCCGACGCGCCGGTGACGATGATCCTCATCGGTGCCTCTCCACGTTCAGGGGGACTGTGGGCCATCGAGCAGGATCGACTTGATTTCGGTATAGGCGCTCAGCCCTTCCTCGCCGCCTTCGCGGCCGATGCCCGATTCCTTGAAGCCGCCGAACGGCAGCAGCGGATCGAACCGGAACAGGTTGTGGGAGATGGTGCCGGTGCGCATGCCGCGGGCGATGCGATAGGCCCGGTCGCGATCGGCCGTGAACACCGCGCCGAACAGGCCGAACGGGGAGTCGTTGGCAATCCGCACCGCTTCGTCCTCGTCGGCGAAGCTCTGGACGGTCAGCACGGGCCCGAAAATCTCCTCGCGCGCGATCCGCATGTCGCAGGCGACGTGGGTGAACAGCGTCGGTTCGACATACCAGCCGCGCGGCAGGTGGCCCGGCCGGCCGCCGCCGAAAGCGAGCGTCGCGCCCTCGGCCTGACCGATCCCGATATAGTCCTCGACCCGCGTACGCTGCCTTTCCAGCGCAAGCGGGCCGAGCTGGCTGGCCGGATCGAACGGATCGCCGATCCGCACCGCCGCCATCTCCGCCCGGATCGCCTCGACCAGCGCGTCATGGCGTTCGGCGGCGACGACGACGCGGGCGAGCGTCGCGCAGACCTGGCCGGCCGACATGATGATCGTCTGCGTCAGCACCCGCGCGGCATCGGCGATGTCGGCATCGCCACAGACGATCGCGGCCGACTTGCCGCCCAATTCGAGCGTGTAGCGCGCCAGCCGCCCGCCACAGACCTGGGCGACGCGCTTGCCGGCGACCGTCGAGCCGGTGAGGCTGACCTTGTCGACGCCGCGGTTGCGGACAAGATGGTCGGCTGCCTCGCGGTGTCCCGGCACCAGGTTGAGCACGCCCGGCGGAAGCCCTGCCTCCTCCGCCGCCTCGGCGATGACATAGGCCTCGAGCGGCGTTTCCGGCGCAGGCTTCATGATCACCGTGCAGCCGGCCAGCAACGCACCGCTGACCTTGCTGATCATGATCCCGAACGGGTTGTTCCACGGCACGATCGCGACGGCGACCCCGACGGGCTCGCGCACGATCATCGCCTCGCCGCGGCCGTCGGCCGGCGCCTGTTCCTTCACGAACGGGTAGCGATCGGCCAGGTCGATATAGAATTGCAGTGTGTGCATGCCGCCGCCGATCACGAACGGCGCGACCGTGGCGAGCGCGCCGATCTGATCGATCCAGGCGCGGACGAGTTCGGGAACCCGCGGCTCGAGCGCGGCGTGGAGCTTGCGCAGATAGCCCGCGCGCTCCTCGGGCGAAAGTCGCGGCCAGGGGCCCTCGTCGAACGCGGCGCGGGCGGCATCGACGGCGCGGTCCATGTCCGCCTCGCTGGCCTCGGCGACGGTCGCGATCACCGCCTCGCTATGTGCCGAGACGACCTCGATCCGCCCGCCCTTCTGCGCATCGATCCATTGGCCGCCAATATACAGGCTGTGCGGGTGGCGCAGCCGAACGGGGCTCTGGCCGGGGGCGACCGTGTCCGTCATCATGTTCATCGGTCTCTCCCGGCCATGTTTCAGAAGCTGCGCCACACGCTGGGCCACCATTGGCTTGGTCGCGCGATAAGATTGGCTGCGGCGCCGTGTCCCCACCTTGACGGCGGCGCATTCTTACAGTGTAAGGTAGCTGAAGCGCTAAACTCACGCTGTAAGCCTGTCAATGAAATTGGCCATGAAACTCACCCGCGAAGCGATCATTGCCGAAGCCGTCGCGTTGCTCAGGGAAGGCGGGCTGGCTCAGGTCAGCCTGCGCCGGATCGCCGCGCGCCTCTCGGTCCAGGCGCCGTCGCTGGCGCACCATGTCGGCAACAAGGACACGCTGATCGCGCTGATCTCGGAATCGATCTTCCGCTCGACGCTGTCGTCGGTGCCGCCGTGCCAGACCTGGCAGGATTGGCTCAAGGAATTCGGCCGCGCATTCTGGCGCGAGCAGAACAACACCCGCGATTCCGCGCGACTGATCGCGATCTCGCCGCCGCGCCCCGAATCGATGAGCAACATCGTCAACGATATCTCGGCGGCGGTGCGCCGCGTCGGCCTTGATCCGGAGGTCGGAATGCGGATGCAATCCTCGGTCCAGGCTCTGGTCACGGGGTGGGTGATCTACAACCAGAGCGCCGCGAGCGGCTCGATCGCCCGGATCCATTCAATCGAAGAGAGTTTCGAGGATAGCCTCGATGCGTTGATTGCCGGCTGGGCGATCAAGCTGGCGTCGCCACGCCGCCAGCACCCCGAAAAGGCAGCGGCGAATGCCTGATGGAGAGGAAGAATGATGATCGTTCCGGAATCGTTTCATTCGGGCAGCGATGATCTGCCCTGGGCAGACGAATGGGCGGGCATGCCGGGCATCCGGCTCAAGCTGCTGATGGCCGATGTCGAGGGCGGCCGATATGCGGTGCGGATGCAGTTCCGCGCCGGGCTGGAGGTGCCACCGCACAAGCATAGCGGCGAGATCCATGCCTTCACCTTGGCGGGCGAGTGGCATTATCTCGAATATCCCGACAGCCCGCCGAACCGCGCCGGCTCCTACCTCTTCGAACCGCCCGGCAGCACCCATACGCTCAAGGTCGCCGATGGGTTGGACGTCGACACCGACGTGCTGTTCATCATGTACGGGGCGATGCTCCACCTCGGGCCGACCGGCGAGATAGTCGGCGTGACCGATGCGGAAAGCGTGTTGCGCGAATATCCGGATTTGCTCCGCGCCCAGGGCAAGCCGCTGCCGAAGACGCTGCCGGTCGGCGGATCGATGTCCTACCAAGCGATCGGTTGAGGCCAGCTATGGATATGGCATCCGAGCTCGCGTCGCTGCGCGAGGCAATCGCCGCCCAGAACGACGCGATCGCGACGCTGCGGCATGAAGTGGGCATCCTGCAGGACAAGGATGAGATCCAGCGGCTGCAATATGCCTATGGGTTCTTGATGGACAACCGGATGTTCCGGGAAATGGCGGACCTGTTCGCCAACGACGGCGCGTGGATCGAGATCGGCGATCGCGGGCGCTATTTCGGCAAGGAGCGGATCCACCGCTTCCTGCTCGACGTGCTCGGCGACGGGCGGTGGGGGCTGCTCGAGAATGAGGTGATCAACCATGTCCAGCAGCAGTTGCTGATTCACGTCGACCAGGGCCGCCAACATGCCCGCGCCCGCGCCCGCGCCGAGGTCCAGGGCAATTCGCCGCCGGACACACCGACCTATCTGTTAGCCGACGGCATCTACGAGAATGAATATGTACGCGAGGATGGCCGCTGGAAAATCCTCGGCATCACCGTGACGATGACCTATTACGCCTCGCTCAAGCGCGAGGCGATCGCGTTCCACTCCGCGCCGGCGAGTACGAGTTTTCCGCCCGACGTGGCGAGCCAGCCGGACGCGCCGGGGCTGGGGCGGCAGTTCAACCCGTTCCACTTCCGCCATCCGATCGCCGATTATCCGCTGGCGACGCCGGTGTCGTCGGCCGACCCGCGCGCCGCCCCCGCGACCAGCTGACGCCGCTGAAAAGGAATATTTGCCTCATGACCAGCGGACAGCCTTCATCGCCCGCCAGCGATCCGCCGACCGCCGCCGATTGCGACATCATCGTCATCGGCGGGGGATCGGCCGGCTGCGCGATGGCGGCGCGGCTGGCGGAGGCGGGCGAGCGGGTGATCCTGCTCGAGGCCGGCAAGACCGATCGGGATATCCGCCTGCTGGTGCCGGCGCTCACCACCGCAGTCGTCCACAATCCGGAGTATGACTGGGGCTATCCGGCCGAACCCGACCCGTCGATCGGCGGCCGCGCCGATAAATGGCCGGCGGGCAAGCGGCTCGGCGGCGGCAGCTCGATCAACGGCATGATCTACGTCCGCGGCCATAATTGGGACTATGATCATTGGGCGGATCTCGGCGCGACCGGCTGGTCGGCGGCCGAGGTGCGGCCCTATTTCAAGCGGATGGAGACCAACAGCCGGGGCGTGAGCGAGGCGCGGGGCGACAGCGGACCGGTGTCGGTATCCGACAACCGGGTCCATTATCCGATCGTCGATGCGTTCGTGGAGGCGGCGCAATCCTATGGGATCGCCCGCAACCCCGATCATAACGGCATGAATCCCGGCGAAGGCACCGATTATTCGCAGGCGACCCAGCGGCGCGGCATGCGCCACAGCTCGGCCCGCGCCTATCTCGATCGCACGACCGCGTCGGTGCGCACCGAGACGGTCGTGCGGCGCATCCTGATCGAGGATGGGCGCGCCACGGGTGTGGAATATGCGCAGCATGGCACCACCCGCCGCCTGCGCGCGCGCCGCGGCGTCGTGCTTTCGGCCGGCAGCCTCAATTCGCCCCGCATCCTGATGCTGTCGGGCGTCGGGCCGGCGGGGCATCTGCGGGCGATCGGGATCGACGTGCTGGTCGACCTGCCGGGGGTCGGCGGCAATTTGCAGGAGCATGTCGGCACGCACATCGTCGCCAAGGTGAAGGGCTCGACGATCAACAGCGACACGCACGGCTTCGCCGCGTTGCGCGAGGGCGTGAAATTCCTGTTCAACCGCAGCGGCGCGATCGCCACCTCGATGTGCCACGCCCAGGCGTTCGTGCGGACGGAGGAAGGCTTGCCCGCGCCCGACGTGCAGGTGTCGTTCACCGCCTTCGCCTTCGACATCAACGAGGTCGGCCGTGCGGTGCTGCACAAGGATGCGGCGATCAGCCTGACGATCTGCATCGCCCGGCCGCAGAGCCGGGGGCGGGTGAGCCTGCGGTCGAACGATCCGTTCGCGCCGCCCCTGATCGAGCATGAGCTGCTGGGATCGCCAGTCGATCTCGACCGGCTGGTGCGCGGGCTCGAGATCGGCCGCGCGATCCTCGCCCAGCCGGCAATCGCTCCGTACATCGTCGAGGAGGCGCGCCCCGGCCCGGCGATAGCGGGCGATGCGTTGCGTGATTATGCGCGGATGGCGGCGATACCGCTCTACCATCCCGTGGGCACCTGCCGGATGGGGCAGGACGCGCTCGCGGTGGTCGATCCAGAGCTTCGCGTGCGCGGCGTCGAGGGATTGTGGGTGGCCGACGCCTCGGTCATGCCGACGCTGCCGGTCGGCAATACCAATGCCACCGCGATCATGATCGGCGACAAGGGCGCGGACCATGTGCTGCGCGCGCTGCGCATCAACGCCGGTCGCCCGGGATAGAACCGGCGGGCAGATCGCGGCGGGGCGGCCGTTTATTCCCGGTCGATGATCTCGCGGATCCGCTGCGCCAGCGCTTCGATGGCGAAGGGCTTGGTGATCATCTCCATGCCGGGTTCGAGGAAGCCGCCGGCGATAGCGGCATTCTCGGCATAGCCGGTCATGAACAGGATCTTGAGATCGGGCCGCCCCATCCGTGCCGCGTCGGCGAGCTGGCGCCCATTCAGGCCGGGTAGCCCGACGTCGGTCACCAGCAGGTCGATCGCCAGGTCGCCTTCGAGCAGCTTCAGCCCCGCCGGACCGTCGGCCGCCTCGATCGCGCGGTAGCCGAGGTCCTCGAGCACGTCGACGACCAGCGCGCGCACGGCGGCCTCGTCCTCCACCACCAGCACGACCTCGCGCTGGCTGCTGCCCTGGGGGTGGATCGGATCGCGCCGCGTGTCCTCGGCTTCGTCGCTCTCGCCATAATGGCGCGGCAGATAGAGCTTAACCGTCGTGCCCTCGCCGATCTCGCTATAGATCTTGACATAGCCTTCGGACTGGCGCGCAAAACCGTAGATCATCGACAGGCCGAGCCCGGTGCCCTGGCCGATCGGCTTGGTCGTGAAGAACGGCTCGAACGCCTTGGCGACGATGTCCGCCGACATGCCCTCGCCGGTATCGCTGACGCAGATGCAGACATATTGGCCCGGGCGCACTTCCCGGCTGCGCGCGGCATAGGCGCTGTCGAGATGGGCGTTGCACGTCTCGATGGTCAAAGTGCCCCCGCCGGGCATGGCGTCGCGCGCGTTGATCGCCAGGTTGAGGATCGCGTTTTCAAGCTGGTGGGGATCGCACCGTGTCTGCCACAGCCCGCCGGTGGTGACCATCTCGAGGCTGACCGCCTCTCCGATCGTCCGGCGGAGCAGTTCCTCCATCCCGCTGACCAGCCGATTGGCGTTGACCGGCTTGGGATCGAGGGGCTGGCGGCGCGAGAAAGCGAGCAGCCGGTGGGTGAGGGCGGCGGCGCGGTTGGCCGAGGTCATCGCCGCCGCCGCATAGCGCGCCACATCGGCGGTGCGGCCCTGTTCGGCGCGGCGCTGCATCATGTCGAGCGAGCCGATGATCCCGGTCAGCAGATTGTTGAAGTCGTGCGCAATGCCGCCGGTCAGCTGGCCGACGGCTTCCATCTTTTGCGCCTGCCGCAGCGCCTCCTGCGCCTGCTCGAGTTCGGCGGCCGCCGCCTTCTCGTTGGAAATGTCGCGGCCGACGGCGTGGATGAACGCGCTGTCCGGAACGGCGGTCCAGCTGAGTGGCCGGTAGCTGCCATCCTTGGCGCGGTAGCGATTCTCGAACCGCAGCGTGGTAATGCCCTGTTCGAGCTTGGCGACCTCGGCGACCGTCGCCGGCAGGTCGTCGGGATGGACCATATCGAGCAGATTGGCGCCGAGCAGCTCCGGTTCGGCCCAGCCGAACAGCCGCGTCCACGCCGGATTGACTACCAGGATCGAGCCGGTGAAGTCGGCAACGAGCATCACGTCGGTGCTGAGCTGCCAGATCCGGTCGCGATCGGCGGTTCGCTCGGCGATTTCGGTTTCCAGCGTCTCATTGGACGCGGCGAGCATGGCGAGGGCGGTCTTCTGCTCCTCGATGTCGGCGTTGGTGCCGATCCAGCGCATGACGCCTTCGCCGCCCGCCACGGCGACCGCGCGGACGACATGCCAGCGGTAGACCCCATCGGCCCGGCGGATGCGGAATTCGGTTTCGTAGGGCGATCCGCCACGGACCGACTGCGCCCAGCGGGTCACCGCGGGGCCGCGATCGTCGGGATGGAGCACGTCGACCCAGCGGTCCTCGGCGAGGTCGGCAAGGCCGCGCCCGGTGAAGTCGAACACACGATCGTTGAACCAGTCGAGCGTGCCCTGCGCGGTGGCGGTCCAGACCTGGTTGGGCATTGCCTGGGCGAGAGTGCGGAACTGCGCCTCGCTCGCGCGGAGTGCCTGCTCGACCGCCTTGCGACGGGTGATGTCCTGCGCGACGCCAAGCATCTGGCAGATACGGCCCTCCGTGTCGCGCAACAGCTCCGCCTTGCGCTGGATCCAGCGGATTTCGCCATCGTCGGCGCGACGGATGCGATATTCCGCATCGCTGACGATCTCACCCAGCACCCGGGTCGAGGCGTGCGATGCCAGTGGCTGATCTTCGTCCAGAATGAGTTGCTCAAACTCTTCCGGGGCGCTGATCTCGCGGACCGGCATGCCGTACAGGCGGCAGAATTCAGGCGTCACCCGCATTGTGTTGCTGGCGACGTCGATCGTGAAGGTGCCGATGCCGCCGGCCGATTGGGCCAGCCGCAACTGTTCCTGCGACGCCAGCAGCGCTTCCTGCGCGGCGCGCTCCGCGGTCCTGTCCCGCACGATCTTGACGAAACCGGTGACGAGGCCGCCTTCGTTGCGCAGCGGCGTCATCTGCCCGCTCGCCCAGAAGCGGGAGCCATCCTTGTGGACCCGCCAGCCTTCATGCTCGCCGTGGCCATGGCTCAGCGCCTGCGCCATTTCGGCCTGGAGCCGGCCCGATGCGCGGTCTTCCGGGGTGAAGATGCGGTCTACGGGCTCGCCAAGCATCTCGGCGTCGCTATAGCCGATGATGCGGCGTGCGCCCTCGTTCCAGCTCGTCACGCGGCCCGCCAGATCGGTGCTGATGATCACCGTGTCGGTCGCGCTGTTGAGGATCTGGCGGTGGCGCGCCTCTGCTTCACGAAGCGCATGCTGGGCGAAGGCGTTATCGTTCGACATGCGATCTCGGAAAAATGGCGCGCAGGAACCCGGCAATTATCCCCGCGCATTCCTCCCTGCCGTGTGGCGGCCGCCGCCGCAATCCTGTCGATCGCGGCAATCCTTATTTTCCGCATACTTCGCCGGCGGGACGTGGCCGCAGGCGAGCCGCCCGCCGTCAGCCGCGCGGTCGATCGTGCGCGCGGTCATAGGCTGCGCCGAAGGCGCGCACGATGGGGCTCTGCTGCGGGGCGTCGGCGGAAGCCAGGGCGGCGTGGCGCTGGCGGTGAAGGTCCCAGCAGCGCGATGCTCGGCTCCGGAGCGACGGGCCTTGCGACTGGCACTCCGCCTCGATCGCAGCGGGCGCGAGATCGTCCATCACCAGCTGGAGTGCTACCCTAGCCCCCTCGGCAACGGCGGCCATATGGCCCCCCAGATCCTCGAACGACGCGCGCACCGCCGCGGCATCGGACAGGAAACCGCTGGCACCACCGGTCAGTAGATCCTGCGCCAACCGGCGCGTCGCGGTCCATTTGAAGGGGTTATTGTCGAGCGGGCCGATCGCCGTGCGATCGAGCTGATAGTCGCTCTTCATCCGGTTGCGTTCGGCCATCAGCGTTGCCAGGCCGATCAACGTCTGCTGGTAGATCGCGCCGACGCGCTGCATCAATTCGGCCGGATCCTCGGCCGAGAGCGCGGACGCGTCGAGATTGGCGCCCTCGCAGAACGCCTCGATCAGCGATGCGTCGCGGTGGCGGGGCGGGGGAGTCACGCCGTCCAGCCAATCGTGCGGCAGTGCCGCCGCCACGGTCGCGGCAGGCATGTGGATCACCGTCCGCCCGGTATCGCCCCCATCGTCGACCAGCGCCAGGCGATCGATGCGGATCGTCAGGGCGCCGAGGTGGAGGCTTTCGAGCGGATCGATCGCGATCAACTGGTCGCGCGGCGCGCGCCGGCCGTTGCCGAGGAAGGTGCCGTTGGTGCTCGAATCGCGCAGCAGGATGGTGCCGTCACGGATCGCGAGGGTGCAGTGGATGCGCGAGAGGGTGCCGTCCGGATCGGGCAGCGTCCAGTCCGCCGCGGGATCGCGGCCGATGCTGATCTCGCCCGAGGCGAGCAGGCGCGCAGCCAGCTCCTCGTTGGGCTGATCGCTGTGGAAGAGGCGGCAGACGAACATCCGTGGCTCCGTTCAGGCGCTACGCCGGAGATCGGCGGCGGCCGCGGGCTGGGGCTGCGGCGGCGCGGACGAATAGCCGATCCGCGTCTGGTCCAGCGATCGCGGCCCGCCATAGGGTCGCTCGGCGGCGAGGAGTCGCTCCTGGACCGAATCGGCGAACAGGTTGAAGCCGTCGAACAGCTCGCCAAACTCATCCTTGCGGCGGTGTGAAATGCGGAAATCCAGATCGCCCATCGCCGCGTCCAGCGTCGCCTGTTTCAGGCGGCGGACCGGGCGGACGAGCAGCTTGGCCATGGTGAAGCTGACCCCTGCGACGACCAGCAGGACGATCAGCGCGAGCACGGCCAGCAGGTTGCGCGACGTCGCCGCCGCGGCCTGAAGCTCGGACTTGCTGATGCTCACTTCGATCGTGCCGAAGTTGCGGCCGGAATAAAGGATCGGTTGGACGAAGCGGAAGCCGTCGCGTCCGTCGGCGAGGCGAATTTCGGTAACGGTGATGTCGCCGTTGCGGTGGACCACCTCTTCGCCCAGCGGCGGGCGATAGCGGTTGCCGAGCAGCTTGGGATCGCTCGATCCACGGATGATCCCGTCGCTATCGGCCATCGTCATCCACCGCACCGAATCGTCCTTTGCGGCGGCGGCGATGAACGCCTGGACCGGCATCCAATCCCGATCCGCCGGCGGCATGGCGGCATTTTCGACCGATGGGAGCGCGGCATTGCTGGCGACGAAGGAGGCGATCGACGAACCCGACACCAGCGCCATCCGCTCGAGCGCTTTATACTGGCGGTCAAGCACCGTGCCGATGCTGGCGAACAAAGCGAGCGCGGTCACCGCGACCATCGCCAGCGTCAGCCGCGCTTGGAGCGGGATATAGCGGCCGCGGGCGGCGGCGTCGGCCTGCACCGCCTCATAGGCCTTGCATTCCCGCTCCAGCGCGCGGGCCAGTTCGGCGCCATCGGCGAAGCGGCGCTCGGGCCGCTTGGCGAGCAGCTTCTCGATGATGAAGCGCAAGCCCCCGGGGCATCCCGGTTCGATCGATGCGATCGGCGGCGGCGTCGATTGGGTGATCTGGAGCGCCAAAGTGACGGCGGTGGTTCCGGCAAATGCGGCCTGCCCGGTGACCGCTTCATAGAGCACGACGCCCATCGAGAAGAGGTCCGAACGGCCATCGACCGTCTGGCCGAGCGCCTGTTCGGGGCTCATGTACCGCGGCGTGCCGAGCACCTGGCCGATCTGCGTGCGCAGCATATCCGGACTGCTATCGTCCGGATCGGCCTGGGTCACCCGGGCGATGCCGAAATCGAGGATCTTGAGCGAGCGGCCATCGGGGGCGAGCATGATGTTGGACGGCTTGATGTCGCGGTGCACGACGCCCGACAGGTGCGCGTAGCTGAGCGCCGAGGCGAGCTGGCAGCCGATGGCGAGCACGCGCTCGCTCGACAGCCTGCCCTCCGCCGCCAAGACATCGTCCAGCGGCGCGCCGTCGAGCAGCTCCATCGCGATATAGGGATATCCGTCGGCCTCGCCGACATCGTAGATCGTGACGATCGAGGGATGGGCGAGGGCCCCGGCGGCCTTGGCTTCCTGCAGGAAGCGCGCGGTATAGTGCGGGTTGCGGCAGAGTTCGGGCTTGAGCAGCTTGATCGCCAGCACGCGATCGATGCCGGGATCATAAGCGCGCCAGACTTCGGCCATCGCGCCTTCGCCGATCGGCTCCCGTAGCTCGTAGCGCCCGACTACCCGCATTCCGCTTCCTCCATGCGGCCACCGCATTTGGGTGGGGCACGCGAAGCCGGCGTGCCCACCGTCCGCATAGGCGCAAAGTGGTTAACGGCTGGTTTCATGCGCGTCCGGACATCACCGCCGCGCCCTCACCGTATTCCGGATCCGGCTGGCCCGGTCGAGATCCTGGCGGATGCGGGGATTTTGGGGATCGAGCCGGCTCGCCTGCGTCAGCAGCGCCACCGCGCGATCGATCTGGCCGCGCTGCATCTGTTCCAGTCCGGCCGCGCGCAGGCGCACCGCACCCGCCCGGTCCACCGTAGGCGCCGCAGGCCGGACCGCCGGGGTTGGCCGCGCCGCCACCGGCGCGCGCGACTCGCTCGGCGC
>JAQGKS010000138.1 GCA_028289965.1 Sphingomonas bacterium
CGGTCGATCGCGGCGATGCTCATGGTGCCGGCGGCAGATCGAGGGCGATCATCGCAGCGGCGATCGCCTCCGGATCGACCTTGTAGCTGCCATCGGCGATGCCGGCGCGGATCGCCGCGACCTTGGCGCTATCGACCGGCGGGCCGGCGGCGGCGAGATCGGCCGCCGGGCTCGGCGCGGCCGCCTCGTCGCGCAGCACCGCCTTGGCATTGCCGACAGGTGCGCCGCGCGTCACCGCACCGCTCTTGATCGGCGGCGTGGCGGGTGTTCCCGGTGGGGATATACCGTTGATCATATGCCGTCCTGTCACCCGCTATGGGCGCTGCGAGTAGCTTCACTACATACAGTAACGGCCAGGTTTCAGCTCACTTAAATCCGCCGATCCGCACGCGTCCCCGATCGATCACCTCGGCCATTCGCGGCGCGGATTTCGGGTCGGCCCGCACGCGGATGCGGTCGCCCGGCGCGCCGTCCTGCTCGGCGATCGCCTGCATCGAGACGGTGAAGGCGCCGGTTTCGACCGCCATCTCCACTGGATCGCCGCGGCGGATCACCGGTTCGGCCCGCCCCCGCATCGCCGCCCCCGCTCCCGCTCCCGCCGAAGCGCCGCCCCGCGCTAGGGCGACGCGCAGCCGCCAGCCGAGTGCCGGGCAGCGCACCGTCACCACCCCCGCCAGTGGCGGATCGATCGTGGTTGCCGGGCAGGCCGCCAGCCGTAGGCGACGGTCCACCCCGGTCGCCGCGCCGCCGGGCTCGCCGATCCCGGCGCCGAGCGCCTCGGCCACCTGCCGGTCGATCGCGCCGAGATCGTGGAAGCCGCTCGCGGCAATCCCCGGCACGCCGCAAAACAGCAGCAGCAGGAGGGCGATGGGGAACTTGGTCATGGGGGCACGCTCCGTCGGTGTTCGCCCGCACGAAGCAAGCAACGGGCCAGACGGTGGCAAGCCGTTTAGAATTTCTCGATGCTGAGCTGCTGCCCGCCCCGGGGCGTGGTGCGCGTCGCCGGGATCGCGATCTCGATCCGGTCGGGGGCAAGCCCGCCCTCAGCGATCGCCCGGCCGAGCGCCGCCGCGCGCGCCGCCGCCAGTTCCCAGCCGTCGAAGCGCGCAGTGGCCGGCTCGACGCCGATACTCTCGATCCGAACGCGGGAATGCGCGGACGCCGCCCGCGCGCCGAGCGCCCGGAATGTCCTCCTGGCGCCCGGCCGGAACACCGCCTCGCCGGCCTCGAACAGGGAGGAGGCGGCAAAATGCCGCTGCGTCGCGGCCCGACCGCCGAGCGACTGACGGACACTCGCCACCGCGGCGGAACTGTCGTCGCGGGCGTGGAGCAGGACGAAAAAGCCCAGCAGCAGCAGGCACAGATCGGCAAAGCTGATCAGCCAGCGGGAAGAGCGCGTCGCGCTCACGCCGCGCTGCGCAGGCGCGGACGGCTCAGCCGCGGCTCGAGTTCGGCGGCGGCGAGGCGCGCGAGACGGCGGCAGGCCCAATGCCGCCACTCCGCCTCCTCCACCGAAAGCCGCTCGAGCCGCGCCGCGATCGGCCCGGCGATGCAGGTCGAAAGCAGCACGCCGTGGAAGGTGGTGAGCATCGCCAGCGCCATCGCCGGGCCGATGCGCGCGGCGTCGTCCATCGCGGCAAACATGGTGCTGAGCCCGACGATCGTCCCGAGCATGCCCATCGCCGGTGCGGCGTCGGCAATCGCCCGCCACACCGCGGCGACGCGGCCATGGCGCGCGGCCATCGTCTCGGCCTCCTCGTCTGCCCACAAGCTGAACGCTTCCGGGGTCGGCGCATCGGACAGGCGCATCGCGGCGAAGCGCAGGAAATTTCCGGCCGTCTCGACACGATCGGCGCAGCAGATCGAACGAACCTCCGCCAGCCGTTCGATGCGACCGACGGCGACCCGCGCGGCGAGCGCATCGCGCGCCGGATCGGCCCGAAACAGCGGTTTGAGCGCGGCAATAGCGGCGGCGAGATCGGCGCGGGTCGAGCGCAGCGCCGCCGCGACAAAGGCGCCGCCGAACACGATCGCCATCGACAACGGGTCGAGAAAGCGCGCGATCCCCGTGAGAAGCTCCATCACACCCCCCTGTGCGAACCCTGTGCGAACCCGCGGTGCCGCGAGCGTGCCGGCAAGCACCGGCAAGATGTTGCCGCCCCCTGCAAGACATTGCCGGTGGCCCTGCCGCGCGCTCGGCAGGTTGCCGAATGCGCGGTGCCGGCGGACCGGGCCGGCCGTTTGGCACGACCTTTGCTACCGAACTCGGGACGACGCCTCGTGCTGCCCGCTCAAGGGCTAGAACGGCAGGATGGGGCACAGCTTTAGCGAGGAACGCGATCATGGCGATCAACGATCAGCTCTTCGGGATCCACGGCGCATCGCTTGCGCTGCGGAGCCAGAGGCTGGCGATGCTGGCATCGAACATCGCGAATGCCGCGACGCCCAACTACAAGGCGCGCGACATCGATTTCACCAAGGCGCTCGATCTTGCCACCGCGCAGGGCAAGGGCGCCGACGCCGCCGCGCGCGAGAGCGTCGCCTACCGTGTCCCGCTGCAAAGCTCGCTCGATGGCAACACCGTCGAGCTCAGCACCGAACAGACCGAGTTTGCGGAGAATGCGGTGCAGTATCGCACCACGCTCTCCTTTCTCGAAGGCCGCATCGCCACGGTGATGCAGGCGCTCAGGGGAGAATAAGCAATGGCCAATTCGATGTCCGTCTACGACATCGCCGGCCGGGCGATGTCCGCCCAGCTGGTCCGCCTCAACACGACCGCCTCGAACCTCGCCAATGCCGGGACGATCGCATCGTCCAAGGCGGGCGCGTTCCGCGCGCTCAAGCCGGTGTTCGAGGCGGTCGGCGAACGGCCGGGCGTCGCCACCGTCCGGGTCAACCAGGTCGTCGCGTCGGCAACCGAGCCGACCAGCCGGCACGATCCGAACAACCCGCTGGCGGACAAGGACGGCAACGTCTGGGAAGCCGGCGTCGATAGCGCCGCCGAGATGGTCGAGATGATCGAGACCGCCCGCCAATATCAGAACAACGTCCAGGTTCTGCAGACGGCGAAGACCCTGACCCTGGATACGCTGAGGCTCGGCAAATGACCCTTTCATCGATCACCGGCACGAGCGCGAGCGCGGGCGCAACTGCGCCGGCGGGCAACCAGGCGCTCGGGATGACCGATTTCCTCAAGCTGATGACCACGCAGCTGAAGACGCAGGATCCGTTCAACCCGATGGACAACAGCCAGATGGCTGCCCAGATGGCGCAATTCTCCTCCGTCGCCGGCATCGCCGAGATGAATGCCAGCCTGAAGAGCCTGGCAAGCGATCTCGGCGCGTCGCGGATCGGCGACGCCGCCAGCTGGATCGGCCGCTCCGCGCTCGTCACCAGCGATACCGCCACGCCGCTTGCCGATGGCAGCTATGCCGGCCAGATCGCCTTGCCTGCCGCCGCCAGTGCGGTGACGCTGAAGCTGGTAGATGGTGATGGCAACGTCGTCCATTCCGCCGATCTCGGCGCCCGGGGCGCGGGCGCGATCGACTTTGCGTGGGACGGCAAGGATGCCGAAGGCGCCTCCGCCGGCGGTCGCGCGCTCAAGATCGTCGTCAGCGCACGCGATGCGAACGGCGCCTCGATCACCCCCGCCGCCGCCAGCTGGACCGCGATCGGCGGCGTCCAGTCGCCTGCCAGCGGCGCAACCAAGCTGGTCACTCCGCTCGGCCTCATCGATCCGGCCGACACCATCCGCCTCGGCTGACCTTTCTTCGGGAGACCATCACCATGTCCTTCTATACTTCGCTCAGCGGCCTCAAGGGCGCCCAGACCGACCTTTCGGTCGTCTCGAACAACATCGCCAACGTCGGCACCACCGGCTTCAAGAAGAGCCGGGCGGAATTTGGCGACATCATCGCCGCGTCCGCTTTCCAGTCGGCTTCGACGCCGGGCCAGGGCACGCGGCTGCGCGGCATGGAACAGCAGTTCACGCAGGGCGGGTTCCAGACATCGGAGCGCGCGCTGGACCTCGCGGTCTCGGGCCAGGGCTTCTTCGTCACCCATTCCGCCGCGGCCGGCGGGACGACCAGCTTCACCCGCGCCGGCGCCTTCACCACCGATGGCGCGAACAATGTCGTCAACTCGGATGGTGCGATGCTCCAGGTGCTGCCGGTCAATGAGGCCGGCAACGTCACCGCGAGCGACCTCGCCAGCACGATCAACCTGCGGATCCCGCCGACCAATCCGGAAACTGCCGACGGCGCGAGGCTCGACAACGTCTCGGTCGACGCAAAGGGACTGGTCTCCGCATCCTATTCCGATGGCAGCACGAAGAAGCTCGGCCGCGTCGCCATCGCCATCGTCGCCAACCCCGAGGGGCTGCACCAGATCGGCAATGCCAGCTGGACGATCACCGGGCGGTCCGGCCCAGCGACTGTCGCCGGCGCGGGATCGGACGGGATGGGATCGATCCAGTCGGGCGCGCTGGAGGAAGCCAATGTCGACCTGACCGAGGAACTGGTCGCCTTGATCCAGGCGCAGCGCAATTTCCAGGCGAACGCCAAGGCGCTCGACACCTCGACGCAGCTTACCAGCATCGCTGTAAACCTGCGCAACTGATCGGCTGACCGATGGACCGCCTCGCTTACGCTTCGATCTCGGCTCTGCGGACCGCCATGTCCCGCCAGTCCGCGACCGCCAACAATTTGGCCAACGCCAACACCGTCGGCTTTCGCGCCGACATTTCGGCGGCGCAGACGCTGTGGCAGCGTGGCGCGGGGCTGCAATCCCGGGCGCTTTCCTCCGAGGAAACGCTGTCGGCCGACATGCGCGAGGGCGCGGTCTCCCAGACCGGGCGTTCGCTGGACGTCGCGCTGCAAAAGGATGCGCTGCTCAGCGTTCAGGCCGACAATGGCGAGGAGGCCTATACGCGGCGCGGCGACCTCAAGGTCACCGAGACCGGCCTGCTGATCAACGGCGATGGCGCGCCGGTGCTCGGCGAAGGCGGGCCGATCACCGTGCCGCCGCACGATTCGATTTCGATCGACGCGCAGGGCCGGATCAGCATCGTCCCCGAAGGCGGCGACCCCAAGACGCCGCAGGATCTCGACCGGCTGAAGCTCGTCAGCCCGGCCGGATCGAACATCGTCAAGGCGCTCGACGGGCTGTTCCGGGTCAAGGGCGGCGGCGCGCTGCCGTCCGATCCGGATGCCAAGCTGGTGAGCGGCGCGCTCGAGGGATCGAACGTCAACACCAGCCAGGCGCTGATCGATATGATCGAATCCAGCCGTGCCTGGGAGACCCAGGTCAAGATGCTGGCGACCGCCAAGGACATCGACACCGACGCCGCGCAGTTGATGCGCCTGCCCGACTGACACGCTGCTTCCGAAGGAGCGCCTGAATCATGAGTAATGCTGCCCTCCACGTCGCCCGCACCGGCCTCGATGCGCAATCCGAACGAATGCGCGTGATCGCCAACAACCTGGCGAACGTGAACACCACCGGCTTCAAGCGCGATCGCGCCAGCTTCGAGACGCTCGCCTACCAGGCGATGACGGCGCCGGGCGCGGCATCCTCGGCCGAGAATAAATATGCCGTCGGCAAGTCGCTCGGCACCGGCGTGCAGATGACCGGTACGGCGCGGATCGACACCCAGGGCTCGCTCCAGACGACGGGCAACTCGCTCGATCTGGCGATCGAGGGCAATGGCTATTTCCAGGTGACGATGCCCGATGGCCGCATCGGCTATACCCGCGCCGGCAATTTCAACCTGTCGGCCGAGGGCAAGCTCGTCACCGAGGAAGGCATGGCGGTGGTGCCGGAGATCACCGTGCCGGAAGGATCGCAGACGATCACCATCGGCAGCGACGGCACCGTTTCGGCCACCGCCCCCGGCCAGACCGCGCCGACCGAACTGGGCAAGATCGAGACCGCGCGCTTCATCAATCCGGCCGGGCTGGAGAGCCTGGGCAACAACCTGCTCGGCGAAACCGCCGCATCCGGTACGCCGCAGACGGGCGCCGCCGGCCTCGATGGCCGCGGTGCGATCCGCCAGGGCGCGCTCGAGGGATCGAACGTCAACGTCGTCGAGGAACTGGTCGACATGATCGAGACGCAGCGCGCCTACGAGGTCAATTCCAAGATGATCAAATCGACCGACGAGATGCTGCAATATGTCAACCAGCAGCTCTAGGGCGCACCGCCCGATGGTCGATCTGCCC
>JAQGKS010000143.1 GCA_028289965.1 Sphingomonas bacterium
TGCGGCTGAAATCGACGGTGGCGGTCGCCGGAACGCATGGCAAGACCACCACGACTTCGATGATCGCGGCCATTTTGGATGCTGGCGGCGTCGATCCGACGGTCATCAACGGTGGTATCATCAACAGCTATGGTTCGAACGCGCGACTGGGAACGAGCGATTGGATGGTGGTCGAGGCCGACGAGAGCGATGGCAGCTTCCTGCGGCTCGACGGCACCATCGCCGTCGTCACCAACATCGATCCCGAGCATCTCGATCATTACGGCTCGTTCGACGCGGTCAAGGATGCGTTCGTCGAGTTCGTCGAGAATGTGCCCTTCTACGGCGCGGCTTTGCTGTGCCTCGACCATCCCGAGGTCCAGGCGATCATCCCGCGGGTGCGCGATCGCCGCGTCGTCACCTATGGCTTCTCCGCCCAGGCGGATGTGCGCGGGGTCAACGTCACGCCGATCCCCGGCGGCAACCGGTTCGAGGCGATCGTACGCCACCGCGACGGCTCGACCCGCTCGATCGAAGACATCGTGATGCCGATGCCGGGCCGCCACAACGTCCAGAACGCGCTCGCCGCGATCGGCGTGGCGCTCGAGATGGGCATTGCGGATACGGTGATCCAGACCGGCTTCGCCAAGTTCGGCGGGGTCAAGCGGCGCTTCACCAAGGTCGGGGAGACCGATGGCGTGGTCGTGATCGACGATTACGGCCATCATCCGGTGGAGATACGCGCGGTATTGTCGGCGGCGCGCGAGGGCGTCGAGGGACGCGTCATCGCGGTCGTCCAGCCGCACCGCTTCACCCGGCTGCGCGACCTGATGAGCGATTTCCAGTCCGCGTTCAACGAGGCCGATATCGTCTATGTCGCCCCGGTCTATGCCGCGGGCGAGGCGCCGATCGACGGGGTCGATGCGGCGGCCTTGGTCACCGGGCTCAAGCGCCGCGGCCATCGCTCGGCCCATGAGATCGCCGACGCCGGGGCGCTGGCCGAGGTGCTGGCGGATACCGCGCAGCCCGGCGACATGGTCGTCTGCCTGGGTGCGGGCGACATCACGAAGTGGGCGGCGGGGCTGGCCGACGGCATCGCCGCGGCGCGCACGGTCGACGCATGACGGCCGCGCCTGGCCTGGCGGATACCTCTCCGGTCGCGGCGGCGCGCGCGCTGCCGGCGCTGAACGGCCGTGTCGAGGTCGACGGTAGCCTGGCCGACTTCATCTGGTTCCGCACCGGCGGGCCGGCGGAGTGGCTGGTGCGCCCGGCGGACGTGGCCGATCTCGCGCAGTTTCTCACGGCCCTCGATCCCGCGACGCCGGTATTCCCGATCGGCGTCGGATCCAATCTGATCGTGCGCGACGGCGGCGTTCCGGGAGTAACCGTGCGTCTGCCCAAGGGTTTCGCCCGGGTCGCGGCGGAACCGGGCAACCGCGTGCGCGCGGGCGGGGCGGCGATGGGCATCAGCGTGGCCAGCGCGGCGCGTGATGCCGGGGTCGCCGGGCTCGAGTTCCTGCGCGGCATTCCCGGCACCGTCGGCGGCGCGGTGCGGATGAATGCGGGCGCCTATGGCCGGGACGCATCGGCGATCCTGGTCGAGGCGACGCTGGTGCTGCGCGACGGGGCGGTCGAGACCTGGCCGGCCGATCGGCTCGGCTACAGCTATCGCCACAGCGCACTGCCCGACGGGGCGGTGGTGGTCGAGGCGCTGTTCGAGGGTGTTCCCGGCGACCCCGCGGAGATCGGCGCGGAGATGGACCGCATCGCCGCCGAGCGCGAGGCGAGCCAGCCGCTGCGCAGCCGCACCGGCGGATCGACCTTCAAGAATCCGGAGGGCAACAAGGCGTGGTCGCTGATCGACGCCGCCGGTTGCCGCGGGTTGCGGCTGGGTGCGGCGCAGGTGTCCGAAAAGCATTGCAACTTCCTCCTCAACCTCGGCGGCGCGACCTCTGCCGAGATCGAGGCATTGGGCGAGCAGGTGCGCGCTCGCGTGCAGGCCCACTCGGGCGTGATGCTCGAATGGGAAATCCAGCGCGTCGGCCGGGCACAAGGGGCGCAGGCATGACCGTGACGCCGCTCCACATCGTCGTGCTGATGGGCGGATGGTCCGCCGAGCGCGAAGTCTCGCTGACCAGCGGGCGCGGCGTGGCCGATGCGCTCGAAAGCCTCGGCCACCGCGTCACCCGCATCGACATGGACCGCGACGTCGCCTTCCGCCTGCGCGAGGCGGCACCCGACGTGGTGTTCAACGCGCTGCACGGCACGCCGGGCGAGGATGGGTCGATCCAGGGCATGCTCGACCTGATGGGGTTGCGCTACACCCATAGCGGCCTTGCCACCTCGGTCATCGCGATCGACAAGCAGCTGACCAAGCATGAGCTGGTGCCGCAGGGTATCCGCATGCCCGCCGGGGTGATCGTCGCCAGCGAAAGCCTCTACGCGGCCGATCCGTTGCCGCGCCCCTATGTGCTGAAGCCGGTCAACGAGGGCAGTTCGGTCGGCGTGGCGATCGTCACCGATC
>JAQGKS010000147.1 GCA_028289965.1 Sphingomonas bacterium
ACATCGACAACATCACCCCCAAGGATCCCGTCACCCTCGGACTCTGCTCGCAGCGCGAACTGGATGCGCAGGTGACAAAGGCGGCCAAGGCGGCCGGCATCGAAGCACCGGTCGACATGCGGCTGGACGGCGACCGCGCCGCGCTGATCGGCGAGCTGCGCGCGCAGCGCGACGCCGCCGCGCTTGCGGCCGAAGCCGCGCTGAACGGCGAAGTCGCGCCCGCACGGCCCGCTTTCATCGATCCGTTCAAGCGCTGACCCGCGCAGAGTGGGGCCGGGCGGGGTGATGGATGATCCGCCGGGCGGCTTCGTCGATCTGCCCCGCCGGCTTCTCCCGCAGCGCCTTGACCCCTAACGTCGCGGAAGCCACAAGTCGGCCTATGGCGTCTGAACCCGAAAACATTGAAGAACTGAGCTTCGAGGACGCTTTGAAGCGGCTCGAGGCGATCGTTCATCGGCTCGAGAGCGGCGATGCGTCGCTCGACGAATCGATCCGCCTCTATGCGGAGGGCGACGCGCTGCGCGCCCAGTGCGAGGCGCGGCTCCAGGCCGCCCAGGCGCGGATTGAAAAGATCACGCTCGGGACGGACGGCAAGCCGGCCAAGCTCCAGCCGTTCGACGCCGGTTGAGTGGCGTGATCGTCCCGCTCGGCTTGCGGCCGGCGCTGGAGCGCATTTCGGCGGAGATCGACCGCCACTTCGATCTGCTGCTCGAGGTTCCGGCGGACGCGCGGGCCGATTTGTTCGGTGCCATGCGCCATGCCGCGATGGGCGGCGGCAAGCGGCTGCGGCCGCTGCTGGTGTGCGCGGCGTGCGACCTGTTCAACGTCCAGCGCGAGGCCGCCCTGCGCGTCGCGACCGCGATCGAATGCATCCACGTCTATTCGCTGATCCACGACGATCTGCCCTGCATGGACGACGATGATCTCCGGCGGGGCAAGCCGACGGTCCACAAGGCGTTCGACGAGGCCACCGCGGTGCTCGCCGGCGACGCGCTGCATGCGCTGGCGTTCGAGCTTCTGGCGGACGAGGCGACGCATGCCGATCCGTTCGTCCGCGTCGAGCTGGTCGCCGAGCTTGCCCGCGCGAGCGGCCCGGCGGGCATGGCGGGGGGCCAGATGATGGACCTCGCGGCGGAAACCGAGAGCTTCGACCTGCCGACGATCACCCGGCTGCAACAGCTGAAGACCGGCGCCTTGATCGGCTTCTGCCTGGAGGCGGGCGCGATCATGGGCCGCATTCCGCCCGAGGGCCGCACGCCGTTGCGCGGCTATGCCCGCGACATCGGCCTCGCCTTCCAGATCGCCGACGACCTCCTCGACGTCGCGGGCGACAGCGATGCGATGGGCAAGGCCAATGGCAAGGATGCGGCCGCCGGCAAGGCGACGTTCGTGTCGCTGCTCGGGCAGGAACGCGCCCGGCTGCAGGCCGAACTGCTGGTCGATCAGGCGATCGCGCATCTCGCTACCTTCGGGGCGGAGGCGGAGCTGTTGCGCAGTATCGCCCGTTTCGTCGTCGAACGCGACCGCTGATGGCCCGCATCGGGGTCTATCCCGGAACCTTCGACCCGGTGACGCTGGGGCACATGGACATCATCCGCCGCGGCGCGACTTTGGTCGACCGGCTGGTGATCGGGGTCACCACCAACCCGTCCAAATCGCCGATGTTCTCGGTCGAGGAGCGGATGGCGATGATCGCGCGCGAAGTCGCCGGCGTTGCCGGTGACATTGCGGTGGTCGCGTTCGATTCACTGCTTATGGACTTTGCCGAGCGCGAGGGTGCATCGCTGATCGTACGCGGGCTGCGCGCGGTCGCCGATTTCGAATATGAGTATCAGATGGCCGGCATGAACCAGCAGCTCAACCACCGGGTGGAGACGATCTTCCTGATGGCGGATGTCGCGCTGCAGCCGATTGCGTCGCGGCTGGTGAAGGAAATCGCGCTCTACGGAGGCGATATCCGCCCGTTCGTTCCGGCCGGCGTGGCCGAAGATGTCGCGGCGCGCGTCGCCCGCCTCGGACGGCGTGGCAGCTGAGCGTTCAGCCGGGCTACATCCAGCATCGTTAGGGCCGGGCATTCCGGCGTGGGAGAAGGTTCGAGATGCGACTGAAGGTTATGCTTGCGGCATTTGCCGGCATGCTGTTCGCCCAGGCCGCCGTCGCGCAGGCGCCGGATCCCCTTGCCCCGCCCCCCGCCGATCCGCAGAACATCCTCTATCTCGACCTGTCGACCGGTGGGCGCGTCGGTATCCAGCTGCGTCCCGACAAGGCGCCCAACAGCGTCGAGCGGATCAAGACGCTGACCCGGCGCGGATTTTACAACGGGCTGACCTTTCACCGCGTGATCGAGGGCTTCATGGCCCAGACCGGCGATCCGAAAGGCACCGGCGAGGGCGGCTCGGAGCTCCCCGACCTGAAGGCCGAGTTCAACGATCTGCCGCATGTTCGCGGCGAAGTCTCGATGGCCCGGGCCCAGTCCGAGGACAGCGCCAACAGCCAGTTCTTCATCATGCTGTCGCCCAACCTGCGGCTCGACCGGAAATATTCGCCGATTGGCCGGGTGATTTCAGGCATGGCGTATGTCGACGCGATCGAGCGGGGCGAGCCGCCGGCCAATCCGTCGAAGATCCTCCAGGCGTCGGTTGCGGCGGACAATCTGCCGCCCCCGGCGATCGCCGTGCCGGGCGCGGCCAAGGATGCGGTTGCGGCCGCGGCCGGTGCCGCCGCGACGCAGGCCGGGCAAGCCGCGCTCGCCGCCGACGAGGCG
>JAQGKS010000159.1 GCA_028289965.1 Sphingomonas bacterium
TACCGCGAGGTGATCGGGCCGGTGGACATGCCCGACGGGATCTGACCCGCCGGCGGAATGGCTGCGGCATGGACGTTTGCCCCGCTTTTCCGCTACAGCGCCGCCTTTGATCCCAGGTGGACGAACCCCGTGACGCTATACAACCGCTTCGCCGCGCAGATCGGCGCGATTCTTGACGACCTCACCGCGGAAGGCGCGTTGCCGCCGGGGCTCGATCGCCGCAACATCGCGGTGGAGCCGCCGCGCGATCCGTCGCACGGCGATCTCGCCACCAACGCCGCGATGGTGCTGGCCAAGCCCGCCGGGACCAACCCGCGCGCTCTCGCCGGGCTGATCGCGCCGCGTCTTGCGCAGCTGCCGGAGATCGCATCGGCCGACATGGCGGGTCCCGGGTTCATCAACGTCCGGCTGACCGATGCGGCGTGGCGCGAGGAGCTTGCCCGTATTCTCGAGGACGGCGCGGATTATGGCCGCTCGACCGTGGGCGCGGGCCAGCGCGTCAACGTCGAATATGTCTCCGCCAACCCGACCGGCCCGATGCACATGGGGCATTGCCGCGGTGCGGTAGTGGGCGACGCGCTCGCGACCCTGCTCGAATATGCCGGCTATGCGGTGACGCGCGAATATTATGTCAACGATGCCGGTGGGCAGGTCGATACGCTCGCCCGCTCGGTCCACATTCGTTACCGCGAGGCGCTGGGCCAGGAAGTCGGCGCGATCCCTGAGGGTCTCTATCCGGGCGACTATCTGGTCCCGGTCGGGCAGGCGCTCGCTGCCGAGTTCGGCGATGTTCATGCCGCCGCGCCCGAGAGCGAGTGGCTGGTGCTGTTCCGCACCCGCGCGGTCGCCGCGATGATGGAGATGATCCGTGCCGATCTCGCCTTGCTGGGCATCCGCCACGACGTCTTCTCGTCCGAGGCCGAGGTGCAGCGCAGCGGCAAGGTCGATGCCGCGCTCGAGCAGCTGCGTGCCGATGGGCTGATCTATCAGGGCGTGCTCGAGGCCCCCAAGGGCGAGACGCCCGACGATTGGGAGCCGGTGGAGCTGACCCTGTTCCGCGCCACGCAGTTTGGCGACGACAGCGATCGGCCGGTGCGCAAATCCGATGGCGGGCTCACCTATTTCGGCACCGATCTCGCTTATCATTTCGACAAAGCGAGCCGATCGGACCTGCTGATCGACATTTGGGGCGCCGACCATGCCGGGACGGTCAAGCGCATCCAGGCGGCGGTCAAGGCGCTGACCAAGGGTGCGGTGCCGCTCGACGTGAAGCTCGTCCAGATGGTGCGGCTGCTGCGCGGCGGCGAGCCGGTGAAGATGTCCAAGCGCTCGGGGTCGTTCGTGACGCTGGCGGACGTCGTCGGCGAGGTGGGCAAGGATGTCGTGCGCTTCACGATGCTGACCCGCAAGGCCGATGCCCAGATGGATTTCGACTTCGCCAAGGTGGTCGAGGCGTCGAAGGACAATCCGGTATTCTACGTCCAATACGCCCATGCGCGGATCCGCTCGCTCCATCGCCGGCTGATCGAGGCGGGGATGGAGATCGGCCCGCCGGACCTGACCCTGCTGGACGCCGAGGAGCTGGGGCTGGTCAAGCTCGCCGCGCAATATCCGCGGATCGTCGAGGCCGCCGCCGCGACGCGCGAGCCGCATCGCATCGCCTTTTACCTGGGGGATCTGGCCGCGGCGTTCCATGCCTTGTGGAATCGCGGAAATGACGATCCCAGCAGAAGATTTTTGATAGTTAACTCCTCCGAAACCACTTCTGCCCGACTCGCATTAGCGGATTCGTTGGGGCAGATCATTCATAACGGTTTGGCCCTGATGGGAGTCAGCGCAGCCGAGGAGATGGCGTGATGTCGGAAATAGACCGGATGGGCGCCGTTGCCGATGGCGACAGGCTGCCATGGCTCGAGGCGGTCGAGGATGAGGATCGGCGCAGCGGGGCGGGCGCCGGAACGCTCGTCGCCGCGCTGATCGCGGCTCTGGTTGCGCTCGGCCTGATCGTCGGCGGTGTATTCTGGCTCGGCGATCGCGGCGATCCCAGCGGCGGCGCGGGCGAACTCATCGCCGCACCCGACGGCGCCTACAAGCAGCGCCCGGCCGAACCCGGCGGGATGCAGGTCGAAGGGCAGGGCGACGCCGCTTATGCGGCAAGCGCCGGCACCGACCTGAACGCCGCAATCGACGTCGCCGCGCTGCCCGAGACCCCGGTCACCGCCGCTCGCGTTGCCGAGCCCACCGCGCCGGCCCCGGCCGTGCCCGTCGGCAAGACCGCCACGGCAGCGCTGTCCACCACCGCACCCGGCGTGGCACCCAAGCCAACAGCCGCGGCGCCCGCCACGGCCGTCGCCAGCGCAGCGGTGCCCGCGCCGGCAGGCGGCGGCGTCATTCAGCTGGGCGCGTTCGGCAGCGAGGCCAAGGCCAACCAGGCATGGAAGGCGATGTCCGGCCGCTTTGCCTATCTCCAGCCGCTCACCAGCTCGGTCACCGCGGTGACGGCGGGGAGCAGCACGCTCTACCGGCTGCGCGCATCGGCTGCCGGTGATGCGCGCACGGTCTGCGGCAAGCTCAAGGTCGCCGGCGAGACGTGCGTGGTGATCTCCAACTGATCCTTCGGCCAGGGCTTTGCGCGCCGGATGCTGGACGCGTTCGGCGCGCGTGCGTAGTTGAGGGCGCGAACGACAGCACGGAACAGCGATGAAACCCCTGATACTCGGCCTCTCCGGACTTGCCCTGACCGCGGCCGAGCGGGCCCTGTTCGCGGAAGCGGATCCTGCCGGGTACATCCTGTTCAAGCGGAATTGCGAGGACCGCGCCCAGCTCAACCGGCTGACCGACGAACTGCGCGCGCTGTCCGGTCGCGACGACGTGCCGATCCTGATCGATCAGGAGGGCGGACGCGTCGCCCGGATGCAGCCGCCGGAATGGCCGGCCTTCCCCACCGGCGAGCGGTTCGATGCGCTCTATGAAATTGCGCCGATCTCCGCGATCCAGGCGGCACGCGCCAACGCCCAGGCGATCGCGGCCGTGCTCGCCGAAGTCGGGATCAACGTCGATTGCCTGCCGCTGCTCGATGTCCGCGCGCCCGGCGCCCATGACATCATCGGTGACCGCGCGCTCGGGACCGAGCCGATGCGCGTCGCCGCGCTCGGCCGGGCGGTGATCGACGGATTGCGCGCCGGCGGCGTGGTCGGGATCGTCAAGCATATGCCGGGGCACGGCCGGGCGATGGCCGACAGCCATGTCGAGCTGCCCGTCGTCGATGCCGATGCGCAGAGCCTGGAAATCGATCTCGCGCCGTTCATCGCGCTCAAGGACGCGCCGATGGCGATGACCGCGCACGTCGTCTACGCGGCGTGGGACGCAAGCGAGTGCGCCAGCCTGTCGCGGACGGTGATCCGCGACCTGATCCGCGGCCGGATCGGCTTCGACGGCCTGCTGATGTCGGACGACCTCGGGATGGAGGCGCTGAGCGGCGGTTTCGACGAACGGGCGGCGGGGGTGATCGCCGCCGGCTGCGACGTCGCGCTGCATTGCTCGGGCAATATCGACGAGATGGTCGCTGTCGTCGGCGCGGTCGGCGCGATTGATCCGCAGGCGCGCGCCCGGCTCGATCGCGCAATGGCCACGATCGCCGCGGGCGCCGAGCGCACGCCCTTCGCCGAACTGGTGGCGACGCGCGACGCCTTGCTCGCTCTGGCCTGACGGCGCCCGGTGATTGCCGGCCCGCAGGCGAGCGCATAGGCTTTCGCGATGGACCAAGCCGACCCACCCGGCCCGCCCGAGACGCTGACGCTCGCGCTCTCCGGCTGGGAGGGGCCGCTCGATCTGCTGCTGAACCTCGCCCGGTCGCAAAAGGTCGATCTGCGCGAAATCTCGATCCTCGAACTGGTCGAGCAATATCTCGCCTTCATCAACGACGCGCGGACGTTGAAGCTGGAGATCGCGGCCGATTATCTGGTGATGGCCGCGTGGCTCGCTTACCTCAAATCCGGCCTGCTGCTGCCGCGCGAAGAGGCGCCCGATCCCGACCCGGAGGAACTGGCGCTGCGGCTGCAGCAGCGGCTCCAGCGGCTCGACGCGATGCGCGAGGCGGGCGCGCGGCTGATGGCGCGAGACCGGATCGGCCGCGACGTGTTCCGCCGCGGCGCACCCGAGGGGCTGCGGCTGGTCCGTACGCCGCACTGGCAGTCCGATCTGTTCGCAGTGATCTCGGGCTATGGCGCGGTCCGTGCCCGCGCGGTTCCGGCGATGCACATCGTCTCGCGCCGGCTGGTCATGACGCTGGAACAGGCGATCGCCAGGGTCGAACGGATCATCGGCGCGCGGATCGACTGGCTGGCGCTGGAGCGCTTCGTGCCGGAGACGCGCGACGAGGCCTATCGCCGGTCGGCGCTCGCCTCCAGCTTCGTCGCGGCGCTGGAACTGGCGCGGCGCGGTACGGTCAGTCTTCGCCAGGCCGAGCCATTCGCGCCGCTGATGATCCGGCGCGCATGAACGCCGCACCCGATGCAGCGATACGCGCCGTCGAGGCGACCTTGTTCGCCGCGGAGACGCCCTTGTCCCCGGCCGAGGTCGCCGCCTGCGTCGGCAGCGCGGTCGACGTTCGCGCGGTGCTCGCCGCTTTGGCCGCGGACTATGCCGGACGGGGCATCAACCTGGTCGAGCGCGGCGGGCGGTGGCATTTCCAGACCGCGCCCGATCTCGCGCATCTGCTGCGGCGGGAGCGTGCCGAGACGCGCCGGCTGAGCCGGGCGGCGGTCGAGACGCTGGCGATCATCGCCTATCACGAGCCGGTCAGCCGGGCGGAGGTCGAGGCGATCCGCGGCGTCCAGATTTCCAAGGGCACGCTCGACGTGCTGATCGAGGCGGGGTGGGTGCGCCCTGCCGGGCGGCGCGAGGCACCGGGCCGGCCGCTGACCTATGCGACGACACCCGCCTTCCTCACCGACTTCGGCCTGAGCAGCCGCCGCGACCTGCCCGGCGTCGACGAGCTGGCGGCGGCGGGATTGCTCGACCCCATCGACACCACGCCTGTCATGCTAGAGATGGAAAAGGACGGCGAGGACGACTAGATAGGCTTGGGACAAGGAGATCGATCATGGGTGGCCTGAGCCTCTGGCATTGGCTGGTCGTTGGTATTGTCGTGCTGTTGCTGTTCGGGAAGGGACGTTTCTCGGACATGATGGGTGACGTCGCCAAGGGCATTAAGAGCTTCAAGAAGGGCATGACCGAGGAGGAGGAGCCGACAGTGCAGGCGCCGCCGGCCCGGCTTCAGACGCAGGCACCGATCGATCCCAATCCGGATCGCGACCTGCAGCCGATGAAGGATGATCGGCCGCACAGCTGAGCGCCCCGATTTCGGGACAGACGAGCGAGCGGGGGGTGCATATCCGCGCCACCTTGGGCTAGAGGCCGCCGATGCTGGACGTCGCACCTACCGAATTGCTGCTCGTCGCCCTGGTCGCGCTGGTCGTCATCGGGCCGAAGGATCTGCCGCGGCTGATGCGAACGGTCGGCTACTGGGTCGGCCGCGCGCGCGGCGTGGCGCGCCATTTTCGCGCGGGCATGGACGAAATGATGCGCCAGGCCGAGGTCGAGGAAATGGAAAAACGCTGGGCCGCGGAGAATGAGCGGATCATGCGCGAACATCCGGCCTCCGAAGCGGGTGCGCCGACCCTGGCCGGGGCGGAGACCGCCCCGCCGGTGTCGCCGCCGATGCTGTCCGACCTCAATTCGCCGCCGCGTCCGCCCGAACCGATCGATCCGCGGGTCCATACGGGCCCGCTGCCGTGAAGGATCTCGACGAGAGCAAGGCGCCCTTGCTCGAACATCTGGTCGAGCTCAGGCGGCGGCTGCTGTGGAGCTTCGCTGCACTGGGTGCCGCGTTCGCGCTGTGCCTTTATTTCGCGCGGCCGATTTTTGCCTTCCTGGTCCAGCCGCTGCTCCGCGCCGGCCAGGGCAAGATCATCTATACCGACATTTTCGAGGCGTTCTTCGCCGAGGTGCGGGTCGCCTTCTTCGCGGCGATCATGCTCGCTTTCCCGGTTCTGGCGACGCAGCTCTGGCAGTTCGTCGCCCCTGGCCTCTACGCGCGGGAAAAGCGCGCCTTCCTGCCGTTCCTGGTGATGACGCCGATATTGTTCCTCGGCGGCGCGGCGCTCGCTTACTTCGTGGCGATGCCGCTCGCGCTGCGCTTCCTGCTCGGCTTCGAGGGGAATATCGGCGGCGTGCAGCAGGAGGCGCTGCCTGCGGTCGGCAATTACCTGACCTTCGTCACCAAGTTCCTGTTCGGCTTCGGCGTGTCGTTCCTGCTGCCGGTGGTTCTGATGCTGCTGGAGCGTGCGGGGATCGTCACCCGCGCGCAGCTCAAGGCGGGCCGGCGCTATGCGATCGTCGGTGCCTTCGCGGTGGCGGCGGTGCTGACGCCGCCCGACGTCGTCTCCCAGCTCATGCTCGCGCTGCCACTGGTGCTGCTCTACGAACTGGCGCTGATCGCGATCTTCTTCACCGAGCGTCGCCGTCGCCGCGACCGCGTTCCCGCGGAGACCGACCAGGTCGTCTGACCCACCGAGGGGGCGGAGCGAGGCGGACATGGAAAAGGCGCCGCCGGTCTCCCGACAGCGCCTTCATCCGACGTAATCGGATTGATTACTTGGCAGCATCCGAGACGGCGTCGCCCGCGGACGAGACGTCCTTGCCCGCGCCGGCAACGGTGTTGCAGCCTGCGACCATCATGCTGCCGGCGACGAGCGCCAGTGCGAGAACCTTGCGGACCATTCGAATTCTCCTTTGTCGGCGTTCCCTGGGAACCGGCTGCTCAATGCCCGTCCGGCGGGTTTGTTCCGCACGCGATCCGGAAGGTCCCGATCGCGTGCGCTATTGCCGAAAAATTTGGGCCCGGAGCGCCGGGGGGGGGGGGGAAGCGGCGGTCCGGGCCCATGTAACGGATAGCGAGAGCGGGGGGGCACATGTTCGCTATCCTCGGTTTTTTAGAACCAAATTGAGGGCGCCCAGTTCCGCCGGCTTACGAAAAAAGTCCCGCTGCGGGCCGGTAACGTGCTGCGCTCTTTCCGATCCGCTTGGTCAACCATCGTCTTCGGGAACGGCCTCCGCGATCGGAATATCGATCGCGAACGATCCGACGTCCTGATCCCGCTTCGGCTGGGCGCGGAGTTGGCGGGAAAGCCCCTCGGTCACCCGCATGAAGCGTTCATAGGCCGGGTGGCTGCGACAATGGTCGCCGGCCAGGCTCGACGCGGTCACCGACAGCCGCGCCTTGAGCGGAGCCCCGGCCCCCTCGAGCCGGATCGCGACCGTGCCGGCCGGGCCGCACTGCATCGCCAGTTCGACGATCTCGGTGATCAGGAAGGCGACCGGCACCGCGACATCCTGGCTGGCATAATGCGGGGCGAGATCGAGCGTGATGGCCAGGCCGGCCGCCTCGTGCGGGGCGGTGGCGCGCAGGTTGGAGGCAAGCTCGCCGATCAGCGCGCGCAGGCTGACGCCGCGATTCTCCTCGAGATGCGCGTAATGGTTGCGGTGGACGACGGACAGGGCGTCGACGCGGCGCTGGATCGTCGCATAAGCCGAGCGGGCCTCGTCGGTCGTGGCGCCGCGGGAGTGGAGGTTGATCAGGCTGGCGACGACCTGAAGGTTGTTCTTCACCCGGTGGTGCACCTCGCGCGTCAGCAGCGTTTGCCGCTCGAGGCTTTCCTCCAATTCGGCATCGTGCCGGGCAAGCCGCTGGGTCAGGCTGGCGAAGGCGCCGCCCAGTTCGCGGATCTCGTGCGACGGCGTCGTCATGCGCGGAATGGCGAGTTCGGCGTCGCCGATCCGGTAGCCGGCGATCGCCTTCTGCATCTGCGCTAGCGGACGCAGGAGCAGGCGATCGACCACCAGCCAGCCGATCCCCGCCGCCGCCGCCCACATCAGCACCGGCAGCAGCACCATCAGCACCTCGATTGCCCGGATCGGGGTGGCGTTGACGGTAAGTTCGAGAACGAGCTGGCCGTTCGCCACCGGCGCGCTGGCCGTGACCAGCTGGCTGAGCGGGGTGAGGCGGGTGGCGTGGGAGATCGCGACATCGGCGTCGCCCTGACGCAGCAGCACGCCGACCGAACCCGGCGGCAGATGCGGCCGCAGGATCTGGCGCAACGTATCGGCCGGCAACTCGCCCGCGGCGACCAGCCCGGAGCGGCGATCGGCGATGTCGAAGCGCAGCGTTCGCGCGCTTTCGATCAGCCGCGCGTCAACGCCGCTTTCGGCGGTCGGCGCGGTTACGGGCGGGGAGGAGAAGCCGGCGGTGGCGCAGATCCGCCGCCCCGACATCTCGAACAGGGCGAACTGGGTGGGCCAGCGCTGGCCGGGTGCCATCAGCCTGAAAGCGCGCTGGCATGTCGCGCCATCGACACGCCCGGCGGCAAGCGTACCGAGGGCGGTGCGCAACGCATCGGTGCCATAGCCGACGGCGCCGGTAAGTTCGTCCGCGCTGGCGGCGGCGAGCAGGCGCGCCTCGGCTTCCCGATCACTCCGGTTGGTGCGCGCCGACTGCAACGATGCGGACAAAGCGATCAACCCGAGCGGCAGCAGTGCCGTGCTGAGGATCAACAGCATCTTTATGCCGGTCGATAGCCGGGCGATCGTGGCCCCGATCGACGTCATCGGCAGCAGGAAATAGAGGTGCGCGCGAACATCGGCCGGTCACTCGCCCTCAGGCGAGCTTGCCGAGAAGCTCAAGCATCTCCGAAGGGATGTCCTCACCGATCGTCTGCTCATACGCGCTGCGCAACGCCGAGCCGACGTCGCTTGGGCCGGGCCCGTGCGCCACCTGTCGCTTGCCGGATCTGGTGCCAACCATAGTGTTTCGCCCACCGAGCGATTTCTTGTCTTTACGTTCCAACGACAAAACGTCCATCCCCCCAAACGGCCCCCACCCGGGCTAATACATCCGACCTAGCGGATGCGCGACCCCGTTTCGGTGCCGCAGCGATGCCACGAATGACAAACGATATAGGCGGGAGGGAAACTAAAAACTCCGTCGATGGTTCCCACCAAATCGACGGTGCTTCGTCGAGGAGGGGGCGGGGCCATCGGGGGAGCCTTGCATTCGTCTGTCGCCGTCCTCAATAACGCCCAATCACCACGGAGTTTGAGCAGATCATGTCGCTTGGCCAGGAAATCGCGCCGCACATCCCGTTCCTGCGGCGCTATGCCCGGGCGCTGACGGGCAATCAGGTTCATGGGGACGCCTATGTCCGCGCCGCGCTCGAGGCGATCGTCGCCGCGCCGGGGGATTTCCCGCGCGACATCGACGCCCGCCTCGGCCTGTACCGGACCTTCCAGCGTATCTGGGCCTCGGCCAATGAGGATGATGGCCGCGATCCGGGCGATCTGGGCGACAATGCCGGGATCGCCGACGCGCGTCTGACCCGGGTCACGCCGCGATCGCGCCAGGCGCTGCTGCTGACCGCGATGGAAGGCTTCACCCCGGAGGACACCGGCTATCTGATCGACAGCAGCGCGGCCGAGGTCGACGAGCTGGTCAAGGAAGCGCTGTCCGAGATCGAGCGGCAGACCCACGCCGACGTGCTGATCATCGAGGACGAGCCGATCATCGCGATGGATCTGGAGACGATCGTTCGCGATCTCGGCCACGGCATCAACGGTGTCGCCGTCACCCGTGACGAAGCCGTCGCCCAGGCGATGGCCAAGCGCCCCGGCCTGGTCCTCGCCGACATCCAGCTGGCCGACGACAGCTCGGGTATCGATGCAGTCAAGGACATCCTGGCGGAGTTCAGCGTGCCGGTGATCTTCATCACCGCCTTCCCCGAGCGGCTGCTGACCGGCGAGCGGCCGGAGCCGACCTTCCTGATCACCAAGCCGTTCCAGCGCTCGACGGTCAAGGCGGCGATCAGCCAGGCATTGTTCTTCGACATGGCGACGGTGCCCGCCTGACGGGGAGGGAACCCGAACCAGCAGGCGGCGTTGGCGTAACGATTATCAGCTGACGGGGGATTCACGATGAACGACGATCCGGTGAAGGCCACCAAGACGGAGGCGCGTGCGGGTTCCACGCCCGGCATCGTGCGCTACGTGCTGGGTTTCTCGCTTGCGCTGATCATCATCCTGTTCGCGCTGTTGCTGCTCTACTGGGGATGAGCGCGGCATAGTACGGAATCGTAATCAGGAGCAGGCGTCCCTATCTGGGGCGTTGGCGCATGTGTCGTAGCCGGCAGTGCGGCCACAGGGTGGGTAGCGTGGGGCGTGTCTATGATTGAAGATGTGGATTCCACCGACGAACAGGACGAAGCCGGCGACGCCGAGCCGGTGGTCGAGCACGTCTCCTTGTCGGACGACGAGTTCAAGACCGAGCTTGGTCGCGTCATCCCGCATCTGCGCGCCTTCGGCCGTTCGCTTTCGGGCAATCGCGATCTCGCCGACGATCTGGTGCAGGAAACGCTGCTGAAGGCGTGGGCCGCGCGCAAACGCTTCCAGGCGGGCACCAACATGCGCGCCTGGACCTTCATCATCCTGCGCAACCTGTTCCTGTCGCAGATGCGCCGCGCCCGGTTCAAGGGCGAGTGGGACGAATTGACCGCGAGCAAGCTGCTCGCCGCGCCCGCCAGCCAGGATCGCCACGTCGAGCTTGGCGATATGCAGCGCGCGCTGCTGCACCTTCCCCAGCCGCAGCGCGAGGCGCTGATCCTCGTCGGCGCGGGCGGCTTTGCCTATGAAGAGGCAGCGGAAATCTGCGGCTGTGCGGTGGGCACGATCAAGAGCCGCGTCGCGCGCGGCCGGGTCGCGCTGGAATCGCTGCTGAGCGATGGCAAGCTGCCGTCGCGCCGCGATCACAAGGCCGATCCCAACCGCACCGCGCTCCAGACGATCATGGGTGAAGTCGACGATCTCAGCCGAGGACGCTGATCGCGGCGGTGCGGCGGTGCCGGTGTGGCATTCGCCGACGCCCGCGCGACCGTTCATTCCGATCGGATTCGATGCAGCGTAGTCGGGACCATGCGCGGTGGGCCGATGTTCGGCCCGGCGCCGATGTGCCCAAGGGCAGGCGCTAGACCGAACCGCTAATCGCGAACGGGGCCGATCAGACGGCGGGCGCATCCTCGTTGCGGGGCAGCGGCAGCAGGAGTCCGATGGCCGGCAGCACGATCAGCAATCCGCCCGAGAGCATCAGGCAGGATCCGATGCCGACGGCTTCGGCGACATGCCCCCAGAACCAGGCGCCGACCGCCAGTCCGCCGAAGATCACGCTGTTGATCGTCGCGCCGACGCGACCGACCAGCGGACGCGGCGACCACATCTGGCCCGAGACGCTGAACCCGGACAGCGCCTGGACCCAGCCGGCGCCGCCGATCAGCAATGCAGCGAAGCTCACCGGCAATCCCGGTCCTGAGGCGACGACGAGGCAGGCGAGGCCGAAGATGATGCTCGCGCCGCGCACGATCGCCTCGTTCGAGAAACGATGGCGAACATGGGTGCTCAGCGCCGCCCCGACGACCGCGCCGAAGCCGAGGCCGCTCAGCAGGAAACCGAGGGTGGAGGGCCCGCCGCCGATCAGATCGCGCGCGACCACCGGCATCAGCGCCCAGGCCGCGGCGCCTGCGAAGGTCAGGGTGAAGGCGCGGATCAGGATGATCCGGATCGGCGGCGCGGCCGCGACGTAGCGCAGCCCCTCGCCGATCGCCTTGGCGATCGAGCGGCGCGGACGATCGCCCGCTGGCGCCGCCGTCGCCGGACGTCGCCAGAAGGCCAGGATCAGCACGGCGACGCTATAGCTGAAGGCGGTCGCCACGAAGGCCGCGGAACTTCCGCCGATGGCAACGATGCCGCCGCCGATCGCCGGGCCGACACTGCGCGCGACGTTGAAGCCGAGGACGTTGAGGCTGACCGCCCCGGCCAGTTCGGAACGCGGCATGATCTCGTTGACGGTGACCTGCATCGACGGCGAGAATATCGCTACGCCGGCGCCGAGGACGAAGGTCAGCGCGAGAAGCGACCAGGGCGTGATCAGCCCGGCAAAGGTGAGCGCGGCGAGCAGCAGCGAGGCGGTGGCCATCACCACCTGCGCGGTAAGCATCACCCGCCGCCGATCGAACAGATCGCCGACGGCGCCGCCGATCAGCGCGAGCAGCATCACCGGCAGCGATACCGCGGTCTGGACGAGCGCGACCATGTCCGCCTGCGGCGCGAGCGAGGTCATCATCCACGAGGCGCCGACCGACTGGACGGCGTTCCCGACCTGCGACGCCAAAGCGGCCAGCCACAAAGCGAGGAACGCGTGAACCTTGAACGGCGACAGCGTCGAGGGGCGGTGCGCGGGGGCGGGCGAGGAGGACTTCATCAACCAACGCTGTACCGAAATTCGCCTCGCGGTGAAGCGAAATAGAGTTGCGGGAAGCCGTGGAACGGTTGGCCGGACGCGCCGTTGGCTGACGATATGTTCACCGGGAGAGCCTGTCATGACCGACACACGCAACGATCGTGCGGAGACCGCCCACCGCCACGATGATCGCGACCTGATCGAGCGCGCCGAGGATGCCCCTGCCGAGGGCGGCGCCAGCGGCGGACGGATCGCGCGCGAGGTTGGCAGCGAAGATGCGCTGAAACGGGCGGCCGACCCCCAGGCGGGGCCGACCCGCGACCAAAAGGCCGACAAGGTGCAGCCGAACATCTCGACGCGCAGCGATCATCAAGGCGCGCAACGCTGAAGCAGAGGCGGTTCGTTTCACCTGGCGCAAGGCTGTAAGCCTGAGCGGGATTCGTACCCGGTCGAACCGCGGTTGGGATTGCCGCCAACCGCGAAGTCGTCGACACTCCGCCGACAAGAACCATGCGCCCGGAGAGATGGATGCAACGAAGGAGGCTGGGCCGGGAAGGTCCGGAGGTGTCGGCGATCGGCCTTGGCTGCATGGGCATGTCCAACGTCTACGGCCCAGCCGACGAGGCGGAGGCGATCGCCACCATCCACCGCGCGATCGATCTCGGCGTCGACTTTCTCGACACCGCCGACATCTATGGCATCGGCCACAACGAGACCCTGGTCGGCGGCGCGATCGCCGATCGGCGGGATCGGGTGTTCGTGGCGACCAAGTTCGGCAATGTCCGCCAGCCGGACGGAAGCTTCCGGATCGACGGCCGCCCTGCTTATGTCCGCGAGGCATGCGAGGCGAGCCTGGCGCGGCTCGGCATCAACACGATCGATCTCTACTACCAGCACCGGGTGGATGCCGACGTGCCGATCGAGGAGACAGTCGGCGCAATGGCGCAGCTGGTTGCCGAGGGGAAGGTCCGCTATCTCGGGCTGAGCGAAGCGGGCGTCGACACCCTCCGCCGCGCGCATGCGACCCACCCGATCACCGCGCTTCAGACCGAATATTCGCTGTGGAGCCGCGAGGTCGAGGACGAGATCCTGCCGCTCGTGCGCGAACTCGGTATCGGTTTCGTGCCATATTCGCCGCTGGGCCGTGGCTTCCTCACCGGCGCGGTGCGCGGCGACGCGGACCTGGCGCCCGAGGACGGGCGTCGCCGGCATCCGCGTTTCCAGGCCGAAAACCTCGCCGCCAACACCGCGATCCTCACCCCCATCGAGGATCTGGCGCGGGAGAAAGGCTGCACCGCGGCGCAGATCGCGCTCGCCTGGGTGCTTGCCGCCGGCGATGATCTGGTGCCGATTCCCGGCACCAAGCGGCGCTCCTATCTGGAGGACAATGTCGGAGCGATCGGCATCGCGCTCAGCCCGGCCGAGATCGAGCGCCTCAGCGCCGCCATTCCCAAGGGATCGACCGCGGGCACACGTTATCCCGAGCGGATGCTCGCGGCATTGGGGAGGTAGGCATGGCGACATTCGTTCTCGTTCACGGCGCGTGGGGCGGCGGCTGGGGCTGGTCCCACATCGGCCGCGCATTGCGCGCGGCGGGCCATGATGTGCATGTGCCGACGCTCACCGGACTGGGCGAGCGGATCCACCTCGCCAGCCCGGCGATCGACCTCAGCCTGCACGTCCGCGACGTCGCCAATCTCATCGAATATGAGGAATTGAGCGACGTGATCCTCGTCGGCCACAGCTATGGCGGCATGGTCATCACCGGCGTCGCCGGCGTGATGGCCGATCGCATCCGGACGCTATTCTACCTCGATGCCTTCCTGCCCAAGCATGGGCAATCGCTGTGGGACATCGCCGACGATCCGTCGCGCCGCCACTATATCGAGGCGCAGCGCGGTCGCCCCGGGATGGTCGAGCCGTTCGCCCAGCCGGGCGCGGGCCGCCGCCTCTCCGCCCACCCGCTGCTGACGCTGACCGAGCCGGTATCGAGCGCCGCCGCCGGGGGCATCGCCAACCGCACCTATGTCTATGCGACGCGCGATGCGCCGACGGTGTTCACCAAATTCCACCAGGAGGTCGAGGCCGATCCGGCGTGGAAGGTCCGCACGATGGCGACCGGGCACATCGTCATGGCCGATGACCCCGAGGGGCTGATCGCGCTGCTGCTGGAGGAGGTCGACCGCTAGGCGCCGATGCCGAACTCGTCCGCGAACAACCCCTGCTGGCGGGCGAGCTCGTCCGCCAGCGGCCGGTAGACCGGGCGCGGGCCCGGCGCGGCGGAGAATTCGAGCAGGCCGTTGGGGCAGTTGCGATCATCGTCCCAACCCGGATGGTTGAGCACCGGATAGAGGCAGATCCCCTCCATCGGCACGCCGCAACGCATCGCGGCGCGCACCTCGTCGCAGACATAGGCGAACCAGCCGGGCCGCCTGTCCCCCTCTATCCCCGTCTCGGCGATGAAGATCGGCCGTCGATAGCGCGCGTAGGTATCGATCAGCAAATAACGCAACGGCTTGTAGAGCGGATCGCCGATCTCGATCGTCTCGCCATAATGAACCCACTGGTTCTGCGAATAATAGTTCACGCCGACGACATCGAGATAGTCGGGTTGCCCGCCCACCTCGGGCCAGTGATCGCCGCAAATCATGTCCCACGCGTCGAACTGGGCGCGGGCGTGGCGTTCGGCATCGGCGCGGACGCGCGGGGCCGCGCCGCGTGGCGGGGTGATGTGGATCACCGGCTCGGGATGGACGAAGCGGGCGCCAGGATCGACGATGCGCACCGCCGCCATCGCGGCACTGGCGGCGCGCCCCAGCTGGTGCTTCAGCGCGTCGCCGCGCCCCTGGGCGAAGGGGTTCATGAAACCCTGATCGCCCCCGCCCCAGGCGAGGAACGACATCTCGTTGACGGGGACATAGAAATGGGGGCCGGGGGTGGCGGCGATGCGTTGGGCGGCCGCGCCGGCGAAATCGGCGAAGCGGCACGCAAAGGCATCGTCCCACACGTCGAGCCAGTCGGGCCAGCCATAATGCAGCAGATCCCATATCACCTGCGTGCCCGTCTCGCCCGCTGCGTCGAGCAGCGGCGTCAGGCTGGACCAGTCATAGGCCTGGCGATGCTGGCCGATCAGGTGCCAGCGCAGCCCGTCGCGCGCGGTGGTGATGCCATGTTCCGCGAGAAGCCGGTAATCGTCGGCCGCGTGCACGTCGTGCCGGCTCGACGCGATCACGTCGATGCGCGCGCGATCATGCCCGCGACGGTGGGTGGAGCATTCGAAACCCGCCTGGAAGAAGCTCTGGAACAGCGTCGGCCGCGGCTGGGCCGAACTGCGCAGTTCGGCGATGAGGTCGGTGTAATGGGCCTCCCAGGCCTCGGCCGCCCGGTCGAGATCATCGCCCGGGCGGGGGAGGGGGAGCGACGCCATTTTCAGTCGCCGCTTAATTGTTCGAGCAGGCGCTCGACGCGCTGGATCCGGGCCTCGTCGCCCTCGGTCGCTTCGCTCAGCAGCAGCCGGCCGTTCTTCTCGGTGAGGCCGATCGCCTCCGCGTTCCCGGCGAAGCTGCGGTGCGGCGTCAGCGCGATCGCCGCCGGGCCGGCATCGATCCGGGCGATACCCGCATCGCACGCCAGGATCCGGATGCGCGCCAGCGCGAGGAGCGTGGCCGCTTCCGCTGGGCCCGCGC
>JAQGKS010000174.1 GCA_028289965.1 Sphingomonas bacterium
GCGCGTGCTGCCCTATTGGGACGAGCGGATCGCGCCCGAATTGAAGGCCGGCAAGCGGGTGCTGATCTCGGCGCATGGCAATTCGCTGCGCGCGCTGGTCAAGCATCTGTCGAACATCCCGGATGCCGAGATCACCGGGCTCGAAATCCCGACCGGACAGCCGATCGTCTATGACCTGGCCGACGATCTGAGCGCTACCGATCGTTATTATCTGTCCGAGCGCTGAGGCGCATGGCAATTGCGCGACGTGGCCCCGCCCACTAAGCAGCCGTTTTAGCGGGGAGAGCGGGATATGGCGGGGGCACCGCGGATCGGGATCATCATGGGCAGCCGCTCCGATTGGGAGACGATGGCCCATGCCGCCGAGACGCTCGACGCGCTGAACCTTGAATATGAGACCAAGGTCGTGTCGGCGCATCGCACGCCGGACCGGTTGTACGACTATGCCAAGTCGGCGGCGTCGCGGGGGCTGGTCGCGGTGATCGCCGGGGCCGGCGGCGCGGCCCACCTGCCGGGCATGTGCGCGGCGATGACGCGCCTGCCGGTACTCGGCGTGCCGGTGCAGAGCCGCACCCTGAGCGGGCTCGATAGCCTGTTGTCGATCGTCCAGATGCCGGCCGGCATTCCGGTCGGCACGCTCGCCATCGGCAAGGCCGGCGCGATCAATGCCGCCCTGCTCGCCGCCGCGATCGCCGCCACCGCCGATCCGGCGCTTGGCGAACGGCTCGATGCGTGGCGCGCCAAGCAGACCGCCGACGTCGCCGAAGACCCCGAATGATCGTTCCGCCCGGCTCCACCATCGGCATCGTCGGCGGCGGCCAGCTCGGCCGGATGCTGGCGATCGCCGCCGCCCAGCTCGGCTATCGCAGCCACGTCTACGCCCCCGAGGCGAGCGGCCCCGCCAGCGAGGTCGCCGCCGAATGGACCTGCGGCCGCTATGACGATGCCGATGCGCTGGCGGCCTTCGCCGCCGCCGTCGACGTCGTCACCTACGAGTTCGAGAATATCGATCCGCAGGCGATCGCCCGCGCCGCCGGCCATGCCACGGTGCGGCCGGGCGCCGCCTCTCTCGAAGTCGCGCAATACCGGCCGTACGAGAAGCAACTGGTGCTCGATCTGGGCGGCGGCGTCGCCCCGTTCCGCCCCGTGGCGAGCCTGGCCGATCTGGAGGGAGCGCTGGCCGACATCGGCACGCCCGCGATCCTCAAGACCGCCGCGCTTGGCTATGACGGCAAGGGCCAGGCGCGGATCGACAGCCCGGCCGATGCGGCCGCGGCCTGGGCGACGCTCGCCCCCGCGCGCGATGCGCTGGCCCGCCTGATCGGCGATGCCGCGCCGATGATCGTCGAACGGCGGATCGACTTCCTCGCCGAATTCTCCGTGATCCTGTGCCGCGGCGCCGATGGCGAGATGGTGGTGTGGGACACGCCCGAGAATATCCACCGCGACGGCATCCTCGACATCTCCGCCCTCCCCGCTTCGGCCGAGATACGCGCGCAGGCACCGGCAGCGATCGCGCTCAGCCGCGCGGTGGCCGATCGGCTGGATCATGTCGGCGTGCTGACGTGCGAGTTCTTCGCCACCGCCGACGGTCCGCTGTTCAACGAAATGGCGCCCCGGGTCCATAATAGCGGTCACTGGACGATCGAAGGCGCGGTGACGTCGCAGTTCCAGAACCACATCCGCGCGGTCTGCGGGCTGCCGCTCGGCGACACCGCGCTCGCCGCGGCGCGGGTCGAGATGCGCAACCTGATCGGCCACGAAGCGGACGGCTGGGCCGAAATCCTCGCGGACGCCCGCGCCCACCTCCACCTGTACGGCAAGCGGGAGGCGCGGCGCGGCCGCAAGATGGGGCACGTCACCCACCTGTTCGCGGCCTGACGCTCCCGCGTTCGGGCGTCAGAGCGGGCTATGCCTTGCGGGTGCCGCTCAACGGCGACGTGCCGAACGCACCGGCGGTGACCCCGCCCTCGATGCTGTCGCCGTCGATCGTCGCCTGGCACGCCAGCAGCATCGGGAACGGCGCCTTCATGTCCATCTTCCAGATGATCGTGTTTCCCTCGACCGTGCCGTCGATCACGTCGAGCGAGCCCATCGGGCTCGACATGCTGCCGGTAAAGCTGTTGCCCGCGCTGCGTACCGACAGCACCGCCTTCTGATCGCCCATCGGCGTGCGCGTCACGCAATCCCAATCGCCGTCGACAATGGCCATGCTTGTTTCTCCGGGGGTTATGGCCGTCACTTCGGCGCGGCGACGCTTTCGACGGGCAGCTTGAGCGCGTCAAGCTGCGGACGAACCTTGGCCGCATCGCCGACGACGACCCACAGCATCTTGTCGGGATCGATCGCCGCCCGCGCCGCCTTGTCGAGATCGCCCGCCGTCAGCGAGCGATAGCGAGTGGCAAGCGTGTCGTAATAATTGTCCGGCCGCTTGAACAAGGCGTTGCGCTGCATGCCGCCGAGCACGTCGCTGCCGGTCTCGAAACTGCCGGGCAGTTCGCGAATGCTGTTGTTGATCGTCCGTTCCAGCTCGGCCGGCGTCACGCCGCTGGTGCCGAGAAACTCGCGCATGTTGCTCTGGAGCGCGGCGATCGCCGGGCCGGTGCTGTCCGCCTGGACCGGCGCCGAGACCAGATAGGGCGCGGTGCCGAGCAGGCGGTTGACCTGCGCGCTGACGCCGTAGGACCAGCCCTTGCGCTCGCGCAGATCCATGTTCATCCGCGACAGGAAGCTGCCGCCGAGCACTTCGTTAGCCGCGAGCAAGGGCAGCAGTTCGTCGCTGCCCTTCACCGGCAGCAGCGCGCCGCCGAGGATCAGCGACTGGGGCGAGCCCGGGCGATCGATCAGCACGATCCGCGGCCGCGCCGGCGGGGTCGGCGTGTCGAGATTCTTGGTCCGCTTCTCGCCCGTCGCCCGCCAGCTGCCGAGGCTGCTTTCCAGCTGCGGCCCCAGCTGCTCCAGCGCCAGATCGCTGACGACGAAGATGCGCGCATTGTCCGGGCGCATCCAGCCCTGCTTGAACGCGATCATGTCCGCCCGGCCGACCCGCGCGACGACGGCGGGATCGCCGGTGCCGGTGAACGGGATGCCGTAGGGATGCTCCTTGCCGTAGAGCAAGGGCGGCAGCGCGCGCAGCGCGACGCCCCGCGGCTCGGTCAGTTCGGCGGCGATCCCCGCCAGCTTTTGCGCACGCACCCGCTCCACCTCGGCGGGGGCGAAGGCCGGATTGCGCAATATGTCGGCGAACAGATCGAGCGACGGCGCAAGGTTGGGGCTGAGCGCCGACAGGCTGAGCGAGGTCTGGTCCATCGACGCCCCCGCGCCGATCTGCGCGCCCAGCCGCTCCTGCTCCTCGGCGATCTGGACCGAACTGCGCGAGGTCGTCCCTTCGTCGATCAGCGACAGCATCAGCGATTGCAGGCCGAGCTTGTCCTTGGGATCGGCGGCGTTGCCGGCATCGAAGCTGACCGCAATGCGGGTCACCGGCACGGCGGTTCGCTGGGCATAAGCGACGTCGATGCCGTTGGAGAGCGTGATGTGGCGCACCGCCGG
>JAQGKS010000194.1 GCA_028289965.1 Sphingomonas bacterium
TCGACATACCATTGGTCGGTCAGCCACGGCTCGATCACCACGCCCGAACGATCGCCGTACGGCGTCTGGATCAGGCGATCCTCGATCCGCTCGAGCAACCCGGCCTCGTCGAGCAACGCGACGACGCGGGCGCGCGCCTCGAACCGGTCGAGCCCGATCAGCGCGGCCGGGATCAGGCCGTCCGCCGTCTGCGCGATCCGGGCATCGGCATCGAGCATGTTGAGCATGTCGGCGGGGCGGAAGCCAGCGCGGCAGCCGACCTCGAAATCGTTGAAGTCATGCCCCGGCGTGATCTTCACCGCGCCCGATCCCAGCTCGGGATCGGCATGTTCGTCGGCGACGATCGGGATCAGCCGGCCGGTGATCGGCAGGCGGACATGCTTGCCGATCAGCGCGCGGTAGCGATCATCCTCGGGATTCACCGCGACCGCCATGTCGGCGAGCATCGTCTCCGGCCGCGTCGTCGCCACCGAAATATGCCCGCTGCCGTCCTCCAGCGGATAGCGCAGGTGCCAGAACTTGCCCTGCATCTCGCGCGTCTCGACCTCGAGGTCGGAAATGGCGGTGCGGAAATGGGGATCCCAATTCACCAGCCTCTTGTCGCGGTAGAGCAGCTTCTGGCGGTGCAGCTCGACGAACACCGTGGTGACGGCCCGGCTGAAGCCCTCGTCCATCGTGAAGCGTTCGTTGGCCCAGTCGCACGATGCGCCCAGCCGGCGCAGTTGGCGGGTGATCGCGCCGCCGCTCTCGGCCTTCCACTCCCACACTTTGGCGACGAATTCGTCGCGGGTGAAGTCGCTGCGCTTCTGCTGCTGCGCGGCCAGATTGCGCTCGACCACCATCTGCGTCGCGATGCCGGCATGATCGGTGCCGACCACCCAAAGCGCATCCTTGCCCTTCAGCCTGGCGTGGCGCACGAGCACGTCCTGCAACGTCACGTCGAGCGCGTGGCCGATGTGGAGCGAACCGGTCACGTTGGGCGGCGGGATGACGATGGTGAAGGGCTGCGCATCGGGGCGCTCGGGGCGGAAACGCCCCTCGCTTTCCCAATGCGGATACCAGCGTGCCTCGATGGCGGTCGGGTCGAAAGTCTTGTCGATGGTCATGGCCGCCGCTCTTAACGGCGCGGCCATGCTTTACCAATGCCTGCTGATCGGCGTCACTGCGTCCACTTGGCCATCCAGCCGAGCACCTCGCGATGCCATTGCAGGCTGTTGGCGGGCTTGAGGATCCAGTGATTCTCGTCCGGAAAGATCAGCAGCCGCGACGGGATCTCGCGCCGCTGGAGCGCGGTGAAGGCGGCCAGCCCCTGGGTATACGGGATGCGGAAATCCTTCTCGCCGTGGATCACCAGCATCGGCGTCTTCCACGCGGCGACGTGGTTGACCGGGTTCCACCGCTCATATTCGGCGGCCTGTTCGTAATAGGGCCCGCCATGCTCCCATTCGTCGAACCATAATTCCTCGGTCTCATAGGCCATCGCCCGCGCGTCGAACACGCCGGCATGGGTGACGAGGCATTTGAACCGGTCGGGCCAGTTACCCGCGATCCAGTTCATCATATAGCCGCCATAGGAGCCGCCCGCGGCGCAGGCGCGGTCGCCGTCCAGCCAGGCGAACTTGTCGGTCGCCGCGGCAAGGCCGAGCTTGAGGTCCTCGAACGGCTTGCCGCCCCAATCCTTGTTGATGCTGTCGGTAAAGGCCTGGCCGTATCCGGTCGATCCGTGGAAATCGACCAGCACCGCGCCATAGCCCGCGCCGGCGAATATCGCCGGGTTCCAGCGATACGACCAGGCGTTGCCGAAGCTGCCCTGCGGCCCGCCATGGACGAGATAGGCGATCGGCGCCTTTGCCCCGGCCGCCAGCCCGGCGGGCCTCAGCGCATAGCCCCAGACGGTATCGCCATTGGCCCCGGCAAAGCTGAACCGGGTCGCCTGCGGCAGGTCGATGCCGGCCAGCTTTGCCGCGTTGACCGAGGTCAGCCGCTTGCCCGCGCCGCGGCCGCCGAGCGTGTAAAAGTCGGCCGGCGCGGTCAGCGTCGAGGCGGCGTAGACGATCCGCTTGCCCGCGACGACCGCCGCGGCGACCGATCCTTCCTGGGTCAGCCGCGTCACCTTGCCGCTCCGCACATCGACCCGGAAAAGCGCCTCGTCGAAATGATCGAGCGCCGTGACATAGAGGCTGCCGCCATCCGGCGCCCACAGGATCGAGGCGACCGAACGGTCCCAACCCTCGGTCAGCGCCCGCACCGCGCCGGTCTTCAGATCGCGCAGTTGGACGACCATCCGGTCGGATTCATAACCGGGTCGCTTCATCGCCGCATAAGCGAGCCAGCGCCCGTCGGGCGATACCGCCGGCAGATTGTCGGTCGCCAAATTGGCGGCGGTCAGGTTGACCGGCGCGGACGATCCGTCGGCCGGGGCAGCGAAGATGTCGAGGTTGGTCGAGGTCGGTTCGATCCGTCCCGCCTCGCGCAGCGCGAAATAGACGGTGCGCCCGTCCGGCGACCACGCCACCTCCTCCGCGCCGCCATAAGGCCGCGACGGCGCGTCGCCGATCAGGGCGCCACCGATCGCGACGGAGGGGCCGGCGACCTTGCCCTCGGCCAGCGGCAGCACGAACAGCTGCGATCGCTGGCCGTCCGCCCACGCATCCCAATGCCGCACGAACAGCTGGTCGGCGGTGCGGCCGCTGCCGTCGGCGGCCTTCGCCTCCGGCTTCACCTGCGTCAGATCGCGCGCGCCGACCGGCCGGTCGGCCCACACCAGCAGCCGATCGCCGCTCGGCGCGAGGCGGAAGCCCGACAAGCCGTGGCTGTCGCGCGTCACCTGTTCGGGCGCGCCGCCGGCAATCGGCACGCGCCACAGTTCGGCGGAATCGCCGCCCTTGTCGGACAGGAAATAGACGTTGCCGTCGCGGCCGAACGCGGGCGCCTGTTCGTTCGCCTCGGGATCGGCGGCAAGCTTTTGCGCGGTCGCGCCGCCGCGGCTCAGGTCCATCCGCCACAGATCGAATCGGCCCTTGTTGGCCGCCAGGTCGGTCTCGCGCTGTTCCCACACCAGCCAGCGACCGTCGGCCGAAAGCGCCGGGCTCGACACGCGGGAGAGCGAGACGAGATCGTTCGGGGTGAATGGGCGGGCGGTGGCGGAAGTGGCGATGGCGGCGAGCGACGCGGCCGCGCACAACGAGGCAAATGTCTTCATATACCGGCACCTAGCAGCCCGGCCCGCGCCATCCAACCCGCCACGAATTTGGCCGGGGGACTAGCGCGCTAGAGCGGCTTGCCGGTGATCCGCGCGATCTCGCGGGCGACCAGCCCCTCGACCAGCTCGGGCAGCCGCGCGTCGAGCCAGTCCTTCAGCATCGGGCGCAGCATCTCGCGCACCAGGGCTTCCAGCGTATTGCCGCTACTGCCCTCGGACTCCGGCTTGATCACCATCGCCGAAAGCGCCGCCAGCGAATGGCGACTGGCGATCGCGGCATGGTCGGAGACCAGCACGGGCGGGGGATCGGCGACCGGATCGGTCAATTCGAGGACTGCATCCTCATCGTCCGACGCGGCGTCCTGATCGTGGCCGATCGACGCCTCCGCGGGCTCGGGCGGCGCATCGGCGTGCGGCGCCGGATCGGCCTGCGGCTGGGACCGCGTCTTGGGCGGAGGCCGGAAGCGGGCGGGATTGAGCGCAACGGCGCCGTCCTCGGCGATGATGCGTTTGATGGAAGCGAGAATGTCTTCCATCGACGGCTCGTTGCGGACGTCCCCCATACGCATCCTTATCGCCTAGTTGC
>JAQGKS010000199.1 GCA_028289965.1 Sphingomonas bacterium
GAGCAAAGCCTGTGCCTCCGCCTGATCCTCCGGCCGGCGCGGCCGCATGTTGACGCGCAGCACCGCCTGGTCCGGAACCACATTGTTCGGCCCGCCGCCCTCGATCTTCGCCGGGTTTACGGCAAGGCTCGGGCCACGGATTTGGGAGAGGCGGAGGGCCAGATCCGCGGCGGCGACGATGGCGTTGCGGCCTTCCTCGGGGTTGCGCCCGGCATGGGCGCTGCGGCCGCGCACGACGCAGGCAAAATTGCCGCTGCCCGACCGCGCGCCCGCGAGCGTCCCGTCCGGCAATGCGGGTTCATAGGTGAGGGCGGCAATCTTGCCGCGGGCTGTCTCGGCGATCAGCGCGGACGAGCCGGCCGAGCCGGTTTCCTCATCGCTGTTGATGACCAGTTCGTAACCGAGCCGGTGGGCGGCGGGGCTCGCCTCGACCGCGGTCAGGGCGGCGAGCATCAGCGCCAGCCCGCCTTTCATGTCGGCGACGCCCGGCCCGTTCAACCGGCTTGGCGAAATCTCGCGCACTGCCTGGAACGGGTGATCGGCACCGAATACGGTATCCATGTGCCCGGTCAGCAGCAGTTGCACCGGCGCCTCCGGCCGCACCCGCACATGGAGGTTGCGGCCATGAACGATCGATCGCCGCCGGCCATCCGCCTCGATGATTTCGGCGGGTACGGGATCGATCAGGCGAAGCGGGCCGGGGAGGATCGAGAAGGCGCGGGCCAGCGTCTCGGCCATCCGCGCGAGCCCGCTGAGGTTGCCGGTGCCGCTGTTGATCGCCGCCCATGCCTCGACCTGCGCGCGCATCGGCGCGGCGGCGGCGCGCTCGAGCGCGGCCATCTCTGTCGGTGCCAGAGCCATTGCCGATCCTACCGCAGCGATCGGCGGGGTGACACCCCCGTGGTTAGAAGCTGTAGATCAGTGTCGCCCGGCTCAGCGTATCGAGCGGCTCACGCTTGGTCGGAGCGTTCTGCTCATATTGCAGATTGTAGGAGAAGCGCGCCTTGATCGCGCCGATCAGCCGCGTATCGAGCGACGTCGTCGCGCTGGCATTGTTGTTGCCGCTCTCGAGGAAGGTCGACACGTCCTGCGAGACGTGCAGGCTCGGGCTGATCGTCCAGCGGAACTTCATCGAGGCGCGGCCCGCGATAGTGGTCCGGCCGCCATCCTCGCCGATCTCGCCGCCGGCAAAACCGGTGTGGCGCAGCGCGGGGCCGCCTTCCACGTCGAGCTTCATCGCCGGCTGCTGGACCACGCTATAGCCGATGCCGCCGCCGAGCGTTTCGCGATCGGCGATGCCGAGGAAGCGATCGCGCTCAAACTGCGCTAGCCCATAGATGTAGAAATCGTCGTCGACCTGGTGGTTGGGCTGCCACGCCGCGAGAATCCGCTCGGTCGTCGCCGTCCCCGAGGTGGTCTGAAGGTCTGCCCGCAGGCGCAGGCTGTGGCGCCAGAACAGCCCGGTGCGGTCCGCCTTGATGGCGGCATAGAGCGCCAGATTGTCGGTGTTGCCGGTGGCGCGGGAAGCCCCCAGCTCGACCTCGCCGGACCAGTTGGCGAGCGGATCGGGGTTGGACAGCCGCGCCAGCCGCGCTTGCTCGTCCGATCGCCGCTTTGCCGCGACCTCGCTATCGTGCTGCGCGGTCGCCGCGGTGATCGCGCCGCGATTGTCGGGAAAGGCCTTGGCGGCAACCTTGACGATCGCGGCCAGCGCGGCCTCGTCGCGCGTGTCGATCGCCGTCTGGATCAGTGTGCGCACCGCATCCGGCAGGGTCCGCGACGGCGGCAGATCGATCGTGATCACCTCCGGTGCAGACGGCGCAGGCGGCTCCGGCTGGATCGGGGGAACCGGATCGGTCGCGAGCAACAGGAGTGAGAACAGGCAGACCAACTTCGTCCCCGTGCGGCATCAACCGATCAGATGAGCGAACTCCTTTAGCACGTTGAGGTATAATGTCCGCTTGAACGGCACGATCAGGTCCGGCAGCTGGCTCGGTTCGGCCCATTTCCACGCCCGGAACTCGGGGTGCTCGGTCGCCAGGTCGACATCCGCATCGGTGCCGAGGAAGCGCGCGGCGAACCAGCTTTGGCGCTGGCCGCGATACCTGCCCTTCCACAGCTTGGCGACCAGATCCTCCGGCAGATCGTACAAAAGCTCCTCGCGGGAGCGGGCCAGGATCTCGACGAGGCCGGGGCGGATGCCGGTTTCCTCATGCAGCTCGCGCAGCGCGCCCGCTTCCGCGGACTCACCGTCGTCGAGGCCGCCTTGCGGCATCTGCCATGCCTCCAAAGTCGAATCGAGCCGCTGGCCGACGAACACCTTGTCGTCGGCGTTGAGCAGCATGATCCCCGCTGCCGGGCGATAGGGCAGGTCCACGCTCATGCCGCCACCGGATCGGGCGCGGCCTGGGCCATCACCTGTTCGGCCTCCGCCTCCCGGATGATCGCCTTGAGCGCGACGAGGGAGCCGGCGATATCGCCTTCGGACGAGGGGATCGCCCGGCGCATGTTGCAAAAGCCGTGGATGTTGCCGACCGCCTCGCGATAGACCGTCGGCACGCCGGCGCGGATCGTCGCGGCGGCATAGGCCCGGCCTTGATCGCGCAGCGGATCGAGGCTGGCCGTCACCACCAGCGTCGGCGGCATGCCCCCCTGATCGCGCAGCATCGGCGATCCGCGCCAGTGGCTCGGGTCCGACCGATAGCATTCGCTGAACCAGGTCATTCCCTCGCTCGTCAGGAAGTAACCGTCGGCGAACTGGCTGGAGGAGGGATAGTCGCCGTTGAGGTCGGCGGCCGGATAGATCGGCCACTGGGCGATCACCGGCACCGCCGCCGGTTGGTCGCGCAGCGCGAGCGCGGTGACGATCGTCAGCGTGCCGCCCGCGCTGTCGCCCGCCAGCACCAGCCCGGTCACAGCCCGGCCGAGTTCCGCCGGATTGCCCGCGATCCACCGTGCCGCCGCCTCGCAATCGTCGGGCGCGGCCGGCCAGGCATGTTCGGGGGCGAGCCGATAATCGACCGCGACCACCGGCAGATCGAGCGCCCGCGCGATTTCCGCGCAGATCGGCTCATGGCTGTCGAGATCGCCGATGACGAAGCCGCCGCCGTGGAAATAGACGAGCAGCGGGCCGGGCAGCCGGTTGGCTTGCGCATCGTACAGGCGCAGCGGGATGTCGCCGCCGTGGGGCCCCGCGATCGCGATGTCCCGGATCACGGCGAGCTCGCCGACCGGGGCGTCGAGCAGGTCGCGCAGGCCGACCATCTGTGTCCTGGCCGCCGCCACGCCCATTTCGTGCGTCTTGGGGCCCGGCACCGACTCGAGATAATCGAGGAAGCGGCGCACGTCGGGCCGGACATAGGGATCGGTCATGCCTGGCATACTCCTGGTTTCGCCGCATCGATCCACGCTTTAGGACGGCAGATCAAGATGCTCCACGTCGTCCATCATCCCGGCTACGTCGCCCCGGGCCGCCCGAACAGCGGCTTTCCGTTCAACAAATATGGTCTGGTGATGATCGCGCTGGAGGAAGCGGGCGCGGCGATGACCGTCCACACGCCCGCGGAAATGCCGCGCGAGTGGCTCGAGGCGGTGCACGATCCCGACTATGTCGCCGAGGTGGCGGGCTGTACCGTTCCGCCCCAGAAGGAACGGCGGATCGGCTTCGCGGTCACCCCGCCCGTGTCGCGCCGCGCGATGCTCTCGCCGGGGGGCACCTGGCTGGCAGCGAAGCTGGCGCTCCGCCACGGCTATGCCGCCAACGCCGCCGGGGGCAGCCACCACGCGCTGCACGATAGCGGGGCGGGCTATTGCGTGTTCAACGACCTTGCCGTCGCCGCCAACCGGCTGCTCGCGGAGGGCGACGCGCCGCGCATCCTGATCGTCGACCTCGATGTCCACCAAGGCGATGGCACCGCCTCGCTGCTCGCCGGCCGCGAGGATGTGTTCACCCTTTCGATCCACGCGGAGAAGAATTTCCCCGCGCGCAAGGCGCGCTCGTCGCTCGACATCGGCTTGCCCGACGGGACCGGCGACGCGGCCTATATGGACGTTCTGGCGGGTGCGCTGCCCCGGCTGGTCGCCGATTTTGCGCCGGACCTGATCCTCTACCAGGCCGGGGTCGATCCCCACGGCGAGGATCGGCTGGGCCGGCTGTCGCTGACCGATCAGGGCATCGAGGCACGCGATCGGTTCGTCGCCGGGCAGGCGCGGCGGGCAGGGGTGCCGATGGCCAGCGTGCTCGGCGGCGGCTATGGCGCCGACATCATGGCGGTGTCGCGCCGCGCGATGCTCTCGCCGGGGGGCACCTGGCTGGCAGCGAAGCTGGCGCTCCGCCACGGCTATGCCGCCAACGCCGCCGGGGGCAGCCACCACGCGCTGCACGATAGC